>CAZSLT010000123.1:2680-8474 GCA_964607595.1 uncultured Phycisphaeraceae bacterium
ATCCCTCGCACAGAGGGGGTGGCGAGAGGTGGAAGCCTCGCCACGGAGTAGGGGAAGCAAACCTACTCGACAATTAAAGACCCGAGCGGAGCTCGAAGGAATCACTCGCTGACTCCTCCGTGGTGGCTGGTTGTGCATGGTGCAATGCCATTGCATTCGGCCAAATTATGCCACGGATTCCCTGTGCTCGCTTCGTCGGTGGTAAATCATCGACGAAGTGAATGACAAAGTTGGTTTGTGTAAGGAGGATCGGGGGATTCTTCTTTACGCAGACGCCAACGAGTCCGCGACGGGGAAACCCGGTGCGTGGATTTGTTGTCGTTTTTGCGCTCAGAGCTCTTGCAGGGCCGCTGAATGCGGTTATCTTCTGCGTGTCGGTCCGCACAGGGAACCGACTCGAGAGCCAGAGATCGAGAGATCAAAATGTGCTTTCATCTGGGAGCGGCCGTGAACAGCGGGCGCCCCTGGGTTCGGGATTAGTCCCAACAACCTGCCACACTGAGGAGTCACGCCTCGGCCCGGGAACACCGGTACGAGGCGTTTCCGTTTTTTGGACCAATGTTCCCAGCCCGTCCCGCCGCGCCGTATTCGCGGCCGGCAGCATCCGGCGTTTCGGGCGACGGGAACCTGAGTCGCGGGGTGTTGGGGGATCGCGGCGGCCGGTGGCGGGGTCGGGGGTCTTGGGGGGGTCAGGCCCAGCTGACGGGGGGTCAGGCCCAGCCGGCGACCTTGTCGACCTCATCGAGCGAAGTGACGCCCTGGGCCGCGAGCACCCACCCCGACTGCTGAAGCGTGCGGAAGACCCCCTGCTCGATGATCTTCTTCATCTTCTGGATGGTCGGGTTGTGCAGCACGCAGTCGCGGAGCTCGTCGTCGAACAGCAGCATCTCGAAGATCGCCTGCCGGCCGACGAACCCGGTCCGCAGGCAGCGGGCGCAGCCGGTGGGGACGAATGACTGGTACCTGCCGTCGAAGTATCGCCCGGTGCGCGTCGCCTGGCCCGGCGTGACGGGGACCGACCGCTTGCAGTTCTCACAGAGCGTGCGGACGAGGCGCTGGGCGACGACGAGGTTGAGCGCGTTGGCGACGAGGTAGGACTCCACGCCTAGGTCCAGCAGGCGGAAGATCGCGCCGATCGAGTCCTTGGCATGGATCGTCGAGAAGACGACATGCCCGGTCATCGAGGCCTGCATCGCGGTGCGCGCCGTTTCCTCGTCGCGGATCTCGCCGACGAGAATCACATCGGGGTCCTGGCGCAGGATCGAGCGGAGCAGATCGGCGAACCGCGTGTCGCGCCCGACCGGGATCTGCGTGACGCCCTCGAGGTGGTATTCAACCGGGTCCTCGATGGTGACCACATTCCGCTTATCGCGGTCGATCTCGCGCAGCGCGTTGTAGAGCGTCGTCGTCTTGCCCGAGCCGGTTGGGCCGGAGGCGAGGATGAAGCCCGTGTCCTGCTGGCAGACCTTGCGGACGGCCTCTTCCATGTACATGGGCATGCCCATCTCGGAGAGGCGCTGCGGGGCGGTCAGGGCGTCCAGGACGCGGATGACGAGCTTCTGGCCGCGGACGGTCGGCGTGATGCTGGCGCGGAAATCCACGCGTCGATCGGCCCAACGGGCCGAGAAATGGCCGTCGAGCATGGCGTCCCGCCCCGCCTGGGCCATGAGGCACGCGTTGCGCACGAGACCGACAAAGAGGTCCCCCACGGCGTCGGGCAGGTCCGCCACCGAGATCATCTGCCCGTCGACGCGCATGCGGACCTGGTAATTCTCGTCCTTGGGCTCGACATGGATGTCGGTGGCGCGGGCGCGGGCCGCGATGATCAGCAGGAGCCGCGCGGCCACCGACCCATCGCCGGCGGTCTCGAGCGCCGTGCTCGGACGCCCATCCGCATCGATCAGCGTCAGCGGGGCGTCCATCGAAGTCGTGTCGGGCAGGGCGTCGGCGATGTCACGCAGCCCGCCCACCCACTCCTTGCCGGGGCGGGTGCGCCTGGACTTCACTTTCGCGGGCCGGCCGTCGCGCCGGCGCGTGGAGGGCTGGTCGATCGGCGTGTCGTACGCCGCGCCCTCGTCGGGCACGAACTCCACCGAGAACGCGTGCTTTCCGATGGAGACGATGTCGCCGTCCGAGAGCAGGATCACATCGACCTTGCGCCCGTTCACCTTCGTGCCGTTGCGCGAGCCCAGGTCCTTGAGCAGGTACACGCCCCCCTCGGAGGGCTCGACCACGCAATGGAACCGCGACGCGACATCGTCGCGGATGCAGATGTCGTTGTCGGGGTGACGGCCGATGGCCAGCGGCCTGTCGACGAGGTCGACGGGCGCCTGATCGGGGTTGGTGCTGGAGAGTCGCAGTCGTGACATCGGCAACACCGTGCCCCCGGGCGCTGGCCCGGCGTCGGCGGGATCGGGCGGAACGGGCCCATTCTACGCCCGGATGGAGCCGGCGGTTCCGGGCTTGTGCCGGGGGGAGGCGGAAGGGCGGGCGGGGTCAGCGGTGCGCGAGTTTGTTGACCGCGTTCAGGGCCGCGACCTTGTAGCACTCGGCCAGCGTGGGGTAGTTGAATACGGTGTTGACGAAGTAGTCAATGGTGCCGTTGAGGGCCATCACCGCCTGCCCGATGTGGACCAGTTCCGTCGCGCCCGACCCGATGCAGTGGACGCCCAGGATGTGACGGGAGTCCTGGTGGACGAGGAGCTTGAGCATCCCGATGTCGTCGCCGAGCAGCTTGCCGCGTGCGATCTCTCGATAGTTGGCGATGCCCGTCTCGAAGGGGATGTCCTGCTCGGTGAGCTGCGGCTCGGTCCAGCCGACCATCGAGATCTCGGGGATGGCATAGATGCCGTAGGGGAAGAGGTGGGGCATGGACTCGCACTTGAGCCCGTACATGTGGCATGCCGCCCGCCGGCCCTGCTCCATCGAGGTCGACGCCAGCGCGGGAAACCCGATGACATCGCCGGCCGCGTAAATGTGCGGCACGGCGGTCTGATAGTGCTCATTGACCTTGATCCGCCCGCGTGCATCGGCGCTCAGCCCGACCCGATCCAATTGCAGGTCCGCCGTCGCGCCCTGCCGGCCGATCGCGTAGAGCAGGCAGTCGGCGCGGAGCGTCTTCCCGGACTCCAGCGTCACCTCGACGAGCACGCCGTCGGCGCTGCGCATCCCCGGAGGGGCGTCCACCTTCTGCACGCGCGTCGCCTTCTCGCCCAGCCGCAGCGTCATCCCCGACTGCCGCAGGTGGTACTGGAACGCCTCGCAGATCTCCGGGTCCAGGAACTCCAGCAGTTTGTCGCGCCCTTCCACCAGCGTCACCTTGACGCCCAGCGCCTGCATCATCGACGCGTACTCCGCCCCGATCACGCCGCCGCCGATGACGAGCATCGTCCGCGGCAGCGAGGGCATCGTCAGCACGCCGTCGGCGTCCACGATGTTCGAGCGGTCGAACTCGATGTTCTCCGGGCGCGCCGGGGTCGTCCCCGTGGCGATCAGGATGTGCTCGGCGTGGATCGGCTCGATCTCGTCACCGTGCACGACCTCGACGGTGTGGGGACCCGCGAAGCGCGCCGTGCCGTTGAGGATGTCGATCTCGTTGCGCAGCAGTTGATGGCGCGTGATGTCGATCTCGTGCTTGACGACCGACTGGCACCAGGTCGTCAGGTCTTCGACGGTGATGTCCTTCTTCACCTGGTACGAGGTCCCGTACAGCCCCTTGTGCTCCAGACCCGTCAGGTGGACCACCGCCTCGCGCAGCGACTTCGAGGGGATCGTCCCCGTGTTGATCGCCACCCCGCCGATCACCTCGCGACGCTCGACGATGCACGCCCGCTTGCCCAGCTTGGCCGCCTGCACCGCGGCCTTCTGCCCCGCGGGGCCGGAACCGATCACGCACAGGTCGTACTTCTGCATAAAAGGATGCCTCGGTGTCGTCGGCGGTCGGGCGTTTCAACGGCGGCCCGTCCGAGCATATCGGACATACCGGCCCGGGGCTTGACACTCTTGACACCCCGCGCGGGCGGTATCCTCGAAGGATGAACACCACCACCACACCCAGGAGGCGGGGCTGGGCGCTGGCCGCGTCCGCCCTCGTGACCGCCATGACCACCCTCGCCGCCGCGAGCCCCGCCGATGATCGGCTCCACGACCTTCTGGACGCTCAGTTCAACGCGATGCTCGAGGCCGACCCCATCAGCGCCTCCGAACGCGGCCGGCGCGAGTTCGACCACCGCCTGCCCGACCTCTCGGCCGAGGCCCGGCGCGCCGACCTCGAGAGCGCCCGCGCCCGGCTCACGCAACTCAACGACATCCCCGCCGAGGAACTCACGCCCGCCAACCGCGTGAACGCGCGCCTCCTGCGGTGGGAGCTGCGGCGCGACATCGAGGGCGCCGCGTTCGACCGCTGGATGTTCCCGATCTCGCGCCTCCACGGCCCGCAGACCACGCTGCCGCAGCTCGCCGACAACATCCCGATCGCCGGCGAGACGCAGGAACTGGCGTACCTCGAGCGGCTGCGCGCCGTGCCCGCGTACATCGATCAGGCGATCGCCAACATGCGCGCCGGCGTCGAGGCGGGCAAGGTCCCGCCCCGCGCGGCGATGGAGGGCGCCGAGGCGCAGTGCTTCCGCCAGGCGCTGCTCGGCGGCGCCGACCCGATGACCCACGCGATGTTCAAGCCCTTCGCGGGCCGTACGGACAAGCGGGCCACCCAGGCCGCGATCATCATCGAGCGCGACATCGCCCCGGCGCTCTTGCGCCTCGGCGCGTTCCTGCGGGATGAATACCTGCCCGCCTGCCGCGAGTCGGTGGGCATCTCCGACATGCCCGGCGGGCGCGAGTACTACGACTTCGCGCTCAAGGGGCACACGACGCTCGACCTGACCGCCGACCAGATCCACGAGACCGGGCTGAAGGAGGTCGCGCGGATCAGGGCGGAGATGTTGGAGGTTATCGCGCGCTCGGACTTCCCGCGAAAGAACGAACTCCAAGGCGACGAGCTCTTCAATGCGTTCACGGAGTACCTCCGCACCGATCCCCGGTTCTACTTCGACACCGCCGAGGAGCTGCTCGCGGCGTACCGCGACATCGCCAAGCGCATCGACGGCGAGATGCCCCGGCTGTTCCGCAAACTGCCGCGGCTTCCGTACGGCGTGCGCGAGATGCCGTCGTTCATGGCGGCCGAGTCGCCGACGGCGTACTACTACCCCGGCTCGCCGGAGAACGGTGTGGCGGGCTTCTTCGTGGCCAACACCTACGCGCTCGACCAGCGCCCCAAGTACGAGATGATCGCGCTAACGCTCCACGAGGCGGTGCCGGGGCACCACCACCAGATCGCCATCGCCCAGGAGTTGGAGGAGCAGGGGCTGCACGAGTGGCGGACGACGCTCGGCTATACCGGCTTTGTCGAGGGCTGGGCGCTGTACGCCGAGCGGCTGGGGCTGGAGATGGGCGACCCGCCGCACGGGTTGTTCACGGACCCCTACGACGACTTCGGGCGATTGAGTTACGAGATGTGGCGCGCCATGCGGCTCGTGGTGGACACCGGGATTCATTCCAAGGGGTGGACCCGCCAGCAGGCGATCGACTACATGCTCGCCAACTCGGGCCTGTCACAGACGAACATCGAGCGCGAGGTGGACCGGTACATCGGCTGGCCCGGTCAGGCGACGGCGTACAAAATCGGCGAGCTGCACATCCGCGCGCTGCGCGCCCGCGCCGAGAAGGAACTGGGTGACAGGTTCGACCTGCGGGGATTCAACGACGCCCTTCTCGAGAACGGCGCGGTGCCGCTGGA
>CAZSLT010000124.1:0-8472 GCA_964607595.1 uncultured Phycisphaeraceae bacterium
TTTCAATCTCATGGAGCCCGCCGCGATGGTCACCACACTGGCGCTCAGCACGGCCGCGATGATCGCCCTCGGCCTCGTGCTTGTCGTCGGGGTCGTGACGCTCGCTGTCATCATTCCCTTCCTCAACCTGTACATCCAGGCCATGCTCTCCGGCGCACCGATCGGACTGGGTGAACTCATCAAGTTGAGATTCAGCAAGGCCGACCCCCGCACCATCATCTTCGCGCGAATCCGCGCTGTCCGCGCCGGCATCGACCTCTCCGTCGATCAACTCCTGGCCCATCACCTCGCCGGCGGAAGGGTCGCCAGCGTCGTCAACGCCCTCATCGCCGCCGACCGCGGCAACATCGACCTCGACTGGGAGACCGCCTGCGAGATGGATCTGGCCGGCCATGATGTCCAGCAGGCGGTGAACGATCTCATCCAGCAACCCTCCGGCGTCGCGCCCGGAAACACCGCCTAATCCGCGCCGATCCGCCCCCGGCCGTTGCCAACCCGCCCCCGATCGCAATAATGACCCGCAGCCGCGTCCGGGCCACACCCGGCGCACGGAGATCACCCCCTCATGTTGACCGTCCTCGCTCTCGATCGAATCACCATGGTCCTGATCGGCATCGCCATCGTCGTCGGCGTCGTGATCCTGGCGATCGTGGTTCCCTTCCTCAACCTCTACATCCAGGCCCTCTTCAGCCGCGCCAAGGTCGGCCTCACCGAGCTCATCGGCATGAAGCTCCGAAAGGTCGACGCCAAGACGATCGTCTTCTCCCGCATCCGCGCCGTCCGCGCCGGGCTCAACATCTCCACCAGCGAACTCGAAACGCACTACCTCGCCGGCGGACGCGTCCCCAGCGTCATCAACGCGCTCATCGCCGCCGACCGCGCCCGCATCGAGCTCCCCTGGGACACCGCCTGCTCCATCGATCTCGCCGGACGCGACATCCAGGACGCCGTCAACACCTCCGTGAACCCCAAGGTCATCGATGTGCCCAACCCCGCCCTCGGACGCGGCACCATCGACGCCGTCGCCCAGGACGGCATCCAGCTCAAGGCCCGCGCCCGCGTCACCGTCCGCGCCAACATTCAGCGCCTCGTCGGCGGCGCCACCGAGGAAACCATCATCGCCCGCGTCGGCGAGGGTATCGTCACCACCATCGGCTCCTCCGCCACCCACAAGGTCGTGCTCGAGAACCCCGACCGAATCTCCAAGACCGTGCTCGCCAAGGGCCTCGACGCGGGCACCGCGTTCGAGATCCTCTCGATCGATATCGCCGACATCGATGTCGGCGAGAACATCGGCGCCAAACTCCAGGCCGATCAGGCCGAGGCCGACAAGCGCCGCTTCCAGGCCGAGGCCGAGAAGCGTCGCGCACTCGCCGTCGCGCAGGAGCAGGAATACAAGGCCGAGGTGCAGAAGGCGCGATCGATCGTCGTGCTCGCCGAGGCCGAGGTGCCCAAGGCGATGGCCGAGGCGTTCCGCACCGGCCGGCTCGGCGTGATGGACTACTACAAGATGCAGAATGTCGTCGCCGACACCTCGATGCGGTCATCGATCGCGGGCCAGGGCGACAACTCCCCGCAGCGTCCGCAGTAAGCCAAGGCGTCAGCGCTGGCTCGGCGGCGCCCCGTGGCGGGCCGCGATCTGCGCCAATCGGCGCGCGCGATACGCATCGTCGGACATGACGCCCGGCTCGCGCGCCGTCATCGTCGCTTCATCGCGTTCCGCGCCCGCGTCATGCGTGTTCCGCTCGTCGGTCGGCGGCGCGGCACGATCCAGCCGCGCCTGCATCAACGGGCTGGGCGACAGCCGGCTCTGCTGGCGCAGGCCAGAGGTCTCGTTCATGCGGATCCGGTCGATCGAGAGCGATGCCCCCGGCGGCAGCGCGTCGCCCGGGGCCGTCGCCGGCTCGGGCTTGCCGAAGTGGAACACCGTGCCGGGGGGGATGTCCACGATCACACCCTGGCGCGTCTCGAAATACACCGATTGCGGGAACACGGCGTACAGGCCGCCGGCCCGCCGGTAGAACGGGCTGGCCGCGTCCGACTCGTCGAGCCGGTAGAGCCCCTCGAACCCGACATCCATCCGCAGGTCCGGGTTGATCACCCGGAAACTCCGCCGCAGCGGGTCCACATCCGCCACGCCCTGCTCGATGGGCTGATCCTGCGCCGCCGCCGAAGGCGCGAACGCCATCGCGGCCAAGACCATCGCGCAACCGTTCACGCGTCGGGACATCGCAGACATGCTAGGTGTCTCGTCGGCCATCCGGCGCCAAGGGTCCAGCATCGCCCGGAATTACCCAGCCACGACGGGGGAAGACCGGTGTGCCAGAAGGTCCGAGAGCGACAGCCCGTCAACCGCCATGCCGACCGCGGCATCGATCCGATCCTGGATCATGACCAGCGATCGATGCCCGACCGAGCCCGGATCACCCGGCTCGACCATTTCATGGCTGCCATTGACGGCGTCGATGATCTCGCGCACCCCGATCGCCTCGGGCGCGCGGGCCAGGCGGTACCCGCCGCCCATGCCGACCTTCGACTCCAGTAGCCCCGCCGATCGCAGGGCCAGCAGAATCGACTCGAGAAATTTCGCCGGAAGCGCCTCCGCCTCGGCGATCTCTTTTGACTGGATATAACCCGGACCGTGACGCGAGGCGAGGCGAGCCGCCGCCTTCAGGCCGTACTGACACCGCTTGCTCAGGCGCATGGACATTCCCCGGACCGAACGCCCCCGGACGACGGACGAATGTCCAAGCGCCCCGGCATTCTTCAAAGAACGATACGGAACTCAAGGGCGACGGTTGCGGGGTCCGAGCCGGGTTTGAGGGAATCAAGGGCCTCCCCCGTCGCCGTCCACCGGTAGATGGCGTCCAGGATCGGTCGGTCCACATCGCGATGGCCCGAGGACTCCACCACCGTCGCGCCGACCACCACGCCCGTGCGGTCGAACTCAACCCGGATGAGCGGGTCCTTCGGCTGGACGGTCAGGCGCGTGTAATGCGTAAACCGAGGGCGCACCGTCTTGATGTCCAGCCCCGCGCCCGCCGCGGGGTTGCCCAGTTTCCGCGCCTCGATCTCGACGCGCGCAATGGACGACGCCGTGGACTCCCGGTCGGACGATTGCCCGGGCTCGCCCGGCGACGGGGGGGGCGCGGCCGGCGAGGGAGTCGGTGTCGGCTCGGGCGGAGTCTCGGCCAAGGTCTCGGTCGGTTCGTCGGCGGGGGTTGCCAGGGCGCTCATCAGCGCGCGCACCGCCTCGGCCGCGTCGCGCGCCGAGCGACGCAGTTCCTTGCCCACCGCCTCCAGCGAGCGCGCGCCGCGCTCGGTCTGAACGCCCAGTTCGCGCCACGCCATCTCGAGCGTCTGTTTGGCCTCGGCCACCTCGGACGGTGTCATCGCGGACGGGGAAGGGGGCCCCCCGCCCCCCCCGCCGGGTGCCCCCGCGCCCGGGGCGGGGGGGGGGGGGGGGGGCGGGGGGGGGACCAAATCCGCCGGCATCGTCGCGGGCGCGCCGCTGTTCATCGTGAGTTCCGGTTGATCCGACTCCGCCGGCGTGGCGCTGTGCGGCGTCGGGTCCTCGAAGCCGATCCATGAGATCGACATCGCATCAGACCGCTCGATCCCCGGCCGGACCTCGGGCGGCGTCGGCGGGGCGAATTCCACGGCCGACCGCGCGCCGGGGCCGGACCAGCCGAGCCCGCCGATCGCCAGCGCCGCCCCGGCGTGGATACCGATGCTCAGCAGCAGGCACGGCGCCACCGACCATGATGAATAGGTGCGCGTCTCCACGGGCCCGGAATCCTAGGTCCCCTCGGCGGGCCGACGCAGGAAGCGGACATCCCGCACCCCCTCGTTGGCGAGGGCATCGAGCAATTCCATGAGCCGGCCGGTCGCGGCCCCCTCGTCCGGGGCGACATACAGCACCGGGGCCGCGGACCCATCGTCCGCCCGCAGACGCGGGCCAAGGGCCGACGCCAGTTGATCCCACGCGATCGGTTCGCCGTCGAGCAGCAGATCCCCCGCGCCGGTGAGCGCGACGATGATGCGAGACTCCGCCGAGGGGCCCTCGCCCCGGCCGATCTCGGGGAGCGTCACCTCACTGACACGAAGCCGGACGGTCAGCGCCAACGCGAACACGAAGAAGGTGAGCAGGAGGAACACCACATCGATGACCGGTGTGAGTTCCAGCCGCGGCTCGGAGGACTGTCTTCTGGCGCGGATCACCACCGGATTGTACGCCGGGGCCGCTGATACACTCGGCGCGCATGCTGCCCATCAGCCCAGACCGATCGGCGTTCGAGCGCTGCGTGCGCCGGGCGCGGGAGGGGCGTGCCGGCGCCGAGATCGCCGTCCCCGTCGGGGTGCGGCTTCTGGGCGACCAACTGACGCCCGTGCTCGCCTACCGGCGGCTGGTTGTGGCCGACGACCGCCTGGCCCCGTCGTTCCTGTTTGAGTCTGTCGAGAACGGCGACCGCCAAGGGCGGTACTCGATCCTCGGGGCCCACCCCGTCATCGAGGTCGTCGCGTACGAACACCGCGTGCGCACCACCGACCGCCGCGCCGGCGCGCCCCGCGTCGAGGAAGAACACGACCCCGACCCGCTCATGCGCATGCGCCTTCTCACCCGCGGCATCGAGCAGATCATCACGCCGGGATCGCGCCTGCCATCCTGCATGCTCGGCGGCTGGGTCGGCTTCGCGGGCTACGACACCGTCCGCTACGCCGAGCCGGGCAAACTGCCCTTCTCCGGCGCGCCACGCGACGACCGCGCCTTGCCCGATCTGCACTTCGGCTTCTACGACCAGGTGGTCGTCTTCGATCATGTGGAGAAAGTGGTCTACGCCGTCGCGCTGGCGATCGTGGGGGCCGACGACAACCCCGCCGACGCGTTCGATCGCGCCGGCGAGAAACTGCGCATCACCGTCGGCCAGTTGCAGACGCACGCGCGGCCGCTCGCCTCCGGGCTGGTCTCCGACGCCGCGCCCGTACGCGCGCCTGCGTCGAATCTCTCCCGTCCCGCCCACGCGGCCATGGTCGAAGCCGCACGCGGGTACATCCGCGCGGGGGACATCTTCCAGGTCGTCCTCGGTCAGCGCTTCGAACGCCGGTCCCAGGCCGATCCCTTCGATGTCTACCGGGCCCTGCGCGTCGTGAACCCCAGCCCTTACATGGTCTATCTGCAGGCCGAGGGGTGCCTGCTGGTGGCGTCCAGCCCCGAGATTCTCTGCCGCGTCCGGAAGGACGGCGCCAGCGGCGAGTCCGTCATCACCAACCGCCCGCTCGCCGGCACGCGCCGGCGCGGCGCCGACGCCGATGAGGACTCGTCGTTGGAGCGTGAACTTCTCGCCGATCACAAGGAACGCGCCGAGCACATCATGCTGGTGGACCTCGGGCGCAACGATGTCGGGCGCGTCGCCGAGATGGGCTCGGTGCGCACACCCGCGCTCATGGAGATCGAGCGCTACAGCCATGTGATGCACATCTCTTCGACCGTGACCGGCGTCGTCCGCGCGGGGCTGGACTGCTGGGATGCACTCCGCGCCACGCTTCCGGTCGGCACGATCTCGGGCGCCCCCAAGATCCGGGCGATGCAGATCATCGACGAACTCGAGCCGGTCCGGCGCGGGCCGTACGGCGGCGGCTTCGGCTACGCCACGCTGGACGGCCAGATGGACATCGCCCTGGCGCTGCGGACGATCGTCGTGCCCGGCGGGATGCGGCGTGGCGATGAGTGGACCTATCACCTCCAGGCCGCCGGAGGCATCGTGTTCGACTCCGACGCCGAGGCGGAGTACCAGGAGACCGTCAACAAGGCGGCGGCGCTCGAGCGTGCGATCGACCTGGCCGAGCGCGCGTTCGCGGACGCCGGACCCCTTACATCTGGTCCTTGAGCTGCTGGCTCGGCGTGAATCCCACGGTGGTCGTCGCCGGGAAGACCTGCGGCTTGCGGGTCGTGGGGTTCACCCCGCTCCGCTCCTTACGCCGCCGCTTCTTGAAGGTGCCGAACCCCGAGATCGCCACTTTCTCCTTCTCACGGACCCCGTCGGCGATGGTCGCGAACACCGCCTCGACCGCCTTGGCGGCCTGGGACTTCGGTTCGCCGAGACGCTCGGCCACCTTCTCGATCAGATCGCCCTTATTCATGCGCCGGTCTCCTTACGAGGCGGGAAACACACCGCGCGCATCTGCTCACGAGCCCGTTCCCCCCCGGCCCTCACGGCTGGGAGAACTTGGCTACTTATCGGGACAATACGGGCAACGGCACCATTGTCAATGGTGGACGCCGCCGGGACCGGCGCTTCTCATGACCGCCGAGAGGGGCTAGAATCAGCACTTATGGAACAGGTCGCCACCCTTACACTTCCCCAGAAACAAGCCCGGCCCAAGACGCAACCCCCACAGTTGTGGAATGTTGTGTTGCTCGATGACGACAGCCATTCCTACGACTATGTCATCGAGATGACCCAGCGACTCTTCGGGCACCCGATCGAAAGGGCCTTCCAGATCGCCAAAAAGGTGGACTCCGACGGCCGCGCCATCCTGCGGACCTGCCACCGCGAACTGGCCGAACTCAAGGTCGATCAGATCCGCGCTTACGGACGCGATGTCCTTGTCGCCTCAAGCGTCGGCTCCATGCGCGCCCTCATCGAGCCCGCAGATACCCCCGGGGGGGGCGAGGGGGATTGACCTTTGGGCGCTCGCCCGCTGGCGCTCATCACCGAGCACCTCGACGATCAATGCACCGCGTGGCTCGCCGAGCGATGCGAAGCGATCCGACGCGCCCCCGGCGACGCCTCATTCCCGCATGATCTCGCCCGCGCCGAGGCCCTTGTCGTCCGCACCTACACACGCGTCGATGACGCCCTCCTCCGCGCCGCCCCCGCGCTCCGCGTCGTCGGACGCGCCGGCGTCGGGCTCGACAACATCGACCTCGCGGCCTGCGCCGCCCGCGCCGTCCGCGTCGTGCACACGCCCGACGCCAACACCCAGGCCGTCGCCGAGTATGTCATCGCGCTCATCCTCGATGCGCTGCGCCCTCGCCCGACCGTCGGCCGCGCCATGGGCGTCGATGCGTGGAAGTCGCTCCGTTCCGGCTCGATCGCGCCCCGCCAGTTCGGCGACCTCACGCTCGGCATCCTCGGGCTGGGGCGCGTCGGCAAGCGCGTCGCGCGGTGCGCCTCCGGGTTCGGCGCGACGGTGATCTACCACGATCTTGTGGAAGTGCCCACGGAACTGAGGAGCGGCGCCGAGCCCGTTTCATTCGACGAATTGGTCCATCGCAGCGACATCCTCTCGGTCCATGTCGATGAGCGCCCCACGAACCGGGGCCTCATGAACGCGAAGATTCTGGCGGCCTGCCCGTCCGATCTGCTGCTTATCAACACGAGCCGCGGCTTCGTGATCGATCCCGCGGCCCTGGCGCGCTACCTCCGCGCCAACCCCGCCGCCCAAGCCGCGCTCGATGTCCACGAGCCCGAGCCCCCGCCGGCGGACCACCCGCTCATGGGGCTGGCCAACTGCCGACTGCTGCCCCACCTCGGGGCCGCGACCGCCGCAGCGCACCGCAACATGTCATGGGTCGTCCGCGATGTCTGGCGCGTGCTCGCCGGCGAACGCCCCGAACACGAAGCCACGCCCGCGGCGTCCCCCCGGAGCAATCAATGATTCAACTCGGTGTGAACATCGATCATGTCGCCACCGTCCGTCAGGCGCGACGCGGCGTCGAGCCCGACCCCGTCCGCGCCGCCCACGAGGCCGAGATCGGCGGCGCCGACGGCATCACCGTCCACCTGCGCGAGGACCGCCGCCACATCCAGGACCACGATGTCGAGCGACTGCGCGACACCGTGAACATCAAGCTCAATCTCGAGATGGCCGCGACCGATGAGATGGTCGCCATCGCCCGGCGCATCAAGCCGCAGATCTCGATGCTCGTGCCAGAGGGCCGCGCCGAGATCACCACCGAGGGCGGACTCGATGTCCGCGGTCAACTCCCGCGGCTCAAGGATGTCGTGGCCCGGCTCAAGGACGGCGGAATGATCGTTTCCGCCTTCATCGACCCCGACCCAGCGCAGGTGGACGCGGCCCACAGCGCCGGATTCGATGTCTGCGAGGTCCACACCGGCCCCTACGCCCACGCCTACGCCCACGCGGGCGGCGATTTCCTCATCCGCTCGCTCGCCGAGGAGCATCGCAAAGTCGCCGACGCCGGCCAGCGCATCCGCGCCGCGGGCATGCGCTTCAACGCCGGGCACGCGCTGAATTATCACAATGTCGGCGCGATCGCGTCGCTCCCCGCCGTCGCCGAACTCCACATCGGCCACGCGATCGTGAGCCGGGCGGTCTATGTCGGCTTCCGCGAGGCGGTGCGTGAGATGAAGCGCCTCATGGTCGAGGCGGCCGCGCTCAGCCGGCCTTCCGCTTGAGAATAAACGGCGAGTCGTTCTCCGAGGGCTGAACGGCATGCAGCCGCCC
>CAZSLT010000125.1:0-8277 GCA_964607595.1 uncultured Phycisphaeraceae bacterium
GAGCAACATGCCAGAAGTCAGATGACGGGGGCACTCGCTCGCGCTTCGTGCTCGCAGGCAACAACGGGTGCGCACGAAAAAGGGCACGCCTCCGTGCCCTCTGCGTCTCTGTGGTGAATTCTTCCCGCCTCACGCCGCCAGCGAGTACCGACCGCTCTCGAGCCGCGCCCGCAGACGCGCCTCATCCCCCGGCTGGCAGAAGTTCCGGAACACGCACGCCATCCGCACCGGCCCGCCGGACTCCAGGTCGTCTTCCTCGACCCAAACCACCGTCGCCAGCACATAGATCGGCTTCCGCTCGATCAGACGCAAGTGCTCGGCGCCCGGCAGCGTGATCCGCACGCCGATCTCCGTCCCCGGCGTGATCGCCTCGTCCAGTTCGAAACGCATCCCGCCCACGCTCAAGTCGTACGCGTGACCCGTCCACTTGAACGAGTCCGCCTCCCCCGGACGCACATCGATCGCCGTGTACATCGAGGGAAGCAGGTACCGCTCGTGGACTCGCCGTTCGTTGCCGATGCGCATCGCCGTCTCCGTGCGAAGAGGGACAGGGTGGGAACTGACGCGGCCCGCCCGCCCGGGCCCATCCATGAGCCACCGGACGACGCGCCGTGAATACTCGGACCTACATCCACATATCGGCCCAACATGAACCGCGGTTCACCAATTCCCTGTGAATTCATCCCGCCCCGACCCAAGTCCACCCCGCCGCGCCCCCGCCCGCCCCGCCGCGCTCCCGCGCCGACGCCCCCTTCACCCCTCGTCATCATCGAACACCGCCCGCCCCGGCGGCGTGTCCAGGTCGTCCATCTGCCCGCTCCGCGCCGCCCACACGAACGCCCCCACGAACACCGCGCCCAGCGCCAGCGCCAGCGGCAGAATCACGAAGATCAGTTCCATCGCTCCCCCTTCGGCCCCGCAAATGTCCGCGCCCGGTACGCGATCGTCACCACCGTCAGCGAACTCAACGGCATGAGCACCGCCGCCAGCAGGGGGGTGATCAACCCCGCCACCGCCAGCCCCGCGCACACCAGGTTGTAACCCGCCGACACACCCATGCACACCTTCACTGTCCGGATCGTCCGCGCCGCCCCCGTCATCAGTTCCCCCAGCGCCGACAGCCCTTCGCGCGACAGGTATACATCCGCCGCCTGCATCGACGCCTCCGCCCCGCCGTGCACCGCAACCCCCACATCCGCGCTCATCAAGGCCGCGGCATCGTTCACACCATCGCCCACCATCACCACCGGCCGCCCCGCCGCGCCGCGCACGAAGCGCTCCTTCATCTCCGGCGTCGCCCCGCCGATGGCATCCTCCTCCGCGATCCCCAGCGTCCGCCCCACCGCCCGCGCCACATCCGGATGATCGCCCGACAGCAGCACCACCCGCCACCCCCGCGCCCGCACACCCTCGATCACGGCCGCGGCATCATCACGAGTCGGATCGCCCAAGAGCGCCAGCGCCACCGCGCGCCCGTCCACGCCTACCGCCACCGGCGTCAGCGCCCGCCCCGTCGCCTCCGCGATCCGCGCCTCCATCCAACCCGCCGGCCCGCCCGTCCGCGCCCACACAAACGCCGGCGATCCCACCACCACCTCAAACCCATCGACCTCCGCCTCCAGGCCGCCGCCGTGCGTGTACGCGCTCCGCGTCACGGCCGCCGCGCTCGCACCCAGCCCATCCACCAGCGCCCGCGCGATCGGGTGCGCGCAGCCGCGCTCCGCCGCCGCGACCTGTTCCTTGGCGCGCTCATCGCCGATCCACTCCACCAGCGCCACCGCGCCCCGCGTCACCGTCCCCGTCTTATCGAGCACCAGCGTCCCCGCGCCCGCCAGCGACTCCAGCGCCGCACCGCTCTTGATGAGGATCCCCCGCCGCGCCCCGCGCCCGATCGCGGCCGAGATCGTCAGCGGCGTCGCCAGCGCCAGCGCGCACGGGCAGGTCACGATCAGCAGCGCCGCCGTGTGATCCACCGCGACCGACGGATCGATCCACAGCCACACGCCCAGCGTGATCGCCGCCACCGTCAGCACCGCCGCGATGAACCGCCCGGCCACGCGGTCCGCCAAGCGAGCGATCAGCGCCCGTCGCGCTGCGCCCTCACGCACCAGCGCCATCAACCGCCCGATCCGCGTCTCCTCGCCCGTCGCGCCCACACGGACCCGCACTACCGAACTCATGTTCACCGCGCCCGCCGGCGCCGCATCGCCCCATCGCACCCCCACCGGCGCCGACTCGCCCGTCAGCACGCTCATGTCAAGGTCCGATGACCCGCGCACCACCACGCCGTCCGCCGGCACCACCTCCCCCGCGCGCACCTCCACGACATCGCCCACCTGCAGCGCCTCCACCGGCACCGAACGCACCGCATCCCCCGCGACAAGCCACGCCGCCCCCGGCGTCACCGAGCCCAGCACCTCCAGCGAGTCCGCCGCGCCCCGCTGCCCGCGGTGCTGCAGGTAGCGCCCCAGCAGCAGCAGAAACACCAGCGCCGTCACCGAGTCGAAGTACACCTCGCCCGCGCCCCGCACCGTGTTCACCGCCCCCGACACCCCGCCCGCCAGCAGCCCCAGCGCGATCGGCATGTCCATGTGCAGTGTCCGCGTGCGCACTCCCGCGATCGCACCCCGGAAGAACACCGCCCCCGGCCACGCCAGCGACACCGCCGCCAGCCCCAGCGCCGCCCAGCGGAACATGTCCTCAAAAACATCCGCGATTCCGTGGAACACGCCGCCGTAAAGCGCGAACGAGATCAGCATCACATTCCCGGCCAGCGCGCCCGCGACCCCCAGCCGCGCCAGCATCTTCCGTTCATGCTTCCGCTCCGCCTCCCGCCGACCCTCACCCCGCGACGCCGCCGGCGCATACCCCAGCGAGTCCAGCCGACGCGCGATCGCGCCCAGCCCCGTCCGCGACGGGTCCCAGCGCACCTCCACCGTCCGCCGGCGCAGGTCCACCCGCGCGCCAACCACCCCCGGCTCGATCCGCGGCAAGCGCTCGATCAGCCACACGCACGCCGCGCAGTGAATCGAGCACGCAAGCAGCGACGCCGACCGCGTCCCGTCCGCGCCCTCTTTCACATACCGCGCCGCGAACGCCTCGTGATCAAACTCCTCAAACCCCCGACCCGTCACCTCCGCCGCCACGCCCTCCCCGCCCTCGACGCCCCGCACGCGGTAATACCCGTCCAGGCCCAGCGAGCGAATCAACGCCCTGGCGCCGCGGCAGCCGTGGCAGCAGAACTGCTCCTCCGCGCACGGATCCAGCAGCCCCGCCGGCACCGGCAGGCCGCAGTGCGCGCACGCAACATCGACATGGGCCTCAATCACCGCCATGGCAGCACGGCATCTCACCCGAGTCCAGCGACTCGACCTGTTCAACCAGCCCGCCGGGAGCGACCGCCCCCGCCGGGATCACACGGAACGCCCCGCCGATCGGCGGCATCATCGATCGGCTCACCACCGTCACCAGCCCCGCGATCGTGATCGCCAGCGCCGCCACCGTCGGCGCGTGCCGACCCAGCGCGCCCGCCAACGCCTGAACACCACTCCCCACCGCAACCATCACCGGCAGCGTCCCCAGCCAGAACACCGCCATCACCGCCGCCCCGACAAACGGATGCGCCGTGCCGGCCGCGACCACAACAAACGCGTACAGCCACCCGCACGGCAGCAGCGTCGTCAGCAGCCCCGTCGCCGCAGCGCGCACCAGCGGCGGACGCTTCATCGCCGCGCCCATCCCCTTGCCCGCCAGCGTCTGCATGAACTTCGGCGGCCGCACCTTCGGAATCCGAGCCCCGCCCGCGCGCAGCAACATCACCACGCCGAACCCGATCATCACCGCCCCCGCGCCGATCGCGGCCGCCCGCTGCACGCCCAGCATCGAGCCCCCCAGGTCCAGCCCCGCGCCGAGCGACCCCGCGATGACGCCGAACACCAGATAAGTCCCCAGCCGCCCGAGGTTGTACGCCGCGTGCAACGCCCACTTCGGGGCGCGTGTCTTCGGATCCGCGCCCACCGCGAACGCCACGAACGCCCCGCACATCCCCGCGCAGTGCAGACTGCCCATCAGCGACGCCAGAAACACCGTCACCGCAAGCGTGGTCACAGTCCACCCCCCTCAACCCGAGGCATCTCGAACCGCACCACCTCCGTGAACACTTCTCCGCCGCCCCCCGTCACACGCAACCGCGCCTCCCACGCCCCCCACGCCCCCGGCGACCCCGCCGGCACGAGCAGCAGGCACTCGCCCGCGTCGTCCGTCACGCCCTCCCGCGCATGCCGCACCGAAGCCCGCGCGTTCGCGAACGCCTCGACCGACACCACCGCCCCAGCGACCGCCGCGCCGTGGCGATCCGTCAGCCGCACGCGGATCGCCCGCTCCCCGCCCGCCGACCGCTCGGCCGCGACGCCCGCGTGCCAACCCAGTTCCTCATTCGCGCGCCGCTGCGCCATCTCGCGGTCCCAGTCCAGACCCTTCTCGTAGTAACGCTCCTCGACCGCGAAGGTCGGGTCGTTGCTCGAACGAACGATCAGGTACCCGAACGCCACGAAATCAACCGCGGCGATCAGCCCGATCAGCGTCATCCAGAACCATGCCGACTTCATCATCGCTCGCTCGCTCTCCGCACCGGGCCGAGCAGCGGATACGAACGCTCGGCCTTGAATCCATCGCTCCCCGTCACCACGATCGTCGCCCGCGCCGCCCCGTCGCGGAACGCCCCCGCCGGCACCATCACCTGCACATCCCGCGTCCCGATCTCGCCCCCGCCCACCGTGATCGTCAGCCCGTCACCAGACGCGGCCTCGACCCCCTCCGGCCCCGCCACGCCGATCGTGAACTCCTGCGCCGTGTCCAGCCGATTCGCCACCCGCACCCGGATCGTGTTGGCGATCGTTCCGTCGCCCATCTCGACGAACGGCCGGCCCCGCGAACGCAGCACCGTCACATCCGCCGCGCCACGAGTCGCCAGCGAACCGACCAGCAGCGTCAGCAACACGGACAGCACGCCCAGGTACAGGAACAGCCGCGGCCGCACGACCCGCGCCCGCCCGTCCTCCACCGCGCGCTGCGAGGTGTACCGGATCAGCCCCGTCGGCCGCTCGATCTTCCGCATCACCGCGTCGCACGCATCGATGCACTGCGCGCACCCGATGCACTCCATCTGCAGCCCCTCGCGGATGTCGATCCCCGTCGGGCAGGTCGTCACGCACATCCGGCAGTCGATGCAGTCGCCCGTCGCCTCCACCACCGGCAGCGACAGGTCGGCCCCGCCGCCCGCCCGGGGCCTCGCCTTCTTGGCGCCCCGCGGCTCCCCGCGCTTGCGGTCGTAACTGATGATCATCGTGTCCCGGTCCAGCATCGCCGACTGGAACCGACCATACGGGCACGCCACCAGGCACACCTGCTCGCGGAAGAACCCGAAGTCGAACAGCATCAGCCCCGTCACCGCCGCCATGACGAGGAACGCCACCGGGTGACGCCCCGGCGAACCGCGAACCCAGGTGTACAACTGCTCGACGCCGACGAAGTACGATAGGAAAGTGTGCGACACGAACACCGCGCACACGAAGAACGCCAGGTACTTCATCGCTTTCCGCAGGCCGCGCGAACCGCCGACCCGCTGCTTCGACCCCGGCGCCCCGTCGAAGAACCGCTCGATCGGACGGAACAGAAACTCCATGTACACCGTCTGCGGGCACGCCCAACCGCACCACACACGCCCCAGCAGCGCCGTCACAAGGATGATCGTCACGAACACGCTGATCATCAGCAGCGCCAGATGCACCGTGTCCGTCGGGAAGAAGGTCGTCCCGAAGATCGTGAACCGCCGGTGCACGATGTCCAGCAGCAACGCCGGCTTGCCGTTGATCCGCACATACGGCAGAACCGCAAAGAGCACGATCAAAAACCACGCCACCACCCGCCGCGCCGTCAGATAGCGACCGGGGGACAGCCGCGGCCGGATCCAGTGGCGCGATCCGTCCGGGTTCAGCGTCGCAAGGACGCGTTCCTTGGGCAATGGAGCCGACATGAGTGTGTTCCGATGCGGTGAACCAGTGAACCAGAGATCAGTCCGCCGCGGCCGCGGAGCCCGTTGGGGAGGCGGGCGGCGGTGGGGGGGTGTACGACGGCCAGGGCGCGATCACCTCGCCCTCGGCCACCTTCCCGGGGACATTCGTCCCCCGCAGCGACGCGACATACGAAGCCATCAGCGTGATCTCGTTCTCCGTCAGACGCCCCTTCCACGAGGGCATCGACCCGGCCTTGGCGCCGTCACGGATCACCGACGCAATGTCGGTCAGCTTCTTGACATTGAGGTACGAGTCATCGGTCAGGTTCGGGCCCGTCCCGCCCGAGGCCGTCGCCCCGTGGCACGCGGCACACTTCGAACTGAAGGTCCCGCGGGCCACCAACTTCAGGTTCGCGATGTCCTCCTGAGTGCTGTGCATCAGCTTGAGCATCGTCGGCTCGTCCGCCTTCAGCTCGCCGACGCTCGCGAAGACCTTCTTGTAGTACGCCGCGACCTCCCGGTCGTGCGCATCATGCACCGTCCACGCGAAATCGCTCGCGTGCCAGAACATCACATACACCACCGAGAACACGATGCTCGCCCAGAAGAGCCAGTGCCACCACCCCGGCGTCGGGTTGTCGTACTCCTGAATCCCGTCGTAGCGGTGCTCCAGCAACCGATCCTTGCCCGCGCCCGACGGTAGCTCCTCGCCCTGATCACCCGTGTGCAGCGCCATCAGTCGTCACTCCTCGTTTGCTCTGCCCCCGGCGTGGCCCCGTCCTCCAGCGGAATCCGCGCCGCATCGCGCGCCGCCCCCGCGCCCCCCCGACGCATCGCACGCACCGAGACCGCCGCGAACACCCCGGCGAAGATGATCAGCGCCACCTCGGGGTACACCGTCAGATCCAGATGGGTCAGCGTGTCGCGAATCATGGCCTCACTCCGTCGCCGTCGCGGCGTTCCTGATGTCCGTCCCCAGCCGCTGCATGTACGCGATCAGCGCGATCACACGCTTGGTCTCGTACCCCTCCGGCCCGCCCTGCTCCACCATCTCCGACGCGATCCGCGACGCCTGCTCGCGCGCCAGCCGCTCCGCGTCGTTCACCGCCTCGCCGTACGGCACACCCACCATCGCCAGCGCCCGGATGCGCTGCTGCATCGCTTCGAAGTCGATCTCCTGCCTCAGCAGGTGCGAGTACCGCGGCATGATCGAGTCCGCCACCACCGACCGCGGGTTGTCGAAGTGATCCAGGTGCCACACATGCGAGCGCGCCCCGCCCTCGCGGTGCAGGTCCGGCCCGATCCGGCGCGAACCCCACTGGAACGGATGGTCATACACGAACTCACCCGCCAGCGAGTACTCACCGTACCGCTCCGTCTCGTGACGCATCGGCCGCACCATCTGCGAGTGGCAGGTGTAGCAGCCCTCGGCCACATAGATGTCGCGCCCGTACTGCTCCAGCGGCGTGTACGGCTTCACCGCCGCGATCGTCGCCCGGTTCGACTCCACAATCCAGGTCGGCACGAACTCGAACGCCGACGCGACCACCACCGCGATCACCACCCACACCGTGAACCGGACCGGCGTCCCCTCCCAGCGCCGATGCCACGCCAGCTGGAAGAACTCGTCCGTCCGCCGGCCCAGCCCGATCACATTCTCAAGGTCCGAACGCTTCGCCCTCGGCGGGTTGTACGCCCCCAGCGCCGCCGACTCGTGCACCGGGACCTCGTAGGTCTTCGGCCTCGTCCGCCAGGTCATGTAGTAGTTGATGCCGAGCATCACCACGCCCGACAGGAACATCGCCCCGCCGATCACGCGGAACACATACATCGGCATCAGCCGGATCACCGTCTCCACGAAGTCCGGGTACACCAGCACGCCGGTCTGGTCGAACGCACGCCACATCAGGCCCTGCGTCACGCCCGCGGCGTACATCGAAATCCAGTAGACGAAGATCCCGATCGTCCCCACCCAGAAGTGCCACTCCGCAAGCTTCTTGCTCCACAGCGTCGTCTGGAACAGCCGAGGCAGCAGCCAGTAGATCATCCCGAATGTCATGAACCCGTTCCAACCCAGCGTCCCCGCGTGCACATGACCGATCGTCCAGTCCGTGTAGTGCGAGAGCGAGTTCACACTCTTGATCGAGAGCATCGGCCCCTCGAAAGTGGACATGCCGTAGAAGGTCACCCCCACCACGAAGAACTTCAGAATCGGGTCGCTGCCTCGCGAGGACGAGCCGTCGTCGCCGCCGGAGAAGCCGCCG
>CAZSLT010000126.1:0-8248 GCA_964607595.1 uncultured Phycisphaeraceae bacterium
CGCGCCGGCGGGCATGGCGGGCGGCTCCGGACGCGCGATCTCGCTGACGACCATCACCACCGTCATCGGTTTCAGTTGCATGATGATCGCCGAGCACCGGGGCATCCGCTCGCTCGGGCTGGTCATGTCGCTCGGGCTTGTGTATGTCTGGCTCAGCGCGGTCGTGATTCTGCCCGCCGTGCTCCGCCTGCGGACGAACCACCGGCGAATCCGCGGCGTCGCGACCGACTGAACGGGCCGAATGATGGTCGGACGACTTTGTCGGCGGGCATGGACGCCCCCCCTCCCGTCCACGCGGAGTTACTCACACATCCAGCGACTTCACCTCGAGCGCGTGGTCTTCGATGTAGGTGCGCCGGATCTCGACATTCTCGCCCATGAGGGTCGTGAAGAGTTCGTCGGCCGCGGAGGCGTCCTCGAGCGTGACGCGGAGCAGCGTGCGGCGGGTGCAGTCCATGGTGGTCTCCCACAGCTGCGCCGGGTCCATCTCGCCCAGCCCCTTGAACCGCTTGATCTCCAGGCCGCGACGCCCGGCGTCCAGCAGCGTCTCGAGGATCTGCGGCACGCCCGCGGCCTCGATCAGTTTCCCGCTCGGGGCCGACGACGACGCCTCGGTGGCCTCGCCCTCGTCGGCGCCCTCATCGGACTCGTCGGTGGCGACCTGTGCGCTGACGCGCGGCGTGTGCTTCCCCGTGGTGCGCCATGCGTACTTCGTGGAGAGCCGCTGTCCGGTCACATCCTCGCCCTGGGTGAGCGCGTAGTCGTCGATCGACACGCCGCCGATGTTCGCCAGGTCGGTGAACAACTGCACGAGCTCGCGGTTCTCGTGCAGCTCGCGGATCACCGCGACCGAGCGCCCGTCCGGCGGGTCGTCCGAGATGGATGCGAGCTTCAGGTCCGGCCGGTCCTTGATGAACGACTGCGCTTCCTCTTCCGACCAGAAGAACTTGGCGTCGGAGCCCGCGCCGCCGGACCAGGTGACGCGGTGCGTCGGCAGGCGCCCCTTGCCCGCCGGGTCCTGGGAGCGCGTCTTGAGCAACTCGACGAACGGCACGCCGCGCCGCTCGACAATCTCGGCCAGCTCGCGCACGCGGCGCAGCGCCCGCACGACGCGCCGGAGGTCGTCGCCGGAGACCTCGCGCACGACCCTGGCCTGCCCGGTGGCGGGGTCGATGTCGTCGGTGTCGCGGACGAGCAGACTGGTGCCGTCGAGCCCGAGATCGATGAGCACATCGGACATGACGCGCTCGTTGAGCACATACTGCGAGCGCTTGCCCCGCGCCAGCAGGTAGAGCGGCGGCTGAGCGATGAAGATTTTGCCCCGCTCGATGAGCTGGGGCATCTGGCGGAAGAAGAAGGTGAGCAGCAGTGTGCGGATGTGCGAGCCGTCGACATCGGCGTCGGTCATGATGATGATGCGGCCGTAGCGGAGCTTGGCGATGTCGAATTCCTCGCCGATGCCGCACTTGAGGGCGGAGATCAGCGTGCGGATCTCCTCGAAGGCCAGCACTTTGTCGAGGCGTGCTTTTTCGACATTCAGCAGCTTGCCGCGGAGCGGGAGGATGGCCTGCGTCTCGACATCGCGCCCCTGGGTCGCGCTGCCGCCTGCAGAGTCACCCTCGACGATGAACATCTCGGAGCGGTCGATGTCCTTGGTGGTGCAGTCGCGGAGTTTGTGCGGCATCGAGCCGGACTCCAGCGCGCTCTTGCGCCGGGTCAGGTCCCTCGCCCGGCGGGCCGCCTCGCGGGCCTGCGCCGCCAGCACGCCCTTCTGGCAGATGCGCTTCGCCTCGGACGGGTGCTCGCCGAGCCACTGGCTCAGGCGCTCGCCGACGATCTGCGAGACGAATCCCTCGACATCCGTATTCCGCAGCTTGCCCTTGGTCTGGCCCTCGAACTGCGGCTCGGGCAGTTTGACGGAAACGATCGCCGCCAGGCCTTCGCGTAGGTCCTCGCCCGAGGGGACCGGGTCCTTCTCCTTGAGCAAATTCGCGTTCTTGGCGTAGGCGTTGAGCGTGCGCGTCAGCGCGGTCTTGAGTCCCGAGAGGTGCGTGCCGCCGTCCACGGTGCGGATGTTGTTGGCGAACGAGAGCAGGAGCTCGTTGTAGGAGTCGTTGTACTGCAGGGCGATCTCCGCGGCGTACTTCCCGTCATCGCTCTTGCCCGTGAGCATGATCACATCGTGCAGCGTGCCCTTGTTGTGGTTGAGGTGCGCCACATACTCGGCCAGGCCGTTCTCGAAGCGGAAGGTCTGATCCTTGATGTTGCCGTCGGGGCCGACGCGCTCGTCCGTCAGCCGGATCATCACGCCGGGGTTGAGGTACGCCAGTTCGCGGAGGCGGTGCTCGAGGACGGAGTGGCTGAACTCGGCATCGCCGAAGATCTCGCGGTCGGGCTTGAAGTGGACGCGGGTGCCGGTGTTGTTGGGGTCGTCCATCTCGCCGACGACATGGAGCTGGCGCGAGGTCTTGCCCCGTGCGAAGGAGATCTTGTGGATCTTCTGGTCGCGGAACACCTCGACATCGAGCCACTCCGACAGCGCGTTGACGCACGAGATGCCCACGCCGTGCAGGCCGCCCGAGACCTTGTACGCCGAGCCCTCCTCGCCGAACTTGCCGCCGGCGTGGAGGACGGTCATCACGATCTCGACGGCGGGCTTGCCGTCGAACTGCGGGTTCTCGTGGCGCTTGATCTCGACCGGGATTCCCGAGCCGTCGTCCGTCACGGCGATCGAGCCGTCGGCGCCGATCCGGACCTCGACGGTCGTAGCGCGCCCGGCCATGGCCTCGTCGATCGAGTTGT
This sequence comes from uncultured Phycisphaeraceae bacterium, assembly GCA_964607595.1. Lineage (GTDB taxonomy): Bacteria > Planctomycetota > Phycisphaerae > Phycisphaerales > UBA1924 > JACKHC01. The sequence continues at coordinate 2,803 of CAZSLT010000126.1, forward strand.
CGACCGCCTCCCACACCAGCTGGTGCAGCCCCGCCACGCCGGTGTCGCCGATGTACATGCCCGGACGCTTGCGGACCGCGTCCAGCCCCTCAAGGATTTTGATCTGATCCGCGCCGTACGCCTGCTCCGGGCGCTTCTTCGGCGGCTTGACGGGTTCGTTCATAGGCACGGTCGCGTGGTCGGGCATGCGTGGATTCGGGCGCGTCCAGCCGCGAGTCCGAGGCATCGGGACACCCCGATCGCCCGGCCGCGACTAGCCCATCATTGTACGCGATTCAGACGCTCAAAGCGCCGCGGGAGCCCCCCGGAGTGGCCCGCGAAAACCCTTGGAATCAGGGCACGATCTCGACCGTGCTGGCCTCGGGCGTCAGCATCTCGTAGACCACCTCGATCTCGCCCGGCAGGCAGCGGATGCACCCCATCGACATCTCCTTGCCGATGGAGTCCGGCTCGATCGTCCCGTGGATGCCGTAGCCCGCGAGCGTCTCGTTCTCGGGGTCGGTCCCGGTCAGCCCCATCCAGCGATTGCCGATCGGATTCTTGGGGTCCTTGCTGGCGAACTTCTCGCGCGTCCGCGGGTTGATCCATTCGGGATCCACCATCTTGCTGGAGTTGACCACGAAGGCGCCGGTCGGGGTCGAGCCGTGCTCGCCCAGCCCGACCCGGAACGACCGGATGTACATGCGGTTGCCAGCCCCGTCGTTGATGTCCGCGTAGATGTCCATCCGGAAGTCGCTCTTGTCCACCACCGCGTGGAACGGGCCGCGCACGAACTTGAGGTTCTGGCCCACCCGGATCCGCCCCGGATCGCTGATCTTGTTGATCCGCTGGATGAAGCCCCACTCCACCGCCAGCCGGTGCTGACGCACCACCTTCGAGAGCACATCCCCGCTCTTGATCGTGTAGGTCTCGGTCAGCGGGTCGCCCGGCGTCACCGCGGCGGAAAAGACGAGCGTCTCGTTCAACTGCGAGATCGCGTCCCGCAGCTGGGCCCGCTCGGCGGCCGTCGCGCCCGGGTCGTGCAGCGCGCGGTTCAGCAGGCGGCGCGCCTCCACCAGCCGGTTCTCCTGCGCCGCCTTGGCGCCCTCCTCCACCAGCGCGCGCACCGTGGCGCTCTTGACCTGCGGCGTCGTCGCCGGGGTCTGCGTCACCGGGGGCGTCTGCGTCGCCGGCGGGTCCTGCTTGGGGGGGGCGGGGGTCACCGGCTTCTCGTTCGTCGTGGGCGCGTCGATCGGCCGGCTCGTCGGGATGTTCGACACCGGCTTGTCGTTCGACGCGAGGGTGTCGGCCGGGCGGTCCCGCGGCGTCGCCGGCTCGTCGCTCCAGGTGTTGTCGGAGTCGGCGCGATGGAACGGCGCCGGGTCGCCGTTGCGCAGCGTCGGCGGCTCGGTCTGGCCGCCCTTCCTGAGCGCGTCCGACGAGGCGAGCTTCGTCTCGGGCGCGCCGGTTGAGGCGTTGGCGTTCTTCAGTTTGTCCTCGCCGCTACGCCCGAAGATCAGCCACCACCCCACGATCACGATCGTCAGGCCGACGACTACAGCGCCCACGCGGCGGCCCGGCCGCTTGGCCCGGCGCGAACTCACCATTCTCGAAGCGCGCGACGGACCCGGACGCGACGATTGCGAAGGCAACGGCATGACCCATCCTCCCTGATCGGGCTGCGGAGTTCGCCGGCTCCCACCGGCGCGGCCCAAGTGTACCCCCCGGCGCGTGCCGACGCTTCACTCCGACGCGGGAAACACGCCCTTTTCCGTGACCACCACCGCCACCGCCGCGTCGTGTCCCTCGCGCGGCACGCGCTCCACGCGCTGGCACTCAAAGCACACACCCATCGCCCCGCCGTACCCCGACGCCCCGCCGGCGCCGCCGTGCGACCGCGCCCGCTCGGCGAGCATGTCGAGGAACCGGTCGTAGAAACCCCCGCCTCGGCCGAGTCTGACGCCGCGCCCGTCGAACGCCACCCCCGGCACGACCACCAGGTCCACCTCCCACGGCCGGACCTCTTTCCCCCCGACCGGCTCGCGGACGCCGTGCCGCTCGGTCGTCCGGGTGAACCCCAGATCCGGCACCGCGACGGGTGTCAGCGTCCGCTTGTCCCAATCAATCCTCGGGTAACACACCGTCTTTCCACGCGCCAAGGCCGCGGCCGCGACATCGGTGACATCCGGCTCGTCCGCCAGCGCATCGAACACCATGACGCACGACGCGATCCGCATGGGCTCGCTGAGGTTGATCTGCTCGCAGATCCGCACCGAGGCGTGGGCCCGCGCGTGGGCATCCATGGACTCGATCGCGCCGCGCACCCGCCGCCGCAGCGCCGACTTCTCGGCGCGGGCGCCACCATCCGGGGCGGAGTGGGGTTGGGGGGGGTGGTCGGGGTCGGGGGGGGCGGGCCGTTCCATGCTCGCCATCCTAGCCCGGAGATACGATCCGTCCCCGTGACCCGCCCGATCTTCCATGTCGTGCTCCACGAGCCGGAGATCCCCAACAACACCGGCAACATCGGGCGCACCTGCATCGCCACCGGCTGTGCGCTGCACCTGATCCGGCCGCTGGGCTTCGAGACTTCGGTCAAGGCGCTGCGGCGCGCCGGGCTGGATTACTGGCCGCGTCTGGCGCCGAGCGAACACGATTCGTGGAGCGACTACGCCCGTGCGCACAATCCCGAGCGGCTGTGGGTCTTCACGACGCGCTCGACGCGCCCGTACTGGGACGCCGATTTCCGCCCCGGCGACCACCTGCTCTTCGGCAAGGAGACCGCCGGGCTCCCCGGGGCGATCCTCGAGCAATACGGCGACCGACTCGTCACGCTGCCGATGGTCGAGGGCGAGCGGTCGCTGAATCTCGCGACTGTCGTCTGCGCCGCGGTGTACGAGGGGCTGCGTCAATGTGTCGCGAGGGGGGACGCCGGCATCGACGAGTCGGGCCGATTCTTTCGGCGCACCTAACCGCCGATCGTTGAAGCGTTTGCACGCAACAGCACGCTCGGGGGGGATTTCCAGCGCGTCAGGCCCGTGGTAGCGTCCGGTGACACTCATGGCGTGCGTCCTCCGCCGCGTCACCCAACCAACGGAGGTGCGGCATGCTCGATCAGGTCCGAGGGTCCGACGACTGGCTCACCGTCAAGGCGTACCGCGGCGACGGCGCGGCGCTCCTCGCCTTTGATGTCACCCGGCGCGAGGCGCTCGACGACCTGGCCGGCTTCGCCGTCCGCGCCCGCGAGCCCGGGGGCCAGTGGAAGCAATTGGCCAACCGTCTCTCGTTCGACGACGCGATCACCTCCGGCACCACGCCGGCGCAGCGCCAGTGGCACCCCACCAGCACCGCGCCGATCCAGAAGTTCCGCTGGGCGCACTACGCCGTTGATGTCAAGCCCGGTCAATACGAGTACGAAGCGACCGCGATGCTCTTCCGCGACAAGAGCCGCGACTCCGGCCGCCTCGAGAAGGGCCCCGTCGTCAACCTCAAACTCGACCTCCACGACGACGGCCACCACGCCTTCGAGATGGGGTTCACCCGCGGCTACCTCTCCTCGCAGGCCTACGCGGCGCGGTTCGGCAACGCGCCCATCCGCCCCGACGGCAAGAAAACCATCGACTTCGACACCTCGCCCTTCGAGAAGCAGTACGAGTGGCTGGGCTACCACGCGCGGAAGATGCTCTTGGAATTCCTCGACGAGTGCGCCCGGAACAAGTCCGTCGTCGTGGACGCCTTTGTCTACGACCTCGACGAGCCCGATGTCATCGCCGCGATGCTCAAGATCGGCTCACGCCTCCGCGTGATCCTCGACAACTCCGCCCACCACAACAAGCCCGAGTCCGCCGAGACCGCCGCACACGCCGCGATCGCCGGCTCCGCCGGCGCCGCCCGCATCAAACGCGGCAAGTTCGGGCGGTTCTCCCACCAAAAGGCCTTCATCCAGCGTCGCAAGTCTGACGGCGCGCCGCTCAAGGTGCTGACCGGCTCGGCCAACTTCTCGGTCCGCGGGCTGTATGTGCAGTCGAACAATGTCATCCTCATGGACGACCCGCAGGCCGCGGCATTGTTCGCCGAGGCCTTCGACCTCTCCTGGGACGGCGATGTCAAACGCGCCGCCTTCGCCAATTCGGACCTCGCCTCTTCGTGGTGGGAGATGGGCGGACCCGGCATGCCCAGGTCGTGGGCGTGCTTCTCGCCGCACAAGGTCGGCACGGTCTCGCTCGACGATGTCGCGGCCGAGATCAAGGCCGCCGACAGTTCGGTCTTCTTCGCGGTCATGGAGATGGGCGGCAGCGGCCCGGTCCTCGAAGCGCTCAAGCAGCAGGCCGCGGGCGACGGCGTCTACACCGTCGGCGTCTCGCAGCGCAGCAGCGGCGCGCTCTCGGTCACCAGCGCCGGCAGCCCCCGCGGCTCGATCGTCCCATTCGCCTACCTGTCATCGAAAGTGCCGCAACCCTTCCGCAAGGAGTGGTCCGGCGGCGCGGGGCAGGTGATCCACCACAAGTTCGTCGTCGTGGATTTCAACGACTCCGACCCCATCGTCTACACCGGTTCGTCCAACCTCGCCAAGGGCGGGGAAGAGCAGAACGGCGACAACCTGCTGGCCATCGCCGACCGTGCGGTCGCGACGCAGTACGCCGTCGAGGCCGTCCGGCTCATCGATCACTACCGCTTCCGCGCCGTCATGAAGAACGCCAGCAGCGCCGATCCGCTCCGGCTCCGCTACCGCAGCGAGCAGTGGTGGAAGAAGTTCTACAAGGCCGGCTCGACCCACGAGCACGAGCGCAAGCTCTTCATCAAGTAAGCGGGCCGTCGCGCATCAGTGCCTGAGTTTCTTCACCGTCTCGACGAGCTTTCTGCCCAGCCCGAGCACCGCCTCGCGCTGCTTCTCGTCGGTCAGGTTGCCGTCCTTGTCCATCACCGTGTGCGCCTGCATCAGGCAGTGCTGCTGCGGCATGACGAACATCTGAATCCCGCCCAGCAGCGCCCGCAGGTGAATGAGCCCCCGGATGCCGCCCAGGTTGCCCGGCGACGCGGACATGAGCTGGATCGGCTTGTCCTTGAAGGCGATCAGCGGCGCCTCGCCCTTCTCGGGGCGCGAGGCCCAGTCGATCGCGTTCTTGAGGACCGCCGACACCGAGCCGTTGTACTCGGGGGAAGACAGCAGGATGCCGTCGGCCGCGATCATCAGTTTCTTGAACTCGCGGGCCGCGGGCGGCAGGCCGGAGGCCGCCTCGTCGTCCTCGTTGAGCAGGGGCATGGGGAAGTCGTTGAGGTCGATGTAGGTGACCTCGCCGCCGGCGCTGCGCGCGCCCTCGGCCGCGATCTTCACGAGCTTCTTGTTGAACGACTCACGCCGGAGCGACCCGGCGAACGCGAGGATGTTGGGTGCTTGTGCCATGGCGGGATTCTACAGGACTCACCACAAGAGAACACAGAGGGCACAGAGTCTCGATCTGGGTGCCAC
>CAZSLT010000127.1:0-8208 GCA_964607595.1 uncultured Phycisphaeraceae bacterium
GCTGGACGAGGTCGTCGAACTGGTTCATCAGAACAAGTTCGACGCTAAGGCGTTCGAGGCGCACCCGAAGGAACTCGAAGCCAAGTCGGCCCCGCTCATGACCGAACTCCAGACCGCCTACATGGCCGAGGACTGGGCGACGGTCGCCGCCGTCTGCGAGAAGCTCATGGCGCTCGACGCCAAGAAGTTCTCCAACATGGGCATGCTCCGCTATCAGTCGCTGGCCAAGCTCGGCGACAAGTCGGCCGCGGCCTACGGTCGCGAGCTCGTCCGCGGCCAGTTCTCCAAGGACAGCCAGGCGCTCAACGCGATCGCGTGGGGCATTGTTGACCCCGAGGCCGGCAAGGCCGTCGCCGACATGGACCTCGACCTGGCGCTCGAGGCCGCCGAAAAGGCCGCGGATGTGTCCAAGTGGAAGGACGCCTCCATCCTCGACACGCTCGCCCGCGTCTATTTCAACAAGGGCGATGTCGCCAAGGCCGTCAAGATTCAGTCGCAGGCGGTTGACCTCGCCGACGACATGATGAAGCCCTCGCTCGAAGAGGCGCTCACCGAGTACAAGAACGCGCTGGGCAACATGTAATCCCACGGCGGTTCTCGATCCCTGTCAGTCGCGCGGGCCCGTCCCTCCGGGGGCGGGCCCGTTCATTTCACCCCCCGCCACCGATCCATACCGCCGTCGCTCGACCCGGCACGCCCGTATGGCCGATGATGAATGTCCCATGACACACCGCCCAGCCGCCATCGCGCTCACGCTCGCGGGCCTGCTCGTCGCCGGGTGCGCCTCCGGCCCGTCGTCGCGCTCATCCGGCCAGAGTTCCACCGTGCGCACCACCGTCCGGCCCGCCGCGTCGGGCTACGCCACGCCGACCTACTCCGCCTCGTCATCGCTGCGCATCGGCGACCCCGCGCCGATCCTCGCCGGCGTCCGCTGGGTCACCGGGGAGCCGGTCCGCTACTGGAAGCCGGGGCGCGTCTATGTGCTGGATTTCTGGGCGACCTGGTGCGCCCCCTGCATCGGCGGTTTCCCGCACATGCGCGACCTGCAGCGCCAGTACGCGGGGCGCGGCGTCACCGTCATCGGCGTGGCGGTCTCCCCGCAGCCGCGGGCCATGTCCGTCGATGAGTTCATGCGATCGCGACAGGGCGATGTCGGATTTACGATCGCCGAGGACATCGACGCCTTCGCCCACCGCTCCTTCCTCGGCGCCGCGGGCATCGCGGGCATCCCCACCGTCATGGTGATCGACGGCAAGGGCCGGCTGGCGTGGGTGGGCACCGGCTCGCCGATGCCGGGCCTGGAGGACGCAATCGCTCGCGCGGTCGCCGACTCCGGCTCGGTCGGCGTGGCCCATTCGCGCTGATCACGCGCCGGTGAGCGCGATCCGCGCGATCTCGGTGTGCAGCGCCCCGCCGCCCGGACCCGCGCGCAGCACGCTCCGCATCAGCGCGGCGTGCTCCACCAGGAAATCACTCCCTTGGATCTCCTCATCCACCTCGACGCGCTCGCCCTGCGCCCGAAACCGGCAGAGCGTCATGTGGGGCAGGAATCGATCGCCCGCCTTGGCGCGGGCGCTGCGGGCCAGCCGGTGCGCCAAGCGGCGCTGGAGTTCCATCATCGGCGCGGGGTCGTCGGTCTCGGCCGCGACCAGCCGCGCCAGCCCGCGCTCGGGCAGCGTGATCAGGCGCATCGGCCTGAGCCGGAACGGCCCGATCCCGGACGCGGCTCGTTCGACGGACTCGCGCACCCGTTCCAGATCCTTGACCCGCGTGTCGCCGATGAACTGGATCGTCAGATGCACCTGCTCGACCGGCGTCAAGCGGTGCTCGGGGATCTCCAGCCGCCCGACCGCCCCGAGCAGGCCGCGCGCGACCGCCGCGGGCGGGTAGACCGCCACAAACAGCCGCAGATCGTCCCGTGGGCCGCGTTGCAACGCCATCGCGCTCTCACGATATCGTGGGGCGTTCGGCGCTCAGCCGCATCCAACCCGCCATGCCCGCCACGGAGACGGACCATGACCCATCGAGCCGGCCCCGCACTCTTCACGATCGCGGCACTCGCCGCGGCGCTGCTCCCGGCGGGGATCACCCCCGCCCAACCGGCCCGCCCCGGCGTCGATCCGCACGCCGAGGCCGTCGCCACGCGCGGGTTCGACTACTTCGACTCGATGTCGTTTGACGACGGTGTGCCCTCGCCCGCCGCCCACTTCGGCCACGAGATCGGCGCCCGCTTTCACCACCACCACGAGATCATGGGCTACTTCGACGAACTGGCCCGCACCTCCGATCGAGTGAGGATCCGCGAGTACGGCGCCTCGCACCAGGGCCGCTCGCTGCGCATCGCGATCATCACCTCACCTGAGAATCACCGCCGCCTCGATGAAATCCTCGACGCCAACCGCCGCCTCTCGGACCCGTCGCTGCCCGACGCCGAGGCCCGGAGCATCGTCGAGAACAACCCCGCCGTCGTCTGGTTCAGTTTCAATGTCCACGGCAACGAGGCGTCCTGCTCGGAGTCGGCGATGGTCACCGCGTACACCATGGCCGCGGCCACCGGCGCGCCCGTCACCGGCTGGCTCGACGACCTCGTGCTCGTCATCGACCCGATGCTGAACCCGGACGGGCGCGAACGCTATCTCTCCTGGTACGAGAACGCGGTCGGGGTCGGGGTCGATGAGAGCCCCGACGCCTACGAGCACCACGAGCCGTGGCCCGGCGGACGCATGAATCACTATCTCTTTGACCTCAACCGCGACTGGCTGTGGATGGTGCAGGCCGAGTCGCGCGCCCGCATCCCCGTCTACCGCGAATTCCTGCCCCAGCTCCACATCGACTATCACGAGCAGTGGTACGACTCGCCCTACTTCTTCGGTGCCGGCGACGCCCCCTACAACGAGCACATCCCCGAAGAAACCAAGCAGTGGCTGGACATCTACGGCCGCCACAACGCGTCCACCTTCGACCGCTTCGGGCTCGAATACTCCACCAAGGAGCGCTTCGACTACCTCTACCCCGGCTACGGCAAGGTGCTGCCCGTGTACCACGGCGCCGTCGGCATGCTCTGCGAGCAGGCCGGGCACAGCGCCGGCGGCGTGGCGATCCGCGTCCACGACCGCTACACGCTCACCCTGCGCGACCGCGCCCGGCACCACTACATGACCGCGATGAGCTACCTCGAAACCACAGCCGAGAAGCGCGCCGAGCAGCTCGCCCGCTTCCGCCGCTTCTTCACCGACTCGATGACCGTCCCCGAGGGCCACGCCCGCGCGTTCATCATCAGCGCCGCCACCGACCCGGCGCTGCTGCGGCGCTGCTGGGATCTCTGCGCGGCCCACGGCATCGAAGTCCACGCGCTGCGCGACGCGGTCACGCTCGAGGGTCTGGGCCGCTACGACGCCGAAGAGCCCGCCGCGAGCGTCGCGCTGCCCGCCGGGTCGTGGGTCATCCCCTCGGGCCAGCGCATGGGCCGATTGGTGCGCGCGATCTTCGAGAAGTCCACCCATGTCGAGGACCCCGATACCTACGACATCACCGCGTGGTCGATGCCCGTCGCCTTCGGCCTCGAGGCCTACACCGCCGACGCCGCGCCCGCGGGCACGCAGCGGCTCACCGAGTGGACCGCCCCCGCCGCGCGCACCACCGGCAACGGGCGCGTCGCCGTCATCATCGACGCCGGCCAGCACGACTTCCCCATCGCCGTCGGCAAGGCCATCGAACGCGGCATCTTCGCGCGTATCGCCGAACGGGCCTTCTCGCTCGAGGGCGAGCGCTTCGCCGCGGGCTCGCTCATCATCCCCCGCGGGCGCAACGAGCAGGACACGCTCGATGCCTTCGGCGACGACATGCTCGGCATCGGCATCAGCGTCCACCACGCCGGCTCCGGCTACCCGGAGGACGGCGAGGCCCTGGGCGCCGACGCCAACATCGTGCTCACGCTCCCCAGGATCATCCTGCTCCGCGACGAGGGGCTGGACCCGCTCAGTTTCGGCCAGCACCGGCACCTGCTGGACCACGCCGCCCCGCTGCCGCACACCGTCATCAGTTCCGACTCGCTGCGGCGCGTCGACCTGCACGAGTACAACCTGATGGTGATCGCCTCGGGCTCGCCCGGCAACGCCGAGACGATCAAGGAGTTCGTCCGCGCCGGCGGGACGGTCGTCGCCTCGGGCGGCTCGGCACGATGGGCCGAGCGCTCGCTGCTGGAACTCAAGGAAGACCCCGATGACGCCAAGAAGCGCGAAGAGGAAGAGAAGGCGCGCCCCAAGCTCTCCGAGATGACCTGGGCCGAGCGCGAGGCACGCGGCATCGAGGACCGCGTCCCCGGGGCGATGCTGCTCGTCCATGTCGATACCTCGCACCCCATGGCCGCGGGCGTGCGCGAATGGGTCGGGCTCATCAAACGCGGCGACTCGACCATGCTCATCGACGACAACGCCGAGGCCGTCGCCCGCTTCGCCGACGCGCCGCTCATCGGCGGCTCGGTCTCCGATCGCAACCTCCTCCGCTTCGCCGGCAGCCCCGCCATGACCGTCCACCGGCTCGGCGCCGGGCGCGTCATCTGCCTGGCCGACGACCCGACTTTCCGCGGCTTCAATCACGGCGCCACCCGGCTGCTCCTGAACGCCATCATCTACGGCGCCCGCTGACGAGTCCCGGGCGGCACGCAAGGGGACATCACCGTGTCCGAATCATCCAAGCGGTAGGATGCCGCACGCGCCCGTCACCGTCAGGAGCCACGCCCCGTTGGAGATCATCCAGCCCATCATCATTGTCGTGCTGGCGATCGCCGGAGTGATCGGCGTTGTCTTCGGCATCATGGCCGACCGCAAGCGCCACCAGGAGCTCGAGGGCTGGGCCCACCTCGGCGGCTGGTCGTTCGACCCGTCGAAGCGCGCCGCCCCGGGCTACCCGTTCGGTCTCTTCGGCCTCGGCCACTCGCGCTGGTCGCGCTTCAACCTTGCCCGCACGATCGAAGGGGTCACCCCCGGCCTGGACGGCGCGGGCGTCGAGCTCTTTGAGTACCACTACGCCGAGACCACCGGCTCGGGCAAGGACCGCCAGACGCACCACTACTACTTCACTTGCGCGGTCGTCGACGCCGGGTGCCAGTTGGGCCGCGTGATGATCCGCGACGAGAACTGGGGCGACAAGATCTTCCAGTCGATCGGCTTCGACGACATTGACCTGGAAGATCCCGAGTTCTCGCGCAAGTTCGTCGTGCAGTCCGACGACCGCAAAGACGCCTACGACCTGCTCGGCCACGGGCTGATGCGCTACCTCGTCGGCCACGGCGGCTGGCGCATCGAGACCAACGGACGCGCGCTCTTCGTCTACGACCGCGGGCGTATGAACGCGCAGGAATGCCACCGGCTCGAGCGGTTTGTCCGCGGCTTCCTCGCCCAGATCCCCCGCATCCTGGTCAACGCCGAGCGGGCGCGCCGGGGCGAACCGCCGATCGTCGAGGCGGGCGAGGCGTCCCGCGCCAGCAGAGAGTCGCTCACACGCACCGAGGCCGGGCGCCAACGCCCGTCCTGACCGAGAGGAGTTCCCGACATGCTTCCATTCGCCATCGCCGCGGGCGTTGCCATCGTCCTGGCCCTGATCGTCATGGGGCTCTACAACACCCTGGTGAGCGCCCGCGCGCATGTCCGCGAGTCCTGGGCGAATGTGGACACCGAGCTCCAGCGCCGCCACGACCTCATCCCGAACCTTGTCAACACCGTCAAGGGCTACATGACGCACGAGCGCCAACTGCTCGAGAACATCGTCTCGCTCCGTGAGCAGGCCGAGCGGCTCCGCCCCGGCGAGGCGACGCAGGACCAGGCCCGCATCGAGACGGCCCTGCAGTCGGCGCTGGGGCAGCTCCGCGTCCGCATCGAGAACTACCCGGACCTCAAGGCCAACACCAACTTCCAGTCGCTGCAGGCCGAGCTCGCCAACACCGAGGACCGCGTCCAGAGCGCCCTCCGCTTCTACAACGGCAATGTCAAGAACCTCGAGCTCAAGGTCGAGAGCGTGCCGACGAACATCGTCGCGGGGCTGTTCGGCTTCAAAAAGGCCCAGTACTTCGAGCTGCGCGACGAGGCCGCCCGCACCGCGCCCAAGGTCGCCTTCTGAGCACGCCGCACGCATCTTCACCGGCCCGATAAGCCATCGCCCCCGAATTGCAGCTGAACATGATGAAGCCCCACCCCCCGGTGGCCGACGACATCCTCGTGCGCAAAGGCCGAGCCACCACCGGCGCCGAACGACGAACGACCCTCCGCTACCAGACGCACGACCTCTCGTGCTCGCTGGGCAGGGTGTCCGATGTCTCGCGCACCGGGGCGCAGGTCGTCTCGCCGGATGCGCCGCCGGTGAAGGAAGGCCAGCATGTCTCCATCCGGATCGTCGCCGGGGGCAAGAAGATCGTTCTGAGCGCCGAGGTTGTGCGCATCCGTCGCCCGAAACTCATGGCCAAGGAGCGCCTCATCGGGCTCCGGTTCGTCGGCACGACACGCGCGCACGAACAGGCCCTGGAAAATCTCGGACGCTTCGGCACCTTCATGCCCGGCGCCGATCAGGGCGTCGATGGGTCCAGCACCGGAGTCTCATCGACCGGCGCGACGCCCCCGCACGACCCGACGAGCACCTCGGTCCCCTCCGACGCGTGCATCACCATGGAACTGCCGGACCTCTACGCCATCCTCGACGCCCCGCCCGACGCGACACAGGAGCAACTCCGCGCCGCATTCCGTCGATTGGCGGCGCAGCTCCACCCTGATGTGAACCCCGACCCGGGCGCGCACGAGCGCTTCCAGGAAGTCGTGCAGGCGTGGCACATCCTCGGGGACGCCGAACTCCGGAAGCGCTTCGATGAGCGGCGCGGCCGGGCCGCGTGACTTATCGGCCCTCACACTGCCGTGGGATGTCTTTCGCGGTTGGACGAATAAACGCTCAATCCCTACCCGACAACCGTCGATGACATCGTTGTGAGCGCCAGACCCCGCAACTCGTATCTCTTCGCGATGCGGCCCCGCGCCAGCAATGCGCGTCGGCACGGGCGGCTCCAGACCCGCGACCTCTCCTGCTCGCTCGGCGAGGTGCTGGACATCTCCGCCTCGGGCATGCGCGTCGTCACCAAGAGCATCCGATCCGTCCACGCCGGCGAGCAGACCGCCTGCAGCGTCGGCTCGGTCCATGGATCGTTCTCGATCTATGTCCGCGTCGCATGGGCGCGCCGGGTTTCATTGGCCAAGTGGGAACTGGGGATTGAGTTCGTCGATCCCACGCCCGCGGCCAGCGAGGTCCTTTCCCGCATCGCCCGCGCCGCTTGACCCTGCAGCGCTAAAAATGACACCCGCCCCTGAATGCGGGGAATCCTGTAGGGACTCCGGTCGATAGTTCCCGCATGATCCCAGCGCAACGACTCTCCGAGGCGGCGGGCGCTCCATCAGCGGCCGGTAACGACCGCCGGCGGTTCGGACGACTGAACTGCCAGGAGATCACATCCAGTCTCGGCTTCGTCTGCGACCTCTCCGGCGGAGGGTTCCGTGTGCTGTCGCGGCGTAAGCCCTGGCTCTCCGAGGGCGCGCCGTACGAGTGCACCCTGCACACGCCGCTGGGCACGCTCACCGTGCCGACGCGGATCGCGCGCATCCGCAAGCACAGCTACGCCCGCTTCGAGATCGGGCTTCAGTTCGAGGACCTCGCGCCCGAGGCGCGCCAGACGCTCAACCTGCTCGCCCGCTCGCTGGCCCAGCCGCTGCCCCGCCTCCGCTGAATGAAGCGATCACGCCAGCGCCGGACGCCGCGCATCGTTGAGAATCCGGCGGATGACCGTCTGCAGAATCCCGCCGTTGCGGAAGTATTCCATCTCGACCGGGGTGTCGATGCGGCACAAGGCCTCGAACGCCGTGCGCTTGCCGCCCGGGTGCGCCGCCGTCACGCGGACCCCCTGCCGTGGCGAGAGACTGTGCGGCATCTCGATGTCGTAGGTCTCCGTGCCGTCCAGCCCGAGCGACGCCGCGGTCTGGCCCTCCTTGAACTGCAGCGGCAGCACGCCCATGAACACCAGGTTCGACCGGTGGATCCGCTCGAAACTCTGCGCGATCACCGCCCGCACACCCAGCAGGTAGGCGCCCTTGGCCGCCCAGTCGCGCGACGAGCCCATGCCGTAGTCGCGCCCGGCCAGCACCACCAGCGGCGTGCCGTCCTCCTTGTAGTGCA
>CAZSLT010000128.1:0-8187 GCA_964607595.1 uncultured Phycisphaeraceae bacterium
CACCGTGATGTCGTACGAGCCCGGCATCCGCATCCTGCGACTCTCAAACCCCGGCAACTCCTATTACGGCGGCACAACCGGGGCAGCGGACGCCAACAACGCCCACATCGTCAATAAGAACGCCGAAACCGTCGCGAACCATCGCCGGTCCGAGCAGTGAGCAGTCAACCTACCGGAACACTCTCAAGCACCCGTGCCCTGGAGCCAAACATGAATCTCCGCTCAGCGTTCCTCACCCTCCTGATCATAAGTCTCCCCGCGCTCTCCGGCTGCGCGACAGTCAAGGCCAAGAAGGGCGGAGACGGAATTCCGTTCTACCCATCCAAGCCGTACCTGCTGGTCACCAAGGACATCCCGATGACGCCCGTCAAAACGGTCAAGACCACAACCACGAAGCCCGACGGAACAAAGATCGAGGAAGTGACGACGGAGCAGCCGCCCACCGCCCCCTCCAACAAGAGTCTCTACTCGTTCCAGATCGTTTACCTCCCCGATCTCGCGAACCGCTACGGCCTGACGATCCAGGCGGGGCTCGGTTCCGCGTCCGCGGACTTCTCGATCGCCGATGGCTGGAAGTTGACCTCGCTCAAATCCGACGTCGACTCCAAGACCGCCGAGAATGTCGAAGCGTTCAGCGGGTTGATCGGCGCGGCCGCTTCCGCCCTGCGCCCGATGGGCGACGACCCCGCCGATGGTGCCACGCTCGTGCTCTACGAAATGAACGCCGACGCCGCGGGTGCTATCACCTTCACCGAAGTGTTCCGCGGCACTCCGTTCCAGCAGTAGGTCCACATGGCTAGCCGGGCGGCGCTCCCTCACTTCGCCTCGCCCGGCCTCGGGTATGAGTCGAACTTCTCCTGATCGTCCAGGAGTGAGGCGCTGTACAGGTGCCGCAGCGCCCGCTTGGCCAGCCGCCGCACCGCCCCCGCAGCGCCGCTCCCCTCCCCGTCCACCGCCCGCAGCGCCGACTCCGCCGTCCGCAGCACCGCGATCTCGTCCGGGCTCAGCGCCGGACGGTTCTCCATCCACCGTCGCGACAGCCACATCTCCTTCACCCGCGACGCCGCGAGTATCGCGCGGCAGTCCGCCACCACAGGATCATCGTCGCCCAGCAGCGCGATCAGGTCATCCAGTGTCCGCGCCATGATCGCGGCCGCGTCCGGGAACGGCCGCCGATCGTCGGCCATCATCACCCCGAGCTGCATCGTCATCAGAATCGACTGAATGTCGCCCGCCCGGCCCGCACGCCGACGCTCCTCCACCTCCGCCCGCAGGCCATCGATCATCACCTCATCGCTCGTGAGCGACGCCATGATCGGCCCGACGACCGGCTCGTCCTTCAGCGTCCGCAGCGCCCACATCGCCGGCAGCGTGTTCTCGTGCAGCCCCGATGAGACCTTGAGCGCATGGCTCAGCTCCGTCGCCAGTTCAATCTGCAGCCGCGACTGAATCCGCTCATGCCGACGGTTGTCCAGCCGCGTCGCCAGCAACCCGCCCCCGACCACCACCAGCAGGGACGCGGCCGTCCCCACGATCGTCGCCAGCATGTTTCTGCGGCACCACAACCGCACGCGTCGATGCGCCGGCGGGTCCGTCCAATCCAGCGGCCGCTTCCCGCGCCATCGTTCGATGTCTTTCACGATGTCGCACGCGTGCTGGTACCGATCCGCCGCGTTCGGCGCCAGACACCGACCGATGATCGCGGCCAGATCGCGATCCACACCATGCTTCACCAGCGCGCCGCGCCGTTGCTCAAAGGACGGAGGCGACGCGTGCGAAAGCCGAATCTCACCACCGGTCGTCCCGTTCGGCGGCGAGCCCGTCAGCATCTCCCACGCGATCGCCCCCCACGCGTACAGGTCCGCCGTCGCGCCCGCCGCCCCCGGCTCGCCCCGGTACTGCTCCGGCGCCATGTACGCCGGCGTGCCCATCCAGTGCGAAGACCCGTCGCCGTCAACGCCCGGCAGCGGCGACATCTTCAGCGCCAGGCCGAAGTCCGTGATCGCCACCGTCCCGTCATCGCGCATCAGCACATTCGCCGGCTTCAGGTCGCAGTGCACCAGCCCCGCGCGGTGAATCGCCTCCAGCCCGCGCGCCAGCCCCTCCAGCATCCCCAGCGCGTCGCCGAGGTCGCGCGCCGCCCCCGCCGCGATGCGCCCGGCCAGCGTCCCGCCGCTGAGATAATCCGTCACGATGTAGGTGCACGCCGGTTCGCGCTGCGTCCCGGCGTCCAGCACACGGACCACATGCCGGTCCTCGATCCGGCGCGCCCGGATCGCCTCGTGTTCGAGCGTCATCGGTTCCACATCGCCCACCCGCGACAGCCGCCGAATCTTGATCGCGACCTCCGGCCGATGGTCCGCCTCCGCGAACCGTCGGTCGGCCGCGCGATATACCGAAGCGCTGCTCCCGCTCCCCAGCCGCTCGATCAGTTCATACCGGCCAAGACCGTCGGCCAGCGCCGGCCCGAACAAATGCGGCAGGTCGAACACCAAGCCAGTGTCACACTGCCCGCCGTCCTCCTCGACCACCGCGTCGAGATACGCCGCCAGCGCGATCTCGCCCGCCCAGTCGGGGCGCTGCGCCGTCAGGCGCGCCACCGCCTCCTCCATCGGCGCGCCCCCGACGCGCAGCGAACGCAGACACACCGAGATCACCGCGTCCCGCGCCAGTTCATCCTCGAGCGGCACCAGGGCGCTGTAATCCTCAACCGTCACCGTTCGCCCGGACTCGAGGCGCGACAAACCATCATCGGCGATCCAGCACGCCAGCGCCTCCCCGCGCAGCCCCGCGGGCGTCGGGTCATGCACGACGCCCGCGTCGCGTCCCGGCCCCGCACGATCGATCCCCCGGACGCCCGTCATGAGCCCACACGCGGCGACAGAACCTCGTGCAGCCGCTCCTTCACTCGCCGCCACCGCCACTCGACCGCCTTGGCCGACAACCCCACCGACGCGCCGATCTCGCCCAGCGCATAGCCGTTCAGCCACATATTGAGGATGGAACGATCCACCGGGTCCGTCACCGCACCCATCGCCCGCGCGATGAACTCGCTCGCGTCCGCGTCGCCCGTGCGCTCCGCCTCGTCGATCCCACCCGAGAGCTCGTGCGCAAAACGCTCGTCGCCCGACTCGACCCGCTCCAGCCGGCGCTGAATCCGGACCTTGTCCGCCACCGCGTTCTCCGTGATCCGGACCACCAGCGCCCACAAACGCTCGCCGCTGATCGTCGAGAGCGTCTGGCCGCACACATACTGGTCCAGCCGACGCGCCACCGTCGAGAGGATCTCCTGCGAGTCGAAGACCCGACGCATCCGCGCACCCAACTGGTGCCGGACCCGCCAGCGGATCCGCGGCCCGTAGGTCATCACGAACGCCGCCGCC
This sequence comes from uncultured Phycisphaeraceae bacterium, assembly GCA_964607595.1. Lineage (GTDB taxonomy): Bacteria > Planctomycetota > Phycisphaerae > Phycisphaerales > UBA1924 > JACKHC01. The sequence continues at coordinate 3,384 of CAZSLT010000128.1, forward strand.
GCTTCACGGTCGCCCGCCCGGATCCGATCGATCAGATCCGAAGGCCCGGAACCGGGGATAAACACCATCGAAGTGTGGGGATCGGACATCGCGACTCCGGGAGAACGGTCGCACCAATCTTGAGTGTCCCACGCCCGCGCCACCCGTCAAGAACCAAATTCCACAGATTCGCCTCGCCAAACCCCGTCGATACACGCCTTCCACTGTCAGCGGCCACGGATCTGTGGGGTGACCCGTGCCACCTCTCCGTCAGGCCGCTCGACCGCGGAGGCACGACAATGTGGAGACTCGGAACGAAACACGCACGCCCGACAATATCGGGCCCACTCCCCGCGGGCCCGATCGGCCGGGCCGTGGCCGTCCTGGTCATGCTCATCGCCGGGGCCGCGGCCCACGCCCAGGGCGATCCGCCCGGCTCCATCGTCGGCGCCGTCGTCAACGGGGTCGCGACCGTCCCCGTCCCCGACACCATCCTTGACGGCGTCATTGTCGAAGGGTCGTCGCTCGCGTGGATCGAGGTGCCCGCCCTCGGCGCCGTCCAGATGGTGCGGATCGCGCGCATCGATGTCGCGCAGGTCACACCCGAACTGCTCGCCGATCTCGACATCATGCCCGAAGCGTTCGACGAACTCGTGCAGACGCTCCCGCAGGGCGCGCAGGTCTTCGGCATCAGCGACACCGAAGGCACGCTCCAGATGATCCTCGCCCTCGACGGCGAGTTCCTCCTCCCAAGCGACATCCTCCTCGTAGAGGTGATCAACCCGACATCCGATTTCCTGCTCCGCGACATCCTTGAGTATCTCCTGGATCTGATCCAGGGCATCTACGGGCTGCCCGCGGATCCCAACGATCCGGGAGACGGGTCCGGCGACCCGGGAGAGGGCGAAGATGACCCCGACTGGTGATCGAAACACGCGCAGAATCACGGGCAACACACCCCCCGATGGAGCGCCGCGCCGCTGGCGGCAGGGAGAGCCGCCCGCCGAGCTTTCGGCGCCGCCCCACCTCGACCGCCCCGCCTGCATCAGGGAACTCCCCGCCGCGTACTCATGCCAGGAGATGCTCGCCGACCGCTTCCGTTGGCTCTGCGAGCCGTACACCTTCTCAGAGCTCGCGCGGCTCACCGGGCTCAACCCCGAAACCATCCGGCGCATGGTGCATTCGCAGGGGCCGTCCATCGCGGCCGCGGTCGCCATCTGCGCCGCCGGCAACATCTCGCCCCTCTGGCTCCTCTTCGGCATCAAACCCGTCTGGACCGACAACACCGAGTCCGAAGCCGCCATCGTCGCCGGCGCGTCCACCCGCCGGCTCGTCGTCGAACTCGTCCGGCGCGCCGAGAAGATCGATCGCACCGCCGCCCAGCAGCCGGACGAACCGCGCCTCACCATCGATGCGCGCCAACCGGGCCGCGCACACGCCGACACGCCCATCGGCTCCATCGTTCCCGCGGCGCAAACCCGCACCACCCAGAGACGCGGCAGACACGCCGCCGGCGGCCACTGAATCGCGTTCAACCGCACACGCACATCGGAACACGACGACGCGCTCACGCTTCACGGCGAGCGCTCGTCGTCGTGCGCGCCCACCGGCGCAATCCCCCGGGCGCGGCGTGGGCCCCGTCCCGGGGAAGAGAAGAAACCACAGCGCCGGTCGCCTCTCGACGCCGGCGCCACGCCGCGAGCGCGTCATCACGGACGCACACACAGCCGAGCAAACAATATCGACAGAATCATGCAGCGCCAGCACCAACCACCCGCGCGCTTCGACGAAACACAATCATGGGGTAATATCCACAGGATCGTGCGGAGTTCGCCCCTCTTCCATCCAACAAAACACATCATCCCGACGCCCATCCGATGACGAACCAAAGAACATCTAGAACCGCGATCATCGCCATCACGCTTCTGGCCGCCTCCTGCGGCAAACGCGACGACAACGCTCCGCCGAAGATCGCGCTCGATCAATCGAGTTGTTCCGAGTGCGGCATGATCATCAGTGACGAGCGCTACGCATCGGCCACCATCGTCCGTCTCGCCGACGGGCGCACCGACCCGCGACTCTTCGACGACATCAACTGCCTCGTCCTCCACCAGACCACCGGCCCCGCGCTCGACATCGCCGCGCGCTGGGTCCACGATCACGGCACACTCGCATGGATCCCCGCCGAGCAGGCGCACTTCGTGATCTCCTCCGCGTTCTCCACGCCCATGATGTCCCATGTCGCCGCGTTCGAGTCCGCCGACAGCGCCCGCGCCGCCGCCACCGGCGCGTCCGACGCCCGAACGCTCACCTTCGACGAGATCGTCTCGCTCTTCCGCCCCGCGCCGCGCTGAGCCCCGCACCGGCGACGGCTCCATCCCGGCGAACAAACTCCCCTCCCGCCCCGTAGACTCTCCACTCCGCTCAGCGGCCGCGCCGATATGCGATACTCGCCGGTGCGGGCGATGTCCCTCCCCGCCGAGTCACCCGCCGGAGACCACCGTGGGCATCGAAGCGTTGATTGTGCTGGCGATCATCCTTGGGGTGCTGCTCCTGCTGGCCGTTACGCGCATCGCGCCCGATGCGATCCTCGCCGCCGCGCTCACGGCCCTCGTCGTCATCCCCGTCCCCATCGAGGGCGGCTGGAAGATGGGTGTACTCACTCTGACCGACGCCTTCGCCGGCTTCAGCAACACCGGCATGCTGACGGTCGGCGTCCTGTTCGTCGTGGTCGCGGGTCTGAAAGAGACCGGCGGCATTGATTGGATCGCCGGCAGCGTCCTGGGGAGGCCCAAGGGGCTCCGCCGCGCGCTCGTACGCGTCATCTTCCCGGTCGGGGGAATGAGTGTCTTCCTCAACAACACGCCCGTCGTCGCGATGATGATTCCCGCGATCTCCGACTGGGCCAAGAAGATGCAAGTATCCCCGTCCAAACTCATGATCCCCCTCAGCTACGCGGCCATCATCGGCGGCACCTGCTCGCTCATCGGCACCAGCACCAACCTCGTCGTCGCGGGCATGCTGATGGCGACCCCGGACCAGCCGACGCTGGGCATGTTCACCATCACCCGCGTCGGCCTCCCCTGCGCTATCCTGGGCGCGCTCTTTCTGATCTTCATCGGCCCAAAGTTGCTGCCCGACCGCAAGTCGGCAAGCACCGTCATGTCCGACCCCAAGGAATACACGCTCGAACTCATGGTCCCCGCCGGAAGCCCCCTTGCAGGCAAGACCGTCGAGCAGGCCGGCCTCCGCAACCTCCCCGGCTGCTTCCTCGTCGAAATCGCGCGGAGCGAGGAAGTCCTCTCGGCCATCGGCCCCGATCAGGTCCTCCGCGCCGAAGACCGCCTCCTGTTCGCCGGCGTCGTCGACTCCATCCGTGATCTGGCCAATCTCCGCGGCCTCGTCCCCGCCACCAATCAGGTCTTCAAACTCGACGCCCCGCGATACCGCCGCCGGCTTTTCGAGGCCGTCGTCTCCGCCTCCTGCCCGCTCGTCGGCAAAACCATCCGCCAGGGACGCTTCCGCAATGTCTACGACGGCGCCGTCATCGCCGTGGCGCGCAACGGCGAACGAGTCCGCGGCAAACTCGGCGACATCGAACTCGAACCCGGCGATGTCCTGCTCGTCGAGGCCGAACCAAGTTTCGGCGAACGAAACAAGAACTCCCGCGACTTCCTCCTCGTCAGCGCGCTGGAAGACTCCACGCCCCGCCGTCACGCCAAGGCGCCGCTCGCCCTGTGCATCCTCGTCGCGATGGTCCTGCTGGCAACCTTCGGCGTCTACGAAATGCTCGCCGCCGCGCTCCTCGCCGCCGGCCTCATGGTCCTCACACGCTGCTGCACCATCACCGAGGCCAGACGCGGCATCGACTGGTCCGTCCTCATCGTCATCGGCGCCGCTCTCGCCCTCGGCAAAGCCATGGACTCCTCCGGAGCCGCCGCAGGGATCGCCGGGGCCGTCCTGAATCTCACCCTCGGAAACCCCTGGCTCGCGCTGCTTGCGATCTACGCCGTCACCTCGCTGATGACCGAGATCATCACCAACAACGCCGCCGTCGCGCTCACCTTCCCCATCGCGCTGGCCACCTCGCAGGAACTCGACATCAGTTTCATGCCATTCGTCATCGCGATCATGATGGCCGGCTCCGCATCCTTCGCCACACCCCTCGGTTATCAGACGAACCTCATGGTCTACGGCCCCGGCGGGTACACGCTCAAGGACTTCCTCCGGATCGGCATCCCCATGAATCTCCTCATGGGTCTCTCCACGGTCCTTCTCACGCCGTTCGTCTTCCCCTTCTGACCATCGCACCCTTCTCTTTGGTCGATGTTCGGGGCCTCGCCGCGTACAATGCCCCGTTCCCACCAATCTGCAGGCGGTGGCGTCCGCGGATGGTGTGAACAGTGGGGGGGATGGAGGCGGTGGCAGGCGTGCGAAGCGAATGTCTCATCGAGGGCAAATGGGTCGGCGCCGACAACGGCGAAACCCTGGATGTCACCAACCCCGCGACCGACGCCGTCGTCGCGCGCGTCCCGCGCTGCGGCGCGCCCGAGACCGAGCGCGCCATCGACGCGGCACACCGCGCTTTCGCCCCCTGGCGCGACCGCACCGCCGCCGAACGCGCCGCCGTCGTCCGCAAACTCGCCGAACTCATGCACCGCGACGCCGACCGCCTCGCCCGCCTCATGACCGAGGAGCAAGGCAAGCCGCTCGCCGAGTCCAGGGGCGAGATCGCCTACGCCGCGTCCTTCCTCGAGTTGGCCGCGGAAGAGGCCAAGCGCATCCACGGCGAGACCATCCCCGCCTCGACGCCGCGAGTCGTCAA
>CAZSLT010000129.1:0-8152 GCA_964607595.1 uncultured Phycisphaeraceae bacterium
GACGCGATGGAAGGCCCGACGCCGGTCTCGGCGCTGATCCACGCCGCGACGATGGTCACGGCGGGGGTCTACCTCATCGCCCGGATGTTCCCGCTCTTTACGGCATATGTCGCCGACGACGGCTCGTACCCGGTGCTGATGATCGTGGCGTGGGTGGGCGCGATCACGGCGCTGCTGGCCGCGACGATCGGCATGGCGCAGTTCGACATCAAGCGGATCATGGCCTACTCGACGGTGTCGCAGCTGGGGTACATGTTCGCGGGGCTTGGGCTGCTGACTTCGGCCGGCGCGGTGATGCATGTCTTCACGCACGCCTTCTTCAAGGCGCTGCTGTTCCTGGCCTGCGGGGCGGTGATGCACGGCTTCGCGGGCCAGCTCGACCTGCGGAAGCTCTCGGGCCTTCGGAAGATGCCGGGCTGGGGCATCGTGTCGTTCACGATGCTCATCGGATGCCTCAACCTCGCGGGCTTCCCGATCATCACCTCTGGGTTCTTCTCGAAGGACACGATCATGGCCGAGGCGTTCGTCACGCCCGGCGGCAAGGCGATCGGCATCATCCTGCTGCTGACCGCGGGCATGACGGCGTACTACACCTTCCGCGTGTATTTCCGGGTCTTCGAGGGCCCCGAGCACTTCGAGCCTGGCGACGAGCACCACGGGCACGATGACGATCACGCCCACGACTCCGACGGGCACGCGCACGACGCCCACGGGCACGACCGCGCCGATCACGATCACGCTTCCCATTTCCACCCGCACCCGCCCAAGTGGGCGATCAACACCGTGCTGGCGGTGCTGGCGGTGCTCTCTTTCGCCGCGATCCCGCTGGTCACCGGCCTGACCGGCCCGCACCACGGATGGACGGGCGGGATGGTCCACGACTCCAGCGCGCATTTCGAGACGCCCTTCGCGCATCACGCCGCGGCAGCCACGCCCGCGGCCGGATCGGCCGTCATCCTCCCGGTGGCCGACGCCGCGCCGACCTCCGACAGTGCGCACGCGAGCGATGGTCACGCCGCGGCCAAGACCTCGATCCTCGACGACCCGCACAAGTGGATGTATGTCGCGTCCTCGGTGGTGGGCATCCTCGGCATCGCGATCGCGTGGTGGCTGCACCTGGCCGGTCGCACGACCGCCGCGACCAGCCGCGCCGACGCCCTGCTGCCCTACCTCGGCCCGATCCCCCGGTGGGCGCAGAACAAATGGTTCGTCGATGAGTTCTACGACTTCATCATCCGCCGCCCGCTGCGGGCGCTCTCCCATGTGTTCCACCTGATCGACAAACTGCTCGTGGACGGTCTGGTCAACGCGGCGGGCTTCCTGCCGCGGATGATCGCCCACGGCCTGCGTCCGAGCCAGGGCGGCGTGCTGCAGGGATACGCCCTGGGGATGGCCGGCGGTCTGGCGTTCCTGCTCCTGGTCGTTCTGGTGATGGTGCTCTGATGCTGTACGCACTGATCCTCATCCCGGCGGTCGCGGCGTTGCTCATCGCCCTGGCGCCCGAGAATCGCGCCGCCTCCATCGCCAAACTCGGCTCGCTGGTCCTCTTCGTCGCGACCATCGGTGCGATGCTGCCCTTCTCGTTCGACTGGAAGAACGCCGGCGCGTACCAGATGAAGGGCTCGGTCCCGATGGTCGAGGCGCTGGGCATCAATCTGAGCGTCGGGGTGGACTCGATCTCGCTGTGGCTCATCGCGCTGACCGCCCTGCTCTGCCCGCTGTGCGTCTGGGGCTCGCAGACAGCGATCACGACCCGCCTCCGCACCTACTACGCGTGGCTCATGGCGCTGCACGCGGCCATGATCGGCGTCTTCGCCGCCCGCGACCTCGTCTTCTTCTATGTCTGCTTCGAGTTCACGCTCGTGCCGATGTATGTGCTCATCAGTCTCTACGGCTCCACGAACCGTGAGCGCGCGGCCACCAAGTTTTTCCTCTACACCTTCACGGGCTCGATCATCGCGCTGGCGGGCCTCGTGTATGTCGCCTACCAGGGGTACACGCGGTTCGGCGTGTGGTCCTTCGATATCGCGACGCTGCAGGAAGTGGCACGCTCGATGTCGGCGAGCGAGCAGGCGTGGGTGCTGCTGGCGATGATGGCGGGCTTCGCGGTCAAGGTGCCGCTGTTCCCGGTGCACACATGGCTGCCGCTGGCCCACACCGAGGCCCCGACGGCGGGCTCGGTGATTCTGGCGGGCGTCCTGCTCAAACTGGGCACCTACGCGATCTTCCGCTTCGTGCTGCCCTTCGTGCCGCTGGCGGTCAATGAATACGCCCCGTTCATCGCGGTGCTGGCGATCATCGGCATCCTGTACGCCGGGCTGATCTGCTGGGTGCAGCGCGATGTCAAGAAGCTCGTCGCGTACTCGTCGGTCGCCCACCTGGGATTCTGCGTCCTGGGCATGTTCGCGCTGAACAAGGCGGGCAACGCCGGCGCGGTCATGTACATGATCAACCACGGCCTCTCGACCGGCGCGCTCTTCTTCTGCATCGGAATGATGTACGAGCGCTACCACACCCGCTCGCTCGATGAAGTGGGGGGGCTGGCCTCGCGCATGCCCATCTGGGCGTTCTTCATGGGCTTCTTCGCGATGGCCTCCGTCGGCCTGCCCGGGCTCAACGGCTTCGTCTCGGAGTTCCTCTGCCTCATCGGGACCTTCCAGTCCGGCGCCGAGGGCATCGGCGGGACAGTCGGGGGTCTCGGGCCGTGGTACGCCGCGGTCGCGGGTGTCGGCATGATCGTCGCGGCGATCTACCTGCTCTACATGGTGGGCAAGATTGTGCTCGGCCCGCTCAAGGAGCCGGGCGGGCATGGAGGGGCGGGTCATCATCACGGGCCCGACGACCCGCACGCGCTACCCGCCGACCTGACGCCCCGTGAGATCGGCATTCTGGGCGTGCTCGCGGCCGCGTGCCTCATCCTCGGCGTCTTCCCCGGCCCGATCCTCAAGAGCATTGACGCGCCGATCGCCGAGACGCTGCGGATCGTCGGGCACGCCGAGCCGCCCGCGATCGCGCTCTCGCACGAGCCGGAACTCATCCCCGAGGAGGTGGCGCCGTGAGTCTGCTGGCCGCCTCCATGCCGATCGTCGAACGCCTGGCGTACCTCAAGCCGGAGATGGCCCTGGGCGTCGGCGCGTGCATCGTCATGATGCTCGGCCTCTCGCCCAAGCGGTCGATCCGGCTCGGGTGCGAGACCGTCTCCATTCTGGCGTTGATGGCCGCGTTCGCGCTGGCGCTCTTCGCCACGCCCGAGCACGCCACCAGCGCGATGCCGAACCTGATGCCCTTCGCCAAGGCGATGATCGCGGCCGTGGGCGTCATCCTTGTCATGGCGCTCTCAGGAACGGTGGACCGCGAACTCGAGGCCCGCGCCGAGCGGACCGGGGTGTTCGACAAGGCCCGCTCGACCCGAGGCGAGTTCTACTCGTTCTTCCTCTTCAGTCTCATGGGGCTGATGCTCTGCGCCAGCGCCGACGACCTCATCTGGCTGTTCCTGGCCCTCGAACTCACCTCGCTGCCCACCTATGTCATGGTGAGCATCTCGACGGCCCGTCGTCAGAGCCAGGAAGCGGGCGTCAAGTACTTCTTCCTCGGTGCGTTCGGCGCGGCGACTTTCCTCTTCGGTTTCGCGATGCTCTACGGGGCCGCGGGAACCACCCAGCTCTTCGGCCCCGGCTCGATCGCCGAGCACCTGTCCACGGTCGGCATCGGTCCGATCGCGATGCTGGGTCTGGTGATGTCGATCATCGGCGTATCGTTCAAGATCGCCGCGGTGCCGATGCACTTCTACACGCCCGATGTCTACCAGGGCGCGGCCACGCCGGTCTCGGCGATGCTGGCCTTCGTGCCCAAGGCCGCGGGTTTCATCACGCTCATGCTGCTGCTCTGCGCCGTCGGCTGGACGCACGGCGGTGCGGGCGGCGCCGGCGAGGGCCTGCCCGAGCCGATCCGCGTCATTCTCTGGGTGATGGCCGCCCTGACCATGACGGTCGGCAATGTGATGGCATGGCTGCAGACGAGCGTCAAGCGGATGCTGGCCTACTCCTCCGTCGCGCATTCGGGCTACATGCTCGTCGGCCTCATCGCCGGCCCGGGCGACGGCTCACTGGCCCGCAACGGCCTGGCCGCGGTCCTCTTCTATCTCATGGTCTACGGCTTCACGAATGTCGGCGCGTTCGCGGCCCTCTCGGCGCTCGAGCACAAGAACGGACGCGAGGCCGACTCCGTGGACGACATCCGCGGTCTCTGGAAGACCCAGCCGGTGCTGGCCGTCGTCATGGCCGTCTGCATCGCCTCGCTGCTCGGTTTGCCGCCGCTGCTCGGCTTCTTCGGCAAGCTCTTCCTCTTCACCAGCGCCATCGGCGCCGGCGAGATCGCGCTGGTCGTCATCCTCGGCCTGAACTCCGCGATCGCGGCGTACTACTACCTCCGCATCATCGGTCTGCCGATGCTCAAGGACCCCGACGCCGTGAGCCAGGACCTTCGCCGCTCGCCCTACCCGGCGCGCACGCTCGTCGGCGTCGTCAGCGCGTGCTCGGCGGTCCTGCTCGTCGCGATCGCCAGCCGCCTCATGCACGCCAGCAACAACGCGACCGCCTACACGCCCGCCGTCGCCTCGGCGCCACCCGCCGCCGACACCCCCGCGCTCTCCTCGGCCTCGTCGGCCGACTGATCGCCCGTGTCGAACGCCTGCGTGACGCGCGTGTACACCGCGGCCACGCCGATCATCAGCACGCCCAGCAACACGAAACTCGCCACCCGCCAACCCGCCGAGACGCCGATCAGGTCGAACACGACCGCCTTGAGCGTGGCCGCGCCCAGCAGCGTCAGCCCCACATAGCGGACCGGCGCGTTCCGCCGCAGGAACCCGGCCGCGAGCATCGCCACCGCGCAGAGCCCCCACCAGATCGACACGGCGGCGCGCTGCGCGGCCTGAGTGTCGGTGATCTGCGGAACGGCGCGGGCGACCTCCAGCGTCGATGCCAGGAACAGCACCACGCCCCCGGCGACCGCGACGCCCAGCCCCATCGAGCGCGTGTCCTGCGAGCCCGAGCGGTTGGCGATCCGGCGGCCCATCATGATGAAGACAGCGCCGCTCACCGCCGCGAACCACCACGCGCCGTGCCACAGCGGCGCGGCCATGATCGTCGTCCAATCCCACATCGCGTACCCCGCCGCCCCGGCCATGAGCGCCACCGCCGCGCCCGTCACGCCGACCCACCGCCACTCGGCGCGGCGGAGCCCATCGCCGATGAGGAACGCCCCCGCGCCCATCGCCAGCCACAGCCACGCCAGCGAGGTCGCGTGGGTCAGCTCGTCCGCCGGCGCGATCGCCAGCATCGCAAAGCCGATCAACTGCATGGCGACCGAGCCGCCGCGCCAGCCGGACCCCGCCGGCGCGGTGCGGCGCACGAGCTCGCCCGTGGCGATCCACGCCGCGGCGCACAGCGCCATCATCGCGCTCCATCGCGAGATGAACAGCCCGCCCACATCGGTCCCCACCGCCAGCGACGCCGTGCCGAGCTTGTCGAAGAGCACCAGCCGCAGCGAGGCAAGCGAGAGCGTCGCGATGCCGTACACATCCAGCGGCCGGGCGCGGAGCCAGCGCCCCGCGACGATCGCCGCCGCGCCCATCGTGATCCACGCCGCGACCTCCACCCACCCGGCCAGCCCCAACGCGATCGTCATGATCAGGAACACGCCGGCCTGCGCCACGAAGACCGCGCCCAGGCGCTCGCGGTCCGTCTCGGGAACATCCCGCAGCACGCGGATGTGGCCCGCGAGCCACAGGCCCAGCATCGCCGTGGCGACAAACCCCGCGCCCGTCGCCATCCACGCGGCGTCGTGCCACCGGTCCATCGTGATGCCGCCGATGAACGCGGCCCACGCGCTGGTCGAGAAACTCACCGAGAACGGACGGACCCGCGACCACAGCGACCGTGAGATCGGCGCATCGGGCTCCATCCCACCCGGCGCCACGCTCCCGCGGAGCGCGCTCAGGATGAGTTCACCCTGGATCGCGCTCCACGCGATCACGAGGAACCCGCACGCCATCGCCGGGTGCGCATGGATGTTGGAGAGCGCCCACAAACCCCCGAGCGTCACCGTGCCCCACCAGGCGATCGAGCGCGTCGCGACGAACCGTCCGCCGAGCCGGGCGCACAGCGTCAACCCGGTGATGAGCAGCGCGATGAGATACGCCGGCAGCACCAGCGGCGCGGGGTCGACATCAAGGAAGAAGAAGGGCGTGAGGTACGCGCCCAGCATCGACACGATCGAGATCGAGACCAGCCGCGACCGCGCGCCGATCGCGATGCCCAGCAGCGCGATCGCCCCGAGCATCGCGAAGCCCGTCTGGTGCGGCACAAGATGGAACGCCCCGTACGCCGCGAACGCCGAGGCGTAGATCACCCCCAGCCCCGCGGCCGAGCAACCGATCGAGGCGATCGGGCCCCATCGCTTCCGCAGCACCTCGCCCGCACCCAGCAACACCGCACCGAACCCCGCCGAGAGGATGCACTTCCACGCGTCGGGCAGCACCGCGAACCAGCCACGGTCCCACGCCAGTTTCAGGAACAGCCCGACCCCGGCGATGACCACCAGCGCCCCGAGGATGGCGTAGACCCGCCCGCCCACGAACCACTCGAGACTAAGCGAACGGCGCTTCGCGGCGGCTTCCGAGCTCGTGTTGCTCACACGGGGCGGTGCGCCGGCCCCGAACGGACCCGGAGCCGCAGAGACCCCCTCCGTGGCTACGCTGTCGGTAGCCGTACCGGACGGCTCAGGAGCGACAGTCCGCACCGTCGTGGGCACGGTCCGGACCGTGGACTTCCGAGCCGCGAGCGCGGCGAGCAGCGGGTTGGAGACCGGCTCGGCCGCTTCCATCGCCTCACGCGGCTCCGACACCGGGGCCGTCGGCGGGTGAGCCGGCTCGGGATGGCTGTCGAGCGGGCGGGGCCGTACGCCGCCGGCGCGGGCCTCCTGCTCGAGCAGCCAGACCCGCCTGGCCAGACTCTTGACCTCTGCGCGGAGTTCGATGATGTCGCCGTGGGCCATTGCTAGTATCTCCTAACAATAGTGATCGCTAACACATCATGCCATTCCTGTCAGCCGCCGCAAGAAAAACCTCGGCGCGGGGCGAAAATCGGTCTTTGTTTGGTACTTATCGCTCGCCCGACCGCGTCCAGATCGCCAGGGAGGTCAGGGCGAACAGCCGCTGGGAGTGGTCCCGCCGGCGCTCCGTGTGCTCGGAGATCATCCGGCGAACGAACGCCATCCGGATCGGCAGCACATCATGCACCGGGCCGAACGGGGTCTCGCCGCTGAGCATGTCGAGCATGAGCGTGCGCATGCCGCCGAAGTCATTCCGGAGCCACTCCCCGATCGGGATCGCGAATCCCATCTTGGGCCGGTCCACGAGTTCATCGGTGAAGTAGCGCCGTGCGATGTCGCGGAGGAGGCCCTTGCGCTCACCCCCGGGCATCATCCGGGCGACCGGGATCCGGCCAGCGTACGCCGCGAGTTCGGTGTCGAGGAACGGGCAGCGCACCTCCAGCCCGGCGGCCATTGACGCCGTGTCGACCTTGCGCAGCAGATCGCCCGGCAGATAATGCTCGATATCCCAGTCGCGTGCCCGACGCCGCCCGCGGAGTTGCTCAAGCACATTCGACCCGCCGCGCCGGCGTCCGAGCAGCGCCCGAAGGTCCGGCGTCGGGAAGATCGCCAACAGATCGAGATACCACCGGTGGCGTGCGGCGATGATGAAGCGGGCTCGGCGCTCCCGCGCCGACTTCGGGTCATCGCTCCGCGGCGCCCGGACCAGCCGCGCGAGCATCTGCGCCGCCGCGCCGAACCGAGCCGCTGCGCGATAACGGTCGTATCCGTAGAACAGTTCATCCCCGCCGTCGCCCGAGAGGGCGACCTTCATGTGCTGGCGCGCCGCATTGCAGACCCAGTAGGTCGGCAGGATGGAACTGTCGCCGAACGGCAGCCCGAGCGTCTCGACCAAGTGAATGAGGTCCTCCGCCGGGCGCATCGAGGATGTAATGTCCACCTCGATGTGGTTGGAGCCGATGACCTTGGCCGCCTGTCGCGCGTGCGCCGACTCGTCGTACCGCGGGTCGTTCATGCGGACGCAGAGCGTGGTGAGATT
>CAZSLT010000130.1:0-8141 GCA_964607595.1 uncultured Phycisphaeraceae bacterium
ACATCGCGTAGGTGTCGCCCAGGTGCGCGATCAGGTCGGTATCCGGGTTGAAACCCAGTTCCTCGGCCATCACCTCGAACGGGTCCTGCGCCTCACCCGCCTGCTCGGCGAACATCCGCAGCATCTGCGGCAGTGACGACCAGTCGAACATGCCCGCCGTCACATAGGTCGCGTCGGCCGGCACCGCCTGCAGGAACGACTTGGGCAGCGACTTGCCGGGCAGCATCCCCCAGTTCGACGCCGCCTTGGCGTACCCGCGGTAGATCGCCCCGCCGTACATCCGGTCCTCGCCGTGGCCGAACGCGCCGTCCATGACAATCGCGTCCTCGCCCATCATCCCCGCCGACTCCATCATGTCCGCGAACGCCGCGGCCTGCGGGTGCTGCATCGCCATCTGCATCAGCGGCGTCATCTGCTTCATGTCCGCGTGGAACGCCATCGCCGGAGCCACGCCCTTGGGCAGCAAGCCGGTCACATCGAGCGCGGGGGCGTCCATGTTCAGCCCGTTCATGCCGATGACCAGCGACTCCTTGCCGTTGACGGCCGCGGCGCCGAGCATCATCCGCCCGAACGGCGCCTGCGTCTCGCGGATGCCGCCCGCCGGGCCATCGGCCCACTCCGCGCCTTGCTGCTCGAGCATCGAGGCGATCATCCCCGCCGTGGACCGCGCCGAGCCCGGCTCCATCGACTGCACGATCAACTGCATGTGGAACGGCGCAGCGCCCTCGGCCGGGGCGTCGTCCATCCCGAAGCGCAGCGTCATCGGGCTGATCAACTGGTCCCAGACCGTCTTGATCATGCCCGCGGGCATGTCGTCCTGATCGAGCTCGGCCGGCAGTTCCAGCAGGCGGTCGTCCAGCATCATGAGCGCCCGCTTGAGCCCGGCGTCCTTCTTGTCCACCAGCAGGGCGTCGATGCCGCCCGATTGCACCACGATCGCGTCGCTCGCCGGCGCCCGCCCGAAGGCCCACGCCGCGGGCGACATCGCCATTGATCCGGCCAACACTCCAACCAGGAACGGTCTCGGCTTGCTCATCCCATTGCTCCACGATCCGGGGTTCACGAATTTCACGCGGCATGGCCGCGCCACCATTGTAATCTCTTTAGTGTTTCGTCAGGCGATCTTTCTCCACCCACCACGGAGGGCCGCGTGGAGTCAAACGGACACCGCACGCTCAAACTCCTGGCCGCGGCCTTTCTGCGGCGCAACGGCTTCCGGGCCGTCGCCCCCGAGACGCGCCTGCCCGGCTCGCGTGCCCTCGTCGACATCGCCGGGTACTACGAAGGCCCGCCCCTGCCCGGCGGCGACGCCACCGCCGCGCCATTATTCACATACAAGCCCACGCCCCGAGACAAGCGCATCCGCTGCACCGCCGTCCTCGAGAGCAAGTTCGTCCGCTCCGACTTCCTCCGCGAGCGCCACGACCTGCCCGTCCTGCTGGCCAAGCGCGATGTCCTCGAACTCCGCCGCGCCGAGTTCGAGCGCCAACTCCTGCCCGAGCGCGAGCCGGAACTCAAGCAGTCCGGCTCCTTCCTCTTCGCCGAGATGGAGACCTGGGACTTCAACCGCTCCCGCTCGCCGGTCTACCAGCGCATCCTCAATGAACTCGCCGATGTTTCGCGCCGCATCCACGGCCACTCCAAGTTCTCCACGCTCGCCCACCGCCGGCTCGCCGACCGGCTCTACATCATCGCGCCGATGGGCACGCTCCTGCCCCGCGACATCCCGCTCGGCTGGGGCCTGCTCGCCGCGGACCCCCGCGCCCTGGAACGCGACGACCCGCGCGACTGGTTTCTCGACGCCGATCGCCCGCTGCCCATCACCATCCAGCGCCGCGCGCCCGTCATCACGCCCACCGAGTGGCAGCGCCAGCGCACGCTGCGCTCCATCGCGTTCGCGGCTTCACGCGACCTCTGGAAGCCCGCGCCCGCCGGCCGCCAGAACGCCGCGGAGGCCTCATGACCACGCTCCCGCGCCCCGCCTCCGCCTCGCGCGACGCCCCGTTCGTCGCGGCGCTGCGCGACCACTTCGCGCTCGACCCGCCGGCCGAGCCGTGGGAAGCGCCGCTCGCGTCCGCGGCGATGGACGCTCTCCGCGCGCTGGCGATCGACCTCACCGAGCACGACCGGCGAACCGTCATCGACGCACTGACCCGCGACCCCGTCGACACCGACCGGCCGCACCGCCTCGTCTGGCGCGGCATGTCACGCCGCTACGCCCCCGTTGAAGCGCAAGAGGGAGTGGGGGGGAAAGCGGGGGGGTGGAAGGACCGCTTCATCACGCCGGACCTTGACACCCGTCTCGCCACCGTCGTGCGGATCGTCGGCGGGGCGCTCGGGCCGCTGGCCGCGCTCGAACGCGAGCGCTGCGTCAGGTTCGGCGCCACGCCCGTCGTTACCGAGTCCACGCCGCTGACCGACGCGCGCACCGGGCGGCCGTCGCTCGTCATCGAGTCCGACAACCTCGCGGCCCTGCGGTACCTCGCGCCGACCATCACCGGCGGCGTCGATCTCATCTACGCCGACCCACCGTACAACTCCGGCGAGCGCCTCTTCCGCTACCAGGACCGCTTCACGCCCGAGGCGTGGCTCACCATGATGCGTGACCGGCTGGAGATGCTGATTCCGCTGCTCGCACCGACGGGGGCCGCGGCGTTCAGCATCAACGAGTCCTACGCCGCCGAACTCAAGCTCCTCTGCGACGACGCCTTCGGGCGCGCCAACTTCCTCACCGCGCTGACCGTCCGCGTCCGCCACGAGGACCGCATCATCAAGGGCGCACGCGCCTACCAGGATGTCACCGAGCAGGTGCTGCTCTACCGCGCCTCGCCCGCCTTCACCCCGCCCCGCCGATCATCGCCGCGTCGCGACGACGAATACGAGTGGGCGATCACGCTCCACGCCCCGCCCGCGCGCACGCAGCCCATCGCCGGGCGGGCCGTCGAGTTCTACGCGCCCGGCTCGTTCGCGCTCACCCGGGGCCACGCCCCCGACGGCCTCAAGCGCATCAACATCCGCGGCGCGCTCCGCGAGGCCAACTCCTCCGGCCGCTTCTTCGTCGCCTACCTCGAGCCGCTCTTCGCCGAGCATCGCGGCTGGCTCATCCGCGTCCCCGGCATCGGCGCCGACGGCCTGGGCCGGCGCGACTTCCTCATCCCGCCCGACGGCCCCCGCCGCAACGCCGACTACCTCCAGGGCAGACCGCTCGACGCCACGCCGACCCGCGAACTGCCGTACCCGAACCTCGCCGACTTCGAGGGCCGTTTCAACAAGGTCGCCGCGGAGGACGGCGCGCGGTTCCGCAACGGCAAGAAGCCCGTCGCCCTGCTCCGCCACATCATGACCCTCACCGGCATCGACGCCAAACCCGACGCCCTCGTGCTGGACCCCTTCGCCGGCTCCGGTTCGTCGGCCGCGGCCGTCCTCGCCCTCAACAAGCACGACGGCGGCGCCCGCCGCTTCGTCGCCATCGACCGCGCCGAGCACCTGCGCAGCGTCACCGTCCCGCGCCTGCAGCGCCTGCTCGCCGACCCCGCCCACGCGGATCACGCGGCGACGCTGCTGGCGTTGAACTCCCCGGAGGCGTCACCGTCATGAGCGCGTTCTTCGACTCCCCGATCGCCGGCACGGTATTGGGCATCATCTGCATCATCGCGACACTGCTCGCCATGGGGGTTGGCATTCTTCTGCTCGCACGCGGCTTGCGATTCGGCGACCCCGATCGGAACAAGCCGCACTGCCCGCGCTGCTACGCTTCCATGGCTGTGCCGGCCGGGTCGCTGCCGGCGCGCTGCGGGAATTGCAACCGCGAGGTCCGGCGCGAGAAGTCGCTGCGCCGCCCGAAGCGGAACGCACGGGCGATCGTCGGGGGCCTCGCGTTCCTGCTGTTCGGAGTCCTGCCGGTCATCGGTTTGCTGGTCTCGGTCCTGCCCGAGCGGAAGAAGCCGATCTTCGAAACGGGCTCGCCGGCGCCATGGTTCATCTGGGGCGGGTTCTTCCTCGCGCTGGGAGCGTTGCTCATCATCCGCGGGTGGCGGTTCTCCGACGCCAAGCGCTGGAGCGCCCATTGCCGGAAGTGCCGCTACGACCTCCGGGGGCACAAACCAACCGGCGACGCCACCACGCTCCCGGTCACCTGCCCCGAGTGCGGACGCACCGCCACCCGGCACCGCCATCTCTTCAAACCGAAGAAGCGGCGGCTGCCCATCGCGGCGGGGATCGTCTTGTGCCTCGCCGGGACGGGCATGGTGCTGACCCCCGAGGTGGAGTCCAAGGGCGGCTGGTCGTTCGCCGCCCAGGCCACAGTGTTCCTGATCGCCCTGCCGCACATCGACGATCCGACGGAGTGGGATCTGGACGATGATCTGATGTCCCAATACCGTCACGACATGTGGGGCTGGATGCGGCGACTGACCTTGAGACGCGTCGTCGCCGCCGCCGCTGACGGCGCGACCGAGACCACCCGATCGGCGGCGATCGACATGTTGAGATGGATCGAGCCGGAGGAGATTCCCGCGGGGCTACGAAGGAAATGGTCCGGTGCGCTGGTCCGCGAGTTGCAAAGGGGCGATCCTCAGTCGATCGAGCGAGCGATCATCGCCGGCCAATCCGCGGCCGACGATCAACTCGCTCCCGCACTCTTCGAACTACTGAAAAGCCGCGATCCTACAACTGCCGAAAGCGCCGCCTACGGCTTGGCGATGTACGGGATTGTTGGACCCGAGCGCGCGCCGTTGATCCGTGAGATGCTCGCTTCGAGCGACGATGCCGTCATCGCTCGAGGCATTGTGCTCGCTCAAGGACTCGGTGACGATATCGGGATCCTGACCGACGATTTGCTTCCTCTCATCGATCATCCAACCCTCGGCGAGTCCGCGATCGATGGACTGGCGTTGCTCGGTGAGGCCGCCCCGGTCGTCGTGCACGAGGCGATCGCCGAGGGCCTCGCTTCCTCCGATGTGAATGCCCAGAGAACCTCGCTCGATCGCCTGCGGATCCGAAGTGGGCCATTGGAATCGTTTCTTCCCGCGGTCATTGAGATCGCCCGCGACGGAGGCGCAAACCTTGGGTATGCGATGAGTGTCCTGGAACGCCTGCCGGAAGAGGAAGCCACCGCGATCTATCTGGACCTCCTCAACGCCGACGCTCCCGCGGCGAGGCACGCCGCGGCGCGTGCGTTGGGATCCATGCACAGCGATGACGAGAAAGTACTCGCAGCCCTCGATCGCCTGGCGGGCTCCGACCCCGACATCGGAGTCCGTCTGGCCGCCGAGCGCTCCGCGGGCTGGATCCGTTCCCTGAACCAATAGCCGCCCCCCTCGCCTTCGCTACCTTACCGCCCGTGCTCAAGCACCGACTCACCTACGGCGTCCTCCTGATCGCGGCACTCATCGCCATGCTCTGGGCCGACCAGTGGCTCCAGGAGGTGCTCGGGTACCCCGCCCTCCTCCTGCTCCCCGTCGCCGCGATCATCGTCGTCCTGGCGTCGCACGAAGTGGGGGGGATCTTCCGCGCCCACGGAATCCCCACGCCGTCGTGGTTCCTGGCCGTCGCCGCGCTGCTGGGGCTGGCGATCTCGGCCGCCACCCCGGACGACCTGGGCTCGCTCTCCGGCGCCGCGTTCGGCGATGGGCTGGGGGCGATCTCGGGGGTCGCCATCGCCGGCACGGTCGCGGCGATCGTCCTGATCGCCTCAATGATCTATTACACCCGGCACCACACGACCGAGGGAGTCGTGGCCGCGGTCGCCAGCACGATGCTCTGCTTCGTCTACATCGGGCTGATGGGCGGCATGCTGGTGGCGATCCGCAAGGAGCACTCGGCGTGGTGGCTGCTGGGGGTGCTGGCGATCGCCAAGTCCTGCGACATCGGGGCGTATTTCACGGGGACGCTCATCGGCAAGCACAAGCTCATCCCCTGGCTCAGCCCCGGCAAGACCTGGGAGGGGCTCATCGGCGGCATGGCCGCGTCCGCCGGCGTGGGCGTCCTGGCGACCACCTTCGTCCCCCACGCCCCGCATTGGCAGGACCCGTACTGGTGGGAGGGGCTGCTTCTGGGCGCGGCGCTGGGGCTGGTCGGGCAGGCGGGGGACCTCGTCGCCTCGGTCTTCAAGCGGGACGCGGGGATCAAGGACTACGCGGCCACCCTCCCGGGCTTCGGCGGCGTCATGGACATCATCGACTCGCCCCTGCTCGTCGCCCCCGTCGCCTACTGGATCCTCAAGGTCATCTGACCCATTCTCGCCTTCCCGGCTGAATCCCGCCCCGTTCCGTGGTACACTTTTTCCTCGGCATCCAGTTCCGTGGGGGGTCGGCGGAGAGTCCATGGGCATCACGGCAACGCTGCTTCATCTGTACCGAATCGATCAACAAATCCGCGGCTTGCGCTCGCGACTGGACACCGCCGAGCGGTACCTCAAGTCGCAGGACCAGCAGCTCACCGAACTCGACAGCACGCTGACCGTTCTCCAGAGTCAGGCGCGCCAGCTCGAGGCCGCGGCCGCGAACGACGAGAACGAGGTCAAGTCGGCCGAGTCGCGCATCGCGATGCTCCGCGAACGCATGAACAACGCGCGGACCTCCAAGGAACACGGCGCGGTCCTCACCGAGATCAACACGATCAAGGCGGACAAGTCCCTCGTCGAGACCCGGGCGCTGGAGTCCATGACGAAGGTCGATGAGATCCGCGCCGCGATGCAGCAGAAGCGGGCCGAGCGCGACGAGCGGGCCAAGGTCCGCACCGTCGCGCTGACCGACCGCGACGCCCGCGCCGCCGAGATCAAGGACCGCCTCTCGGAGTTGCAGGCCGAGCGGGCCAAGGCCGTCGAGGAGATCCCCGGCCCGCCCCGCGCGGTGTACGAGGGGCTGATGGACCTGGGCATCGAGGACATCATGGCGCCGATCGAGGAGATCGACCGCCGGCGCGTCGAGTACAACTGCGGCTCGTGCTACACGCTGCTGCCCGCCGAGCGCGTCAACATCGTCCTGCGCAAAACCGACTACACGCAGTGCCCCAACTGCAAGGCGATCCTCTACATGGAAGAGGAGATGCGCGAGGCGATCCAGACCAAGAAGAAGCCGAGCAAGTCGTCGGCGTGATCCTCAACATCCCCTCCCCGAGGGAGGGGTAGGGGAGGGCCGGGTGCGAAGGGCCGATTGGCGTCGATGACCCCCCTCACTTCCCCTTCCGCTTCTCCGCCTGACCGTCCTCGAACAGTTTGCCCTGCTCGCGCACATCCTTGACGCGCGCGTTCAATTCTTCGAGCTGCGTCAGGATGTCACCCACATTGCGGAACTGGTAGTACTCGCTGGCGAAGCGCACATACGCGATCTCGTCGAGGTCGCGGAGTTTCGACGCCACCAGCTCCCCGATCCGCCGGCTCTCCACCTCGCGGTCGTAGGTCTTGTGGATCTCCTCCTCGACCTCATCGACCAACCGGTTCTTGGTGGCCTCGGGGATCGCCCGCTTGCCGCACGCGGCCAGCACGCCCTTGAGGATGTTGTCCCGGTTGAAGGGCGCCCGCGTGCCGTCCCGCTTGACCACCACCAGCCGGTTCGTCTCCTCGACCCGCTCGTAGGTCGTGAACCGCTTGTGGCACTCCTCGCACTGCCGCCGCCGACGGACGACATGCCCCGCCTCGCTGGAGCGAGAGTCGATCACCCGGTCATGGTCGCGTCCGCAGTACGGGCAGATCATGCCCGACAGACTACCATGCAGCGATCGGCAAATGGCCAAGTCGCAATTGACCAAATAGCAAATCCGACAGACCGGCTCACGAATACCGCTTTTGCCATTTGGCCCTTTGCCATTTGGCTATTTTGGACCCCCCCCATGCCCAAGATCACCCTCCCCGACGGCTCCATCAAAGACTTCCCCGGCCCGGTCACCGCGCTGGAGGTCGCCCGCTCCATCGGCGCCAAACTCGCCGAGCAGGCCGTCGGCGCGCGCATCGACGGCGAGCTCCGCGACATCACCGCCACCATCGACCGCGACGCCAACCTCTCCATCATCACCACCCGGCCGCGTGACGATCAGCAGCGCGCCGACCTGCTCTATCTCATGCGCCACTCCGCGGCCCATGTCATGGCCGAGGCCATTCAGCGCCTCGTGCCGGGCGCGCTCCTCGTCTACGGCCCGCCGCT
>CAZSLT010000131.1:0-7874 GCA_964607595.1 uncultured Phycisphaeraceae bacterium
GGGTGCCCCAGCGGATGGGGTTGGTGGTCGTGGCCCAGGTGATCTCGCCGCCCGAAACGACGCCGTTCCACACCGCGTTATCGATGTTCGGGCCGCCGGCGTACGCCTTGGGCTCGGTGTGAATCGGAGCGCTGAAGCCGATGTTGGTGATGTTCACGCCAGCGGGGACGGGGATCGAGAAGGCATCGACCTGGCGGTCCATGTCGACATTGAGCATGGCGTACTCATAGTGCCAGGTGCCGTCTCCGTTGTCGGTGACCTTGTAGGCCAGGACGCAGCGGCCGTCGGGCGACACGCCCTCAACGACGGGGATCTGCTCGGCGATGATGGTCTGCGACGCGCCGGTCCACGCATCGATCGCGAAGCCCCAGGTGGGGATCGTGCCCGAGCCGGTCTGGGTGAACGAGTAGTTGCCCGTGCCGCTGCGGACCGGGACGCACGGCTTCCACGCCGCGCTGTTCATGTGGTTGATGTCGTCGAAGTGGACATAGTAACCCTCGAAGAAGTAGCTCGCGCCCGCGTTCATCGCGGGGTTCATGTCGTTGTCCTCGACGCGGACCTGCTGCTTGGTGTCGGGGGGGTAGCCGACGCCGGTGTTCAGGATGCTGGTGTTGTAATTGAAGGCGCCGTTCCAGGGATTGATCTCGAAGCGGGGGCCGAGGCCGCCGTCATTAAGCGTCACGCTGTAGGTGTCGGTGCAGCCCTGGCCGAGCCAGTCGCCCGAGCCGTGGCCCGGCTCGAACACGCAGTTCGGCAGGTTGGGCATGTCGCACTGGAGATTGGCCAGCGCGAAGAAGCCGTGCTTGACCCACGAGGTGCCGATCTGCTCAAAGCGATCGTTCTTGAGGCGATACATGTTCATCGCGATCGTCGGGTGGTTCGGATTGGGGTTCTGCTGCCACTCGAAGTCGGCGTTGCCGATGTTCCACGAGGTGGTCGCCACCGCCATGCCGCGGACCGAGCCGTCGACGCTGCGCTGAGAGAACGAGTACAGCTGGCACAGCACGACATCCGGCGCCGTTCCCGCCATCACGGCCGCGCCGGCGCACAAAACCAGCGCCGAGGCGCACATCATCTTCTGCTTTGTCATCATCATCGCTCCTGTCTCGATGCAGGTACCAGCACCTGATCCGTTAAAATTGATTCGACGCGTCGGCACCCCATCCGGACGAGTCGCGCCGCTGCCAAAAAATACACCGTATCTACAGGACAATCCCACACCGTTCCCGGAATCCCCGAAAACAGTCTGCCGATCCGGAGGTGGCGGCGGGGTCGCCATGCATGCACCCCGACGCGCAGTCCCTGTCAAAACTCGAACAAATCAGCACTGTTGACCCCACGCCCCAAGGATGACATTCAGGTCGTCGACATCCACCAGCCCGTCGCCGTTCGCCACATCGCGGGGGTCGCCGATGCCGACATTCTGGCCCCAGGCCCCGAGAATGGCGTTCAGATCGTCCACATCGACCTGCCCGTCCGGCGTGCCCCCGGGGCCTGTAATGTCGCCCGGGCAGGGCGGGACCGGAGCCATCGGCCCTTTGGCGACCCCGTCGAGCGTGTCTGGGCGGCCCGCGGCCGGCCGGAAGAGCCCGATCGTCGCGTCGGTGTCGGCGGGCGGCGAGTCGGCATCGAACCGGAAGTTGTGCAGCGTGCCCCACCGGAGCGGATTCGTCGTCGTGGTCCAGGTGATCGCCCCGCCAGAGACCACGCCCTGCCACTGCTCGTTGTCGATCGACGGCCCGCCGACCCAGGCGTTGGTCTCGGTGTGCGCCGGCGCATGGAAGTCGATGTTCGTCACCGTGACCCCCTCGGGAATGGGGACCGAGAACGAGTCGACCTGGCGGTCCATGTCGATGTTCAGCAGCGCGTACTCGTAGTGCCAGGTCCCGTCGAGATTTTGGCTGACTTTGTGGCTGAGGATGCTGCGCCCATCCGGCGACACGCCCTTGACCGGCGGGACTTCCTCGGCGAATACGGTCTGCGTGCCGCCCCAGGAGTCCAGCGCGAAGCCCCAGTTCGGCAGTGTGCCCGCCGCTGAATGGGTAAAGGTGTAATTGCCGTTGGCATCGCGCACCGGCGTGAAGGTCTTCCACGCCGCGTTATTCATCGGGTTCTCGTCCTGGAAGTGGACATAGTACCCTTCCATGTAAAAGGTCGTCCCGAAGTTCAACGCGGGGTTGAGTTCGGCGTCCTCGACACGCAACTGCCGCACCTTGTTGCCGGGCCCGCCGCCCATGTTCGCCAGGCTCGTGCCGTAATCAAAGGCGCCCGTCCATGGGTTGATCTCGTGACGCGGCTGCAGGCCGAACGCGTTCAGGAAGGCGTCGTAGGTGTCGGTGCAGCCCTGCCCGAGATAGTCGCCCTCGCCGTGCCCCGGCTCAAAGACGCAATTGGGCAGTTCCGGCAGGTCGCACTGAAGATTGGCCAGCGCAAAGAAACCGTGCTTGGCCCATCCCGTCCCGATCTGCTCGAATCGGTTGTTCTTCCTCCGGTACACATTCATCACGATGAACGGATGCTGCTCGTTCGGATTCTGGAACCACACCAGATCGGTGGTGCCGATGTTCCACGAAGTCGTCGCCAGCGCCAGCCCGCGGACCGTACCGTCGGTTGACCACTGGCTGAGTTCGTAGAGCTGGCACAAGACCACATCCGGAGCCGCGACGGCGGACGAGGCGAGCGAACCGCCGACAACAACCGCCGACAACGCGCGCATTCCAGTCTTCATTTCAATCTCCGTCGCCGCGGCGCACCCATGGCCCCGCGGCGTGCTCTGATCGATCGGTCGAGGGACAAGGACACAACCGGAAACCGTGGCCGTCTCGGGCCGGTCCGAGAACCGGCACGCGAGAACCACGAGTCATCCGGGCGAATCTTGGCGGAAGTTTGCCGTTCGGTCCACCCCCGAAGTCGCCGCGGCCGAACTTTGTCCCGCACGCCGGGGGTAATATCGCAGTTCACCCCCCAGCGGTCGGATTGTGAACGGGTCCGGGGGCTCAGTCGGCCATCGGGATATCAATCTCGTGAGCACGCCCGCATTCGCTGGCCGTTTCATAGCCGGCGTCGGCGTGCCGGAACACGCCCATCA
Organism: uncultured Phycisphaeraceae bacterium; assembly: GCA_964607595.1. Taxonomy (GTDB): domain Bacteria; phylum Planctomycetota; class Phycisphaerae; order Phycisphaerales; family UBA1924; genus JACKHC01. Next base: position 3,089 of record CAZSLT010000131.1, read on the forward strand.
TCGGATCGTTGGCCAGCACCCTGGCCAGCCGTTCGTGGGCCTCGGCCGTGCCGTCGGCGACGACGACCTGGCCCGCGTGCTGGCTGAAGCCGATCCCGACGCCGCCGCCGTGATGGAAGCTCACCCATGACGCCCCGCTGGCGATGTTGACCATCGCGTTGAGGATGGCCCAGTCCGAGACCGCGTCGGTGCCGTCCTTCATCGCCTCGGTCTCGCGGTTGGGCGAGGCGACCGAGCCGCAGTCCAGATGGTCCCGGCCGATCACGATCGGCGCACTGACCTCGCCCGTGCGCACCAGATCGTTGAAGAGCAGGCCCGCCTTGTCGCGTTCGCCGTATCCCAGCCAGCAGATCCGTGCCGGCAGCCCCTGGAACGCGAACCGGGGCGAACCGTCGGCGCTGCGCATCGCGCGGAGCCAGCGGTGCAGCCGGCGGTCGTTCGGGAAGAGGTCCATAATCGCCGCGTCGGTGGTGAAGATGTCCTCCGGATCGCCCGAGAGCGCCACCCATCGGAACGGCCCCCGCCCGATGCAGAACTGCTCGCGGATGTACGCCGGCACGAATCCGGGGAACGCGAAGGCGCGCTTGAATCCCCGGTCGAGCGCCCGTTGCCGGAGGTTGTTGCCGTAATCGAATGTCACCGCCCCGCGGTCCTGCAGCGTCACCATGCACTCGACATGCCGCCGCATCGAGTCCATGGCCCGCTCGACATACTCATTCGGATCGCTCGTCCGCAGAGCCGCGGCCTCGCGCATGCTCAGCCCCTGCGGCACATACCCGTAGAGCGGGTCGTGCGCGGAGGTCTGATCGGTCAGAACATCGGGCGTGATGTTCCGTTCGACCATGCGCTCAAGCAGATCGACCGCGTTGCCCTCGACCCCGACCGAGACATTCCGGCCCTTGGCCGCGTAGTCCAGCGCGGCATCAATCGCCTGATCGATGCTCGGGAGCACCTCGTCGAGATACCGGTCGTGGCAGCGCCGATCCAGGCGCGTGCGATCAACATCCGCGATCAGGCAGGTCCCGCCGTTGAGGGTGACGGCCAGCGGCTGCGCGCCGCCCATCCCGCCGCAGCCCGCGGTGACGCACAAACGACCGACCAGCGGCCCGCGCTCGTCGTCTTTGCTCGCGGGCCAGTGCTTGATGCCGCACTCGGCGAAAGTCTCAAAGGTGCCCTGGAGAATCCCCTGTGTGCCGATGTAGATCCACGACCCGGCCGTCATCTGGCCGTACATCATCAGTCCCTTGGCGCACAGGTCGTCGAAGTGCTCCTGTGTCGCCCAGTGCGGCACGAGGTTTGAATTGGCGATGAGAACCCGCGGGGCGTCCTCGTGCGTGCGCACGACGCCCACCGGCTTGCCCGACTGGACCAGCAGCGTCTCGTCCGGCTCCATCCGCTTGAGGGTCGCAATGATCGCGTCGAAACACGCCCAGTTGCGCGCCGCCTGCCCGCGCCCGCCGTAAACCACCAGATCCTCCGGCCGCTCGGCGACCTCGGGATCGAGATTATTCATCAGCATGCGCATCGCCGCCTCGAGGGTCCACGAGGCACACACGCGTGTGTTGCCACGCGGCGCGCGGACGATTCGAGCCCCCATGCCGGCCTCTGCCATCTGCGTCATCGCTCGCTACCTCCGTGAGGGACCACGGATGATAGCAGACGCCCCGCGGGCTCCGAGGCACTCACTTCAGGTTCTTGAGCGCGTCGATGACCTCGCCCGGGTCGGCGCGGCCCTTGGCGTAATCGGGGTCGACATGCGCGTACTTGACGACGCCCTGCCGGTCGATGATGAAGGTCGCGGGGTGGGGCAACTTCCACTCGCCGGACGCGTTGGCCTCGCCCAGATCGATCCCGTAGCCCTCGTACTTCTTCCGGGTCTCGTCATCAACAGTGAACAGGACATCGAACGCCTCGGCCGCCTTGTTCGATGAGTCTGACAGCACGACATACGAGAGATGGCTCTTCTCGCTGGTCCCCCGCGCCAGTTCCGGCTTCTCCGGCGAGATCGCGATGAACTTCCCGCCGGCGCCCTTCACCTCATCCAGGCGCGACTCCCAAGCCGCCAGCGCCTTGTTGCAGAACGGGCACCATCCGCCGCGGTAGAAAGTCACGACCAACGGCCCCTCTTTCGCAGCCAATTCGCGCAGCGACACCTTCTCGGCGTCGATGGTGAGCAGGTCGGCGTCGGCGACCGTATCGCCGACTTTGAGGCCCGACCCGGGTGCGCGTTCGGCCGCGTCGTCGGCGCGGGCGTGGGTGGCGATCATGGTCGATCCAATGGCGAGGGTCGCGGCCGTCAGGGCCAGCGCAATCAGGCGGTTCATGGGTCGGACTCCGTTGCGGTGAAGGAAGACTCTGGCCAAACGGCGAATGTGTACCGCCTAACCATAGGAGGCTCGCCGCTATTCCCGCGGGTCGCGATCGGGCCGTCAAAAACCGAAACGGCCCGCGAGGATGAGTTCCTCGATCGCGCGGATATCCGGCGCGGGGGGCCGGTCGGCGGTCAGCGGGGGGACGACCTCTCGAATAGCCTCGAACGCCCGCTCCACCCCGGCGCCCGATCGCAGCGGGCGCTTGTGCTCGAGCGCCTGCGCGGCGCACAACAGCTCGATCGCTACGACCTGTGCGCACAACTCCACGCCCCGGCGCGCCTTGGCCGCGCCCCGGGGGCCGAACGAGTTGTAATCTTCCATCCCTGCGCAGGTCGGGATGTTGGCGACGCTGGCGGGATTGGCGATGTTGATGAGTTCGTTGCAGCACGCCGCGGCCGTGTACTGCGTGATCATCAGCCCCGAGTGCAGGCCGGGCACGGGCGAGAGGTGCGCCGGGACCGGGTTCTGCGGATCGGTCGCCGAGAGCAGCAGGTAGGTGCGCCGCTCGGAGATGCCGGCGATATGCGACAACGCGATCGCCAGCACATCCATGGGGATCGCAACCGGCATGCCGTGGAAGTTGCCCGCCGAGACGACAACCCGCTGCCCGTCCTGTTTCTGCTCAAGGATGAGCGGGTTGTCCGTTACCGCGCCGAGTTCGCGTTCGACGGCGCCGCGGACATAATCCATCGCGTCCAGCGCCGCACCGAGCACATACGCCGCACACCGGATCGAATACGGGTCCTGCACGCGCGGGTCGTCGGCGTGATGGCTCGGGATGATCTGGCTCCCGGCCAGTAGATCGCGGAGGCGCGTCGCGACACGGCGCGGGCCGGGCTGACTCCGCGCCTCGTAGACGCGCTCGTCGAGGAAGGAGTCGGTCGCGAGGTTGGCGTCGATGCTCATCGCCGTCGCGCAGGCCGCGGCGTCGAAGACGCGCTCGGCGTCGGCCAGAGCCAGCGTCGCCTGCGCCGCCATGAGATGGGTCCCGTTGATCAGCGCCAACCCCTCTTTGGCGCCGACCTCGATCGGCTCGATGCCCGCGCGTCGCATCGCCTCGGCCCCGTCGGTGACCCGGCCGGCGTGTCGCGCGCTGCCTTCGCCGATCAGGACAAGCGCGGCGTGCGAGAGCGGCGCCAGGTCGCCCGACGCTCCGACACTGCCGACGCTCGGGACGATCGGGGTGACGCCCGCGTTGAGCATCGCCAGGATCGTCTCGACAACGACCGTGCGCACGCCCGAGCAACCCCGCGACAGCGACGCGGCCAGCAGGAACAACATCGCCCGCACCGTCTCATCGGGCAGCGGCTCGCCGACGCCCGCGGCATGGGACCGCAGGAGGTTCCGCTGCATCTCCGCAAGGTTGGCGTCGCTGATGCGCCGGCGGGAGAGGGAGCCGAAACCGGTATTGACGCCGTAAATGGCCGCCCCGCCCGCCATGGCGGCGGACAATCGTGCGGCGGAGGCCTCCATCGTCGCCCGGGCGCGGTCGCTCAGGACGACGCGCCGGCCTCGGCGCGCGACATGCTCGACCTCTGAAATGCTCGGGAGCGAAGCCCCCAGCGCGAGTTCGGGGTGCTGATGGCCGGAAAGATCGGGCGTGCCAGTCATGGGGCGGCTAGTGTGATTGGGCGCCGCGGGCGACGCAAACGGGCGTTTGCCGGGGGCGGATGGGTCGGGTAAGAAGCGCACCACATGAAGCAGACCGTCATCCAGTGGATCGTTCTCGCGGTCGCGGCGCTCGTCGCCGGCCCGATCGCGGGGCGGCTTGTGGAGATGTCGCACGCCGCCGACGGCGCGGTCAACGCCACGGCGCTGATCTCCGAGTCCCCCGCGATCAGCGTTGTCCTGTACGCCGCGGCGTTCCTGATCGCCGGGATTGTCGGGGTCGCGGCGGCGCGCTTTTCGACGATCGGCGTGGCCCTGGCTTCGGCGGGGATTGTCTTGGCGTGGGTCGCGTGGCGGACCGCCCGAATCGAGGATGTCCTGCGGCTCACCCACTCGGCCTCGGTTTTTCGAACTCTGGCGATCGAGGGGCTTCTGCTCGGTGTGATCGGCGTCGCGGTCGCGGCGCTGATCGCCAGAGTCGGCCGGAAAGGCGTCAAGGACGACTCGGACGGCTTCTTCAGCGGCCACACCCTCGCCGGCGTGGGCGCCGGCGTGCTGGCCGGCGCGATCGTCGGGTGGGGAATCGCCCGGAGCGACGCTTCTGGACAGGCCTTCGCCGCGGCGATCGGGAGTGGAATCGCGGCCGCAACCATCGGGAGGATCGTCTCGATACGGACCCCGATCGTCGCGTTCGTGGCGGTCGGCGCGGTCCTGGCGGTCGGGGGGCCGGCGCTGGGTGCGGTGATGAATGGCTCCGACGCGGTGCGCGCCGCCTACGCGGGTTCGCTGGTCCCCTTGGCGCGGCG
>CAZSLT010000132.1:0-7704 GCA_964607595.1 uncultured Phycisphaeraceae bacterium
CCCTCGCCCTCGGGGGCGAAGACCTCGAACGCGGTGTTCGTGTTCCCGACATTGATGGCCAGGATCGTCAGATTGGTCGTGTATTCAGGCATGGATCGACTTTGTGCGGAAGGCCGCGGCGTCGCTTCGGATCGCCTTGTGGAGTGTTTCGAGCAGCGCGCAGGCCGCGGGCCCGGGGGCCCGCCCGTCGCCGACCGGCCGGCCGTCGAGCGTCGCGATGCTCGCGATCATGGTCAGCGTGCCCGCGAGCATGACCTCGTCGGCCGCCAGGAGCTCTTCATGTGAAACAGGGCGCTCGACGATGGAGGGGTCCGCCTCAAGAATCAGATCGCGCGTCACGCCCGCCAGCATCGGGGCGCTGTCGAGCGAGGGTGTCACGACTCGGCCGTCGATCGAGAGAAGAACATTCGTCGAGACGCCCTCGGTGACCAGACCGTCGCGGACCAGCACCGCGTCGTCGTCGCCTTGATCGTGCGCCTCGATCGCCGCCAGCACGCCGCCGATGAGCGAGATCGACTTGAGATGCCCGCGTGTCCACCGCGTGTCGGGCCGCACCGAGGCGCGCTTCACGCTCGGCTGGGTCCACGACGCCACCGACTCCACCGGCGAGGCAAATGCGAACACGGTCGGCCTCATGTCCGCCGGCGGGATGCGCGTGCGGAACGGCGGCCTGGGCTCCGGGGTTCCCCGCGTCACCTGCCAGTACACGAACGCTTCTTCGAGACCGTTGGCCCGCAGCAACGCCTCGGTCAGTGGGCCCATGTCCCGCGGCTCGAACCCCGCGATCCGCGTCTCGCTCAGGCCCTGACGCATTCGTTCTGCATGCCGGTCGAGCGCGATCACGCGCCCCCGCGTGGCCCGCAACCCTTCGTAGATGCCGTCGCCCATGAGATAGCCGCGGTCGAAAGGCGACACGCGGGCCTCGGCGGCGGGGACGAGTTGGCCGTTCAGGTGGACGAGCACGGGCGGAGTTTACGCCGACGAGGTGCCCAGGGTCAGTTCCGAGAGCTTCAGCGAGGACAGCGCCTCCTGCTGCACCGCGATCACCTTGGCCATCGCCTGGTTGGGCTCGTGCTCTGGGCCGGTCCGTGTCGCGGCGAGCACCTCCGCGGCGGTGATGGCCTCGGCGGGGCGTGCCAGCGTCAGACTCGACTCTCCCCGGTGCGACTCGATGCGTCGGACCAGGCCCGCCTGACGCAGCCGGTCCACCAGCGCATCGACCACCGTTTCGGGCAGACCGCAACGAGCCGCGACCCGGTCGGGGTCCGAGGCCCGACCGACGCCGAAGTCCCGGGCGACTTCCCGCATCACCGCGATCGCGGCCAGGTTGTCCACCATCGGCGTCCCGCGATAAGTGAGACGGCGGTGCAGCGACTCGGCCCGCAGCGTCTGCACCGCGTAGGCGATCTCCAGCCCGAAGAGCACGATCAGCCAGGTGACATACACCCACAGCAGGAAGATCGGCACCAGCGCCAGCGGCCCGTACACCGCGGTGTGCCCCTTGACCACCAGCCCCACGAAGTTGCCGAGCGCGAACTTGGCGCCCTCCCACAGCAGCCCGGAGAACAGCGCGCCGATCGCGGCCGGGAGCAACTCCACCCGTGTGTTGGGCATCCGCGTGAACGCCAGCAGGAGAAGCAGCCAGGTCGCGCCGAGCTGAATCAGCAGCCCCAGCGGGATCGCCGCCCACGACATCCACGCGGGCAGCCGCTCCAGGGTGGCGGTGAGTTCATCGCCAAGGAACAGACTCGCGACCAGGCCCACCGAGCCGAGCGTCAGGAGCGTCCAATAGTTTGTCAGACGCGACAAGAGCCGGCGACCCGACGCCGCCTTGCACACCTGATTGAACGCCTGCTCGATCTGGATGAGCAGCGAGATCGCGGCGTAAAAGAACAGCGCCACCGAAACCACGGTAATCGCACGGAAGTTGATCTGCGTGACATTCTCCGTGGCGCGCTGCACGAACTGCTCGATCATCTGCGCCACTTCGAGCGAGGTCGCCTCGGTGTTCTCGGTCGCCTCGGTCGAGAGCGACAGCTCGGAGAACCCGAGGTAATCCATCACACGATCCAGAAGCTCGCGGATGCCGGCCTCGCCGTAGAACGCCTTAAGGGCGATGAGCGACAACACGAGCACCGGGATAAGACTGAACACGGTGCGGTACGAGAGGGCCGCGGCCAGTTGGGGGGCGCGATCCCGCACCAGTTGCCGGCCGCCGTGCCGCGCCAGGTCGCGCAGGTACAACGCCGTGCGCTGGATCCGGTTCAGTGCGGGCGTCGGCGAGGGCGTGGTCACTCCGGGCGTCTCCGCGCTCGCCTGGGGGCCTCCGTCCCACGCCGGGCGCGGGATGACTTCGCGTCGGCGGTCGATTGACCGGGGCGCTTTTCGGCCTGTCCTTTCCGCTTGGCGGACCCCCGCAGCAACCCCGCGGACCATCGCAGGGCCTGCACCTCGGCGCTGGTCAGCTCCCGCCAGGCGCCAAGGGGGACACCTTTGAGCGTCAGCGGCCCCAGCCGGATCCGCACGAGTTTGCGCACCGGGCACCCCACATCCGCGAGCATCTGCCGCACCTGCAGGTTGCCGCCCTCACGGAGCGTGATGTCGATGATCGTCCGCGTGGACTCACGCCGGATCACCGACACCTCCGATCTCGGTCCGTGCTCGCGGCTTTCCCCGGCCGACCCGTTCGGGCGGCGATCCGATTTCTGCAAACCGAGCCGGATCGACTCGACCCGGTCGTCGTCCAGCACGCCCTTGACCACCGCCCGGTAGGTCTTCTCGACCTCGTAACGCGGGTGCGTCAGTCGGTTGGCGAGCTCGCCGTCGTTGGTCATCAGCAGCAGCCCCATCGTGTCGTAATGGAGCCGGCCGACCGGGTAGAGGCGCTCGCCCGACGGGTGTTCGACCAGCGACGCGACCGTCCGACGGCCGTCCGGGTCCTCGAGCGTCGTCACGGTGTTCCGCGGCTTGTAGAGCATCACATACACCAACCGATCCGGGGCCAGCCGCACGGCCTTGCCGTCGATCGTGACCCGATCCACCGCCGGGTTCACCCAGACGGGGGAGCGGACCACAACCTCCCCGTTCACGGCCACCGCCCCGCGAGCGATGAGATCCTCGCAGGCGCGTCGTGACGCGAGCCCGGCGTTCGCCAGGGCCTTGTGCAGCCGGACCTGGCCGTCACCGCCGGTCCGGGGGGAGTCGCTCTTTTTCTGATCCACGGGGACATTGTACCTCCCGGGGGACCCGGCCATCCGTTTTCGAGGATGCGGCGGCGAAGGACCGATAAGCACAACTGGCCGCCGACGCCTTCATTCGGAGCGATGACCATGAGCGACATCCCGCCGGGGTCGAATGCCGCCGCGGAGCCCACGGTCGAAACGATCTTCCTCTCGCCGCGCGTGCTCGACGAGAGCGCATTCGAGCGGTTCAGCCAGACGCTGCGCGAACTGGTGGAGCGGGCGCGGCAGGAGCGGTCGAACCTTGAGTCGATGGTGCGCAGCGCCGAGACCGCGGGCCCCCGCATGGAGCGCCTGGCCGAGAGCCAACGGATCGCCCTCAAGGCCGCGGGCGACGCCGGACGGAAAAACGAAGAGATCCGCGGACTGCTCACGGCCCTCGATGAGCGGCTCGAGCGGGCTCACCAGGCGGAGGCCGGACTCAAAGCCCATACAACATCGCTCCAAAGCACGATGAGCCGGGCCGAGGCCATGCTCGCTCGCGCCGAGCACTTGATGAACCGCCTCGACAACATGAACACTTCGGTCGAGTGCGCCGAGAACGCGGCCACCCGCGCGAACGAGTCACGGCTGGCGCTGGAGGCCGCCGCGACCCGCGCCGAAGAGGTCGTCAACCGGACGGAGCGGTCACTGGCCGAGTCGCTGCGGGCCGCGCAAGAGGCCGCCGGGCCGCTGACTCGCGATCTCGATGCGGCGGGGCGTGCGTCACGCGAACTCCGCGCCGCGGCTGATCAGTGCCGATCCATGGTGGATGACGGCGAACGCGCCGCGCGGTCCATCCGCGAGGCGCTGGCCGAGGTCGAGTCGTGGCGGGGTGTGCTGATCGATGCCGAGAACCGCGCGACGCTGCCCCCGGCGCTCCGATCGATAGTCGAGGAACTCCGCACCGGCGCGATGCGCGATATCGCGGAGATGGCCCGAGTCATGCGGCAGGTGGCCGATCGAGCCCTGGCGGTCGAACGCAAGCCGATCGCGGGCGGACAAGGCGGGGGCACGATGGGGCCCGAGATGGAAGAGGCCGTCGCCGTCGGCGCGGATTAGGGAAACTCCGACAGATCGTCGTCGTCGTCATCGTCGATCTCTTCATCGTCGAGGATGTGGTCGTCGTCCCACTCGGCGGTCGCCGGCGCGTCGGCGGGCGACTGACGGGCGTCCCGCTCCTCCGCCTCGCGTCGTTCATCCTCGGTGGTGAGCCGCATGACGATCTCCTCGGCGGGCGCCGGCTGTGTGACCCGGACACGCCGCTGACGCACCAGTTCCAGCAACGCCAGAAAGAGCCCGATCATCTCGGAGCGGTTGCGCCCCTCGAACACGCGGCGCAGCGGCATCGTCGAGGCATCGCGCTCCAATTGGTCCACGATGTCCTGCGCGTGCAGCTCGATCGGTGTGTCGTCGTACGCGACCTCGTGCTCGCCGAGCCGATCGAACACCACCGTCTCGGCGATCCTGCGGAAGGCGCGGACAAGGTCCAGCACATCGAGGTCCTCGACGAAGGCGCTCTCGTCCTGCTGCTCGGCCTTGAGCACCGAGAGATCGGCGGAGGCCTTGCCCGAGGGATACCGGCGGAGCCACTCCTCGCGTCGGCCTTCGAGCGCGTCGGCCGCGTCGCGGAAGGCCTTGTAGCGCAGCAGCTGGCGGATCAGGTCGGAGGCGGGGTCTTCGGCGTCGCCGGCGACCGCGCCCAGCGATGCCCGGGCCCCTTCGCCGCTCTGGTCACCCGCGCCGCCGCCCACGAGTCGGGACTTGAGTTCCAGCAGTGTCGCCGCCACCAAGAGAAACTCCCCCGCGCTCTCCACATCGATGCGGTCGACCCGTTCCATATGCCGCACGAATTGGTCGGTGATGTCGGCGATCGGAATGTGCTCGATGTCGACCTCGGCCCGGCGGACGAGGAACAGCAACAGGTCCAGCGGACCCTCGAAATCCTCGACGCGGACGGTGTATTCGCTCTGGACCATGGCTCGATCGGTAGTCGGAACCCGGAAACCCCCGGGTCGCGGCGAGTGTACCGTATAGGCGCATGCCCGCAGCGACCGACCACCAGGAAGAACGCCTGTTCATCGCCGAGGTGCTCCGCGCCGAGGCGAGGGCCGTCAGCGACCAGATCGAGCGGCTCGGCCCCGCCATCCACGCCGCGGTGGACCTGATCGTCCGCTGCGCCGACGCGGGGGGGGCGCTCCTCGTCTCGGGGATGGGCAAGAGCGGGCTGATCGGGCGCAAGATCTCGGCGACCTTCGCCAGTCTGGGGGTCCCCTCCCACGAGATTCACCCCGCCGAGGCGGTCCACGGCGATCTGGGGCGCATCCGGTCGCTCGACATCGTTCTGGCGCTGTCGAACTCCGGCGAGACCGAGGAGGTCGTCGCCCTCGCCTCGGCCCTCAAGCAGGACGGCGTCGGAATCATCTCCATCACCGGCGGGCAAGGGCAGTCCACGCTGGCGCGCCTCGCGACTGTTGCCCTCTCGCTCGGGCAGATCACCGAGGCCTCCGACATCGGGCTGGCCCCCACCTGCTCCACCACCGCGACGCTCGCGCTGGGCGACGCCTTGGCGCTGGCCGCGGCCCGGCGACGCTCATTCACCGCCGACGACTTCGCCCGCCACCACCCCGGCGGCTCGCTCGGCGGGCTGCTCCGCCCCGTCGTCGAGGTGCTCCGCTTCATCGCCGGCAAGACACTCCCGGTCGTGCGCGACTCGCTCTCGCTCCGCGAAGCGCTCCTCGACGGCGAACGCCTCGGCCGCCGGCCGGGCGCGATGATCCTCGTCGACGATCGCGGCACGCTCACCGGCATCTTCACCGACTCCGACCTCCGCCGCCTCATGCTCAAGGACCCTGGCGCGCTGGATGCGCCCGTCCGATCCGTCATGACGCACTCCCCGCGATCGCTGCCGGACACCGCCCTCGTGCGCGACGCGGTCCATCTCATGGCCCAGACCCGCCAGGACGAGATCCCGGTTGTCGATGCGCACGGCAAGCCGGTCGGGCTGCTGGATGTGCAGGACCTCATCACGCTCCGCGTGGTGCGCGGATGAACGCCCGCTCGGTCGGTCGGGTCGCGGCGGCGGTGGTGGCGCTGGGCGTGCTGGTGCTGCTGGTGGTCGCGTGGCTCACGACCCCGAAACCCCCCGTTCCCACCGGCGCCTCGAGCACGATCAGGCCCGAGGCGCCGCCCCCGCCGGGGGACGGCCGGGTTGTCGATCCGGGCGCGGTGGGCGTGAACATCGAGGAACTCGTCGATGCCGCGGGGCGCGGCGAATGGACGGGTCGGCTTTCGAGCGGCGGGGCGCGGTACCGGCTCACCTATGAGGGTCTCGAACCGCGCGAGGAGGGCGTCGTCGAGATCGTGTCGCTGGTGCTCTGGCTTCCGGGCGACGAGCAGTCCATCGTGGTGCGCGCCGGGTTCGGGCGCATCCGCCGGCCGCACGGCGAGCGCGAACCGATCGATGGGCGGATCAGTTCCGGCATCGTCGCGCACATCTACGACGGTCGCGTCGAGAACGAGAACCACGAGGCGGGCGCGACGCGTCTGGCCGTCGTGACGCTCGACTCGCTCACCTTCGAGCGCGACCGCCTGCTGGTGCGCACGGATGATGACATCCGCATCACCGCCGATGGGGTGAGCGCGGTGCTGCATGGCCTGAGCGCCACACTCTCGGAGGGTGAGTCCCCGCTCCGGCTGCTGCGTGTGCCCGGCGGGGGTCGAATCGAGATTCAGCCGGACACACTCCGCGCCGCCGCCGAGGCGCGACGGAAGTCCGAGTCGGGCGACACCACGGGCCGAAAGCCCGTCGCCGAAGATGAAGACCCCGCCGTCGAGTCGTACTACGAACTGATGCTGTCCGACGCGATTCAATTGAACGCGGGAACGGTCTCGCTGGAGGGTTCCGCCGTGCGGGCCATGGCGCGGCTTGTGGACGGCGCGCTGCCCGACGATGCCATTGCGAACTTCGAGCGGGTACGCGCCGGCGCTGAAGCACCGATGAGCGATGACGATGACGCGACTTCCGCGGCCCAGAGCGACACGCCCGACTCGATCGCGCTCTCGTGGGCCGGCCCGATGGAAGTGCGGCCGCTCGAACATCGCCCCGCCGAGCTTGACGACGACGCCGTTCACCTGGCCGTTTCGTCGCCCTCGCCGGCGGGCGTCCGCATCACGGACTCGGCGACCGGGATCGACGCGCGAGCCGCGTCGGTTGCGTATAGCGCGACGCGCCGGGCGGTGGCGCTGTCGGGGGGCGGCGACATCGAGGGCGTGCGCATCACGGTGCCGGACGCCGCGGAGTTCGTCGGAGCCGCCCTCGACATGGACCTGACAACGGGTGTCGGCCACGCGAGCGGCGCGCACATCGTCCGCGCGATCGGCGCGGCCGCGGGTTCGGACGATTCACGCGCGCCGGGCGAGGTCCCCATGTGGATCGCTTCGACCGGACGGGCCGACTTCGTGCTCGACACCAGCGACGGCCCGA
>CAZSLT010000133.1:0-7649 GCA_964607595.1 uncultured Phycisphaeraceae bacterium
GGAGGGCTGATGCCGCACGCCGTCGTGCAGATGGTCGCCGCGGGCGAGGAGTCCGGTAAACTCGGCGAGGTGCTCGACGAGGTGTCCGGTTATTACTCCAAGCAGCTGCGCGACGCCATCAAGGCCGTCACAAGCATGATCGAGCCCATCATGATCGTCATTATGGGTTCAATCGTCGGCTTCATCGCCATGGCCATCATTCTGCCCATCTTCATGATGAGCCAGATCGTTCGGTAACCGATACTTCCACTGTCAGAAGCGTCGCGGCGTCAGCGCGCATCATCCGTCCGCGCCACGCCGCGCCGGTGGGAGACTCCATGGTCACGCACCCGCGTTCAACCCGTCGATCCGGCTTCACGCTCATCGAGACCGCGCTGGCCACGCTCATCGTCGGCCTGGGCATCGTCACGATCGTCTCGAGCCAGATCACCTTCATCCGCAAGAACCAGTGGTCGACGCACACCTCCACCGCGTCGCTCCTGGCCTCCGAGATCCGCGAGCTGTCGCGCAACTTCACACGCCACGACCGCTTCACCGGAGGCCTCTACACCTACTCCACCGGCGGCGTCGACACCAACGCCGGCTGGGGGTGCGAGGTCGGCACGCCCACCATCTGGGACCTCGACGACCTGGACGATCTCGACGGTGTCGTCTTCGGCGACGCCACCGACCTGCCCGAGGGCTTCGACCTCACCCACCGATTCCCCGGCCCCGTCAACGCCTTCCGCGAAGTCATCAACCAGACCAACTGGGACGGCACGCTCCAGACCATCGAGGTCGAGGGCGAGGAGTCCGTCGTCTCGCTCCGCGGCTGGACCCAGTGCGTGCAGGTCGAGAAGCTCGACCCCTACGACTACACCATCGTCGTCCCCGATTACGAGGCCGGCGCCGGCGGCGAGGACGACCGCCCCATGACCGGCTACCCCATCCGCGTCACCGTCACCGTGCTCTTCCAGGGCGAGTTCGATCAGGAAGCCACCCGGGTCGCGGAAGTGATCTGGGTCGCCCCCCCGTGATTCTTCACAGAACCGACTTCAACGCACCAACCACCGCCGGCGGCGAGCCGCCGCACCAACCGAAGGAGCCACGCACATGAGGCGCTCCACGCAGCGAGTCAACCGTCCACGCCGTTTCGCGAAGCGCTCGCGACGCGGCGTCGTGGCCGTGCTGGCCATGATGTTCCTGGTCCTCTTCGGCTCGCTCACCGTCGCGATGGCCGTCGTCACGCAGGGCAACCTGCGCACCGCCGCGTCGCACATCCGCGTGGTCCGATCGCTCGGCGCCGTCGATACCGGCGTCGAGATCGCCGCGGCGCGCCTCGATGAGGCCGCGTCGCGATTCATCGTCGCCAAGGGCGAGATCACGCCCGACTACGCCACCAGTCTCTGGAACGGCACCTACGGCGTCAGCCCCTCGGTCACCATCCTCCCGCCGCCGTTCGGGCGCGACTCGCAGCTCACGGTGAACTCCGTCCGCACCGCGATCCTCGACGCGCATCTGGCGCACGACGCCAACGACCTTGTCGAGGAGGACGGCTCGAATGTCCCCGCCGCGATCACGCTGCCGACGCAGCCCGCCGGCTGGATCGTCACCGACGCCATCGGCGTCGAGCGCGCCAACAACGGGCTGATCACCACCGCCACGCAGATCACCTATGTCCCGCCGGACGCCGAGGGGCGCATCCTCGTCATCGTCACCGGCTACACCTGGGACGAGATCCGCCGGCGCTGGGTCACGCGCACCGCGCAGCAGTACTTCGATATCGCCAAGCCCGTGCGCCAGGCGATCCTCGCCCCGACCCGCATCATGCTCGGGCAGAATGTCCAGGTGAACGGCCCGCTCGGCGCCGCGTTCGACAACGCCGACCTCGACACGCTCGACGGCCCCCCGCTGGTCATGCGCTCCGACTTCTACGGCCTGCACGACGATCTGGACGACCGCCTCGACGACTTCTTCGCCGCGGTGCTCGCCGACGATCAGGACGGCGACAACCGCCTCCGCGACAACAAGTTCGGCGAGCGCGACGCGCTGGAGGACCTCAACCTCATCGACTACGACGGCGACAGCGCCCCCGACGCCGCGTTCACCGACGCCACCAACGACCACGCGGTCGACGACTTCGATGTCTTCTTGAACTTCTTCGACGCCAACGGCGACGGCAAGGTCGTCTGCTCGGCCCGGCTCACCGCCGGCACCCCCAACGACGGCCTGGCCCCCGAGTTCACCGTGAATGATGCGCTGTCCATGCTCATCGACTCGGCCGTCCCCGACCGCAACGGCAACGGACGCTACAACGGCGAGCTCGACAACGGTTGGTGGCAGTACGACGACTTCCCCGACAACGACGGCGACGGCACGGTGGACGCCGACGACATCGACCACGACGACATCAACCTCGGGTACCGCGACGGCGTTCTGGATTTCAAGGACCGCTACGCCAAGGTCCGCGGCTCGATCTACTTCCGCGCCTCGCGCTCGCAGTGGGAGTCCGCCTCCGACGGCGGCGGCGGCTCCGTCGATGACTACCAGCAGTTCGTGCAGGGCGCCATCCGCGCCGACACCGGCTTCCTCCCCGTCGTCTTCGAGACCACCGACGACGAGGTCCCCACCATCACCGCCGACTCCTTTGACGACGCCACCCAGGCCCTCATCGACGCCGCCGACGGCGACCCCGTGCTCGAGCAGGCACGCGGCCAGATGGGCGCGGAGTGGAACCCGCCGCTGTTCATCGAGTCCACGCCGTTCGGCTCGCCCACGCCCGCCGACTGGTACGCGCGCCCGGTCTACGAGAATCTCGTCTTCAAGAATGTCGTCATCCCCATGGGCACGAACGCGCTCTTCATCGATTGCACCTTCGTCGGCGTGACCCGCGTCGAGGCCTACGAGGACAACACCCATCCCTCGTGGATCTTCTACGGCCAGCAGGAGCGCGATACCGTCACCGGGGCGCTCGACTACCTCTACCCGCCGCCCCCGGCCTTCAGCGACGCCCAGCTCGACACCTCGTACCTCGGCGAGGGCGTCGACGACGAGGACGGCGTCCTGCCGCCCCCGCTCATGGTCGATGTCGATCTCGACGGCGACGGCTCCACACCCGATCAGTGCACCGACACCAAGCTGCTGGCCAACAACCTCCGCTTCCACGACTGCCTCTTCGTCGGCTCCATCGTCGCCGACCAGCCGCAGGTCTTCAGCCCGGTGCGCAACAAGCTCCAGTTCACCGGCGCGACGCGCTTCACCGACGAGCACCCCTCGTCGCCCGACGACCCCGATCTCAACCCCGACTCCGACGACCTGCCCGAGATCGCCAAGAGCTCCATGATGCTCCCCAACTACTCGGTGGACATCGGGACCAACAACTCGCCGCAGGAGCAGGATGTCAACCTCAGCGGCGCGGTGATCGCCGGCGTCCTGGATGTCCGCGGCAACGCGACCATCAACGGCGTCCTGCTGCTCACCTACGACCCCGTCTACGGCGCCGCCCCCCTCGAGCTCTACGGCGAGGCCATCGGCAACCCCGGTTCGTTCAATGTCACGCTCGGCTACTTCGGCCCCGAGGACGGCGACTACGAGGGCATCGACCTCACCGCGCTGACCGACCTCGACGGCGACGGCATCGACGACATCGGCTGGGACTCGGCCCGCGACGAGACCGGCGCGCTCATCCCCATCGCCACCGCCGGGCCATCGCAGGACTGGTGGTACGACGGCGTGCCCGACGAAGACGCCGACATCTCCCCCGGCACCTATGTCCGGCGCGCGATCTCCTTTGAGGGACGCGGCCAGATCCAGCTCAACCACGACCCCGACATCATCCTGCCCGACGGCCTGGCCATGCCCGTCTCGATCCGGCCCATCCGCTCCTCGTACATCGAGGGACGCGTGGTCATCGACGACGGCCTCGGCGACGACGAAGGCGGGAACTGAGCAACACCATGAACAACACCACCCGACTCAACCGCAATGCCCGGCGCGTCGCCCGACGCAGGGGCTTCAGCATCATGGAAATGCTGATGGCCATGACCATCAGCTCCCTGCTGATGCTCTCGCTGCTCTCGGCGCTGGACACGATGTACAAGCTCTACTCGGTGGGCACGGACTCCGCGTCCACGCATGTCGTCTCGCGGATCACGATGAGCCGCATCCTGGGCATGATCCGCACCGGCTCGGACTTCGGGCCGTTCCCCGCGAATGTGCTCGACGAGTCCTCCAACCCGCTGAACGCGGACTACTTCGAGTTCGTCTCGCTCCGCGGCGACGACGACGAGGCGCTGGAAGTCACGCGCATCGAGTACCGCACCGTCGGCGAGGACGCCGAGCTGCGCACCTGGGGCAACGACGACGACGAGCCCGCCTTCGGCGGGGCCGACAACCCCGGCGAGCTGTGGCTGCTGGTGTTCGACGCGGCCGACGAGCCGCCGACGCTGCTGCGCGAGGCCGTGCTGCTCTCGGGCGTCGAGCGGGCGATCTTCTCGCTCCAGTACGACATCGGGCCCAAGCTCACGCGCGCCACGGTCGATCTGCTCATCCGCCCGGACGACGACGACCTCACGCTGACCACCGACTCGGCGCCGGAGACGATCCGGCTGGTCGGCTCGGCCGTTTCTCGTCAGTTGATCGAATAGACCACGCACAGGAAGGGACGCATGAACCTCGACAGCCCGGCGGTGCTCTTCTCGGGGCTCTTCATCGGGGCGATCGGCTTCGGGCTGTTCCTCTACGGCAAGAAGGCCGAGCGGCCCGCGTCGCTGACGATCGGCCTGGGGATGTGCGTGCTGCCGATGGTCGTCCACTCGGTGGTGCTGATGTGGGCGATCACGGGGGCGTCGATCGCGGGGCTGTGGGCGGCGAACAAGCTGCTGTGAGGCCAATGGGTTCAGCGGGTGCCATGGCTCGGCCCGAGAACACGAGGACGAGCCATGTCGATGCGGGACTGCTGATTCACAACATGCCTCGCACGTCTGCGACGAGCTGAGCCATGCCGCCAACACGGGTCACTTCTTCTTGGCGACCTTCTTCGTCGCGGCTTTCCTGGCGGCGGGCTTCTTTGTGACCGCCTTTTTCGCGGGGGCCTTCCTGGTCGCGGGCTTCTTTGTGGCTTTCGATGCCGCGTGGTCGGCGCGGCTCTGCTCGTAGAACGCGACGAAGTCCTTCACCGGCATCGAGGCGATGGCTTTGCCGATCACATCGAGCGGGATGTCGTCGAGCTTCTTGAAGCGGATGCAGCACTTGCCCATGTCGAGCTTTTTGCCGGTCGCCTCCCATCGGCGCCGGAACTCCTTCTCGGCCTCGGAGTTCTCGTACATGAACATCATGGCCAGGGACATGTGGTTCTTCTGTGAGGCGAGCGCGGCGAAGGGCAGACCCTTGCTCGGGTCGCAGTGGTAGCCGGCGGGGTAGATCGAGTGCGGGACGGAGTAGCCGATCATGCCGTAGGCCATGCCCTCGGCGTAGCCCTTGGGCAGGTTCTTCTTGATGACCTTGCGGACGGCCTCGATGGCCGCGCGGCGGTCGGCGGGGAGTTCGGCCAGGTACTGCTCGACGGTCGCGGCTTTGGATTGCATGGGGGTATTAGAAGGAGGCGGATCGGAGCAGGCAAGGGGCATCAGCGGGTGGGGAAATGGCGAGCACCGCCTGAAGGCGGTGGCGCTCGGCATCCCGCGTAGAATCGTGAGGTTGTTCGATGAGGGGGATTACGAGCGCGGAAGGGCGGTGTGCGATGGGTGACGATCGGATGCGGGAGTTCCCGGGTGATCGGTTTGATGCCGCGAGTCTGCGGTTTGATCTGCACGCCGAGGCCGGGGCGATTCGGCGGGAGAAGTCGCCGGGTCATCAGGGTCACCGCCAGCAGGCGCTGTTCAAGCACGGCGGGCGGACGATCGCGCTGTTCGTGATGGATGCGGGCTCGTCGCTGGGCGAGCACGCGACGGCGGGGACGGTGAGCATCCAGTCGATCGAGGGGGAGATCGAGGTGACGATCGGCGAGGGCGGGCGCGGCGGCACGGAACGGCTGGGCGCCGGGTCGATGGTGATCCTGTCGCCGGGGACGAAGCACGGCGTGCGCGCCAGCGGCGGCGACGCGGTGTTTCTGTTGCAGGTTTCGCTGGGGGATTGAGGGGGCCGCGGGGAGCGGGAGCACGGAGCACGGATGATCGCGGAGGGGTGCGAGCCCCCGGCGCGATCAGCCGATCAGGTCGGAGACATCGACGCCGAGCGCGTGAGCGATCGCGCGGAGTTGTGCGAGGGTGGAGCGGTCGGGCTCGGACTCGAGACGCGAGATGGTGGACTGATCGACGCCGATGAGTTGGGCGAGCGCGGCCTGGGACATGCCGCGTTCGGCGCGGGCGCGTTTGAGGCGTGACCCGGCGAAGCGTGCCGCGGCGTCCTCGCCGGAGACCCATTTGGCGTTGGGGTCGGCGAGTTTGGCCTCGGCGCGTTCGAGTGCGTTGTGCTCGGCCTCGATGCGCTTGAGGCGGCGGTACTCTTCGGCGGTGATGGTGATGTGGTCGCCGCTCTCGCTCGGCACCAGCGTTGAAATGATGGTCATGACCGACCTCCCGTCAGACGATCTCGCACTCCACGATCCAGAAGAACGGGATGTTGCGGTCGAGTTTGATGATGATGAGCAGATCGTCGAGCCAGACTCGGCGACGATCCGCGGCGCCCGCCTGATAGAGAAACTCCGACTCGCGGACGAGGGCCTGGGGCGAGACTCGGACGCGGGCGAGCCAATCGGTGAAGGCGCGTTCCAGGTCGGGTCGTTGGGCCAGCACGGAGAAGACATCCGCCTCGATCTCGTACTTCATGGAACGCGGAGGGTACCGGCCGCGACATCGGCCGGAGCGCCCATGATGTTCCTGTAGCGGCAGTCGATTCAGTCATGCCCGTGATCCTGATCGGCACAATGCGTCTCATGCATAATCGTACGATGCACCAGATGCATAAACAAGGGAGAATGTGGGCTGGAATGGGATTTCTTGCCACTTTGACCCGCCCGGAGGGGTCTCGGAATCGTCAAGACGGGCCGAAAACCGGGGATATCCGTACTTTTACCGAACTCTAGTCGTGTGGTGCCGCGATGGAACCGGCGGGAGGGAGCAGGCAAGAAGTCGGCGAGCGACCCTCCCCTACCCCTCCCTCCCCCCCCGTGGGAGGGGATGTTGACTCTCCTGTCATCGTGCGGTTGTTTCGTGGTGTGTCGTGTGTCGTGTCTGGCATTCGGAAAAGAAATGGCCGGCCGGCCAATCGAGCAACCAACAAGAAACAAGAAACAGTTGCCCCGTTGACGCCGGGTGCGTGCGCCGACCCTTTCGTGAGTCGGGGGACGCCATCCCGTTTCGACGGATGGGGTCGCCGCGGCGTTTCGGCCCGCGGGGTCGTCGCCCGTGTGTGGCCGGGCGAGGCCTGGAGGGCAGGGACGCGTGTGCCCTCCGTATCTCGGGCGGAAGAGCGTGTTTGTGCGCACGGGGAAGATCATTCACCACGAGAGCACACAGAGAGCACAGAGGGGAAACAGGGATTAGGAGCAGGGAAAGGGGATCGGGGAGGGGAGAAGAATTTTTTGGGATTGGCGCACAGGAGGAGATGAGGGTGTTGTGTTTGTGCGCACAAAGCGGGAGTTGCCTGCGAGCACGAAGCGCAAGCGAGTG
>CAZSLT010000134.1:0-7586 GCA_964607595.1 uncultured Phycisphaeraceae bacterium
TCTCTGTGGTGAGTCTTCCTACACCCCCGCCCGCTGCCCCACGCGCGAACGCACGAACCGCCGCGCCTCACCGTCCGCCTCGAACACATCCCCCAGCGAACGCACCGCCGACACACCCACCGCGTCCAGCGCCGAACGAGTCACCTCCGGGATCATCCCGAACGGCATCTTGTGCGCCAGGAACGCCTCGACCGCGGCCTCGTTCGCCGCGTTCATCACCGCCCCCGCCGTGCCCCCCCGCTCGATCACCTCGTACCCCAGCAGCAACGCGGGGAAACGCTCCGTGTCGGGCTGGCTGAAATTCAGATCCGCGAACTTCTCCCACTCGATCCCCGGGGCGATCCCCGCCGGGCGGTGCGGGAAGGCCAGCGCGTACTGAATCGGCGTCCGCATGTCCGGCGAGCCGCACTGCGCGATCACACTCCGGTCCGCGAACTCCACGAACGAATGCACGATCGACTGCGGATGAATGAGCACACCCAGCCGCTCCGCCCCGACGCCGAAGAGCCAGTGCGCCTCGATCAGTTCCAGCGCCTTGTTCGTGAGCGACGCCGAGTCGATCGTCACCTTGGCGCCCATGCTCCAGGTCGGGTGCGCCAGCGCATCGGCCGGCGTCGCGTGATAAGTCTCGTCGAGCGTCTTGTCGCGCAGCGCCCCGCCCGAAGCCGTCAGCACGATCTTCCGCACCTCCGCGTCCAGCACGACCGGCGGCTGAATCTGCCCGCGGTCCCGACCCGCCAGGCACTGCCACACCCCCGAGTGCTCGGAGTCCACCGGCAGCAGCCGCGCACCCGTGCGCTCGGCCGCGTCCACCACGATCGAACCCGCGGCGACCAGCGTCTCCTTGTTGGCCAGCGCCACATCGCGCCCGAGCTCGACCGCCGCCAGCGTCGCCGGCACCCCCGCCGAGCCGACCATCGACGCCAGCACGAGGTCGCACTCGACGCCGCGCACCAGCTCCTCGGCCGCGCCCGCGCCGGTGCGCAGCCGCGCGCCCGCCGGCGCGCCCTTGCCGTCGCCCTCGGCCAGCGCCAGGTGCTTCACACCGAGCTCGTGCGCCTGCGCGAACAGCGCCGCGGCGTTCCGCCCCGCCGCGAGCCCCACGATCTCCAGCCGCTCGGGGTGCAGCCCCCGCGCGTGCTGCGCGTTGAGATTCTCGATCACCCGGATCGTCTGCGTCCCGATCGACCCCGTCGAACCGAGGATGATCACCCGTTTGATGTGTTCGGCGCTCATGCGTTGCTCCGCGCACGATGATACGAAAGAGCGCGGCCGCGTCCCCGCGCCGCTAGTCATCACGCCGCGCCGGGATGTCGCCCGGCTTCAGCCGCCTCCGGTTGCCGTACAGCGAACGCTTGGGCGCCACGACCTTCACCGCCGGCTGCCCGTTCGCCGGGGCCGGACCCGCCGCGGGTGCGCCCGCCGCCGGGCGCGCCTCGGGCTTCGGCTTCGGCGCGGGCGCCTCCGCCTCGCCCCCATCGCCGGCGCCGCCCGCCGCCCCCCCCGTCTTCTTCTTCGATCGCTTTCGACGCGGCTTCTTCTTGGGCTGATCCTCGTCGCCCGCGTCCGGCTCCCGCGCCGCCTTCGGCGCCGGCGCCTCATCCCTCACAGGCACCATCTCCGGCGCCTGGCCCTCCGCGCCCTCCGCGCCGTGTCCGACCCCCGTCGCGGCCGCGTCACCGGACCCGGACTTCTTGCGCCGGCGACGCCGACGCTTCTTCTTGCCCGCCCCGCCCGCGTCGGTCTCCGATCCGCCGCGAGACGCGTCGCGATCGCCGTCCATTCCCTCGGCGCGGTCGTCGTCATCGCCGTCGTCCTCATCGGACAGGTCCGCCTCGGTCACGCGCCGCACCGGCAGCACCGGCGCCGATCCGCGCGCCGGGGGATCGATGTCCCACGAGTCGCCACGCGACCCGGTCGTCGCCGGTTCACGCTCGTCGTCGAACTCGTCCTCCCGCGCCCGAAGCCGGTCGTCGAACTCCTCTTCGTGCGATCCGACCCCGCCGCGCTCGATGCGCTCGTCATGACCTTCGCGATCGTCGCGCTCATCATGATCGCTGTCGCCGTGCACCCCCTCAGGGCGCGCCGCGCCATCGGCACCCGCCTCCACGCCGTCGCGCCCGCGACGCCGCCCGCGCCCGCCCCGGCGACGACGCCGCTTCTTCCGCGGCAGGCCGTCCTCGCCGACCTCGCCCGTCTCCGTCCGCTCGGGCTCCTCGCCCGTCATCGGCGCCGGCCGCGCTTCGCCGGGCGCCAGGTCCCACGAGTCGCCACGCGCCGACCCCGTTGCCTGTGCCGGGCGCGGCCCGCCCTGCGGGCGCGGCGCATCTTCCGCGAACCCGCCCGATCCGCCGCCCAGCGGCGCGGCCCCCCCCCCCCCCCCCCCCCCCCCCCGCCCTCCCCCCCAGCGCCCCCACCGCCGCGCCGACGACGCCGGCGACGCTTCTTGCGCCCGCCGCCCTCGCCCTCGACGCTTGTCATGGGCACGCCCGAGGCCGAACGCGCCGCCTCGACGATCGCCGATCCTTCTTCATCCAGCGCGGGCGGCGCCGACTCGTCATCGAGCGACTCCTCGCCCTCCATGCGCATGTCCACGGCCCAGTCGTCCTCGATCGGGTCGTCGCTCGTCCACACCCGCAGGTCCGACGGCGGGCGCGGGCTGCTGATCTTCTCGATCTCCAGGTCCGACCCGTCGGCGCGGTACGCGTAGAACGCCACCCGGTCCACCGGGATGTCCTCGCTGACCCGCACCTCGGCCTGCCGGCCCGAGTCCTGCTCGATCCGCATGAGCATCTGCCGCTTCGTGCTCAGCAGCTCCCCGGCGACCCGCGGCGAGACGACCATCTCGACGCGCGCCACCTGCG
This sequence comes from uncultured Phycisphaeraceae bacterium, assembly GCA_964607595.1. Lineage (GTDB taxonomy): Bacteria > Planctomycetota > Phycisphaerae > Phycisphaerales > UBA1924 > JACKHC01. The sequence goes on from CAZSLT010000134.1 coordinate 2,865, forward strand.
GCGCATCCAGCAGCCGCGCCAGCTCGCGCAGCGCGTCGGCCGCGACGCTCGTCGGCTTCTTGAGCACCCCCCGCCCCTCGCAGCGCGGGCACGGCGCGAAGTGCACCTTCTTCTGGCTCTCGCGCTGGCGCTGACGCGTCATCTCCACGATGCCGAACTGGCTGACCGGCAGCACCTTCGTCGAGGCGCGGTCGCTCTTGAGCAGCTCGCGGAATCTCGACTCGATCTGGCGGCGGTGGCTCCGGCTCATCATGTCGATGAGGTCGCACACGACCAGCCCGCCGATGTCGCGCAGCCGCAGCTGCCGGCAGATCTCCTCCACCGCCTCCTGGTTCGTCCGGTACGCCGTCGTCTCGGCGTCGCGGTTGTTCCGCATCCGGCCGGAGTTCACATCGATCGCGATCATCGCCTCGGTCTCGTCGATCACCAGCGACCCGCCCGACGGCAGCGGCACCTCGCGCGCCAGCATCAGCCGGATCTGGTCCTCGACGCCGTAGGCGTGGAACAGCGGCGTCTTGCGGTCGTAGTGCAGCAGCTTCGTCGAGCCGCGCGGCGCCACGATCTTCATGAACTTCCACGCACGCTGCAGCGCGTGCTCGTCGTCGATCACGATCTCATCGACATCCGCCGTCCACACATCCCGCAGCGAACGCACCAGCAGATCGCTCTCGGCGTACAGCAGACGCGGCTTGTTGCCCCCCGTGTCCCGACGCTTCTCGATGTCTTTGGAGAGCCGCTGCAGGTACGCCAGGTCGCGCTTCAGCTCCGTCTTGGGCCGGCCCTCCCCCGCCGTCCGCAGGATGAAACCGTACCCCTCGGGCAGGTCGATCCCCTCAAGCTGCGCCCGCATCTCGCGCCGCGTGTCCTCGTCCTCCACCTTCCGCGACACCCCCACCCGGTCCATCCCCGGCAGCATCACCAGGTACCGACCCGGGATCGAGAGATAGGTCGTCAGCGTCGGGCCCTTGGTGGAGATGCCCTCCTTGATGACCTGCACGATCACCTGCTGCCCACGCTTCAGGCACTGCTGAATCGGCGGACGCTCGCGCCGGGGCGTCTTGCGACCGATCTTCTCGGTGTCCTCCTCGTCCGCACCCGGAAAGTAACTCGGGTGCAGGTCGGAGATGTGCAGGAACCCGTTGGACTGGTGCCCGAAGTCGATGAACGCGGCCTGGATGCCCGGCTCGACATTCACCACCTTCCCGACATAGATGTTCCCGACATAACTGACGGCGTTGGCGCGCTCGGAATGGAGTTCTTCGAGCTTCCCGTCAACGACCATCGCCACCCGGCACTCTTCGCCGGGGACATAACTGATGAGCATCCGCTTGTTGGCGCCCATGATTTCCTCTCATGGACAGGTCCACCGACGCCTCGTCCACGCGTCCCCCGCCACGCGCACGAAGAAAAACCCCGGCCGCCGGCGGCGTCGGGTCGTTCAACAGTGCTTGTGCGCTACGGTCGCGTTCCACGCGGCGTCGGCCCTGCCCGCGTTGAAACGGCCCCTCATGATGTCGGCGCGTCCTGCGCGTCCGAGCCCGGGCCTGTCCGCCCGTTCCTCGACGCTCCGGGAGCACCCGCCGGACTCACGAATGGTCCGGGGCGCACCGCCGGGGCGCTCGCTTGACGCTGCCGGCCACACGGGCCGTCAACGGTGTTCTGGTCCCGAGACGACTCCCGCCAAGGCGGTCATCAGTCGGCGGTACGCCCGCCGAGCAACTCGGGGAAGATCTTTGAGACCTGCTCACGCACATACGCGTTCACCTGGGTCTCAGAATCGAACGAGCCGACCGCTCGGGCCAACCGCTCGCAGTGTCCGATATCGACCGTCCGGACCACCCGCTTGAGGTGAGGAATCCGGGACGGTGTCGAAGAAATAGTACGCAGCCCCAGCCCCAACAGCAACATCGTGTAGGTCACATCGCCCCCCACCTCCCCGCACAGCGACACATCGATCCCCGCCCGACGACCCGCCCGGATCACATCCTTGATCAGCCGCAGCACCGCCGGGTGGGCCGGGGAGTACAGGTTCGCCACCCGCTCGTTCGTCCGGTCCACCGCCAGCGTGTACTGCACCAGATCGTTCGTTCCGATCGAGAAGAACGCCGCCTCCTTGGCGAAGGAATGGGCCATCACCGCCGCCGAGGGCACCTCCACCATCATCCCCACCGGGACATCCTTCCCGTAGGGCAGCCCGTCGGCCTCCAGGTCCTCAATCACATCCGCCAGGTGCATCTTCGCCTGCCGCAGCTCCATCAGCGTCGTCACCAGCGGGAACATCACCCGGATCGGCCCGTGCGCCCCCGCACGCATGATCGCCCGCAGCTGCGACCGGAACATCGCCACATTCTGCAGGCAGTACCGGATGCTGCGGCACCCCAGGAACGGGTTCCGCTCCGGGGTCATCGCCCGCTCCTGCGTGTACTTGTCCGCCCCCAGGTCAAAGGTCCGGAAGGTCACCGTCCGGCCCTCGCTGAGTTCCACCGCCCGCCGGTAGTGCTCGTACTGCTCCTCCTCCGTCGGCTCGTGGTCCGAGGTCAGCCACAGGAACTCCGTGCGGAACAGCCCCACCCCGTCGCCCCCCTGACGCACCACGCTCGAGGCCTCGTCGGCGAACTCGATGTTCCCCATCAACTTGATCTCGACGCCGTCGGTCGTGACCGCCTTGAGGTCCCGCAGTTCATCGAGCCGCAGCGCCAGCGCCTTGGCCTCGTCGATGAACTTCTGATACGACGCCACCGTCGACTCGTCCGGGTCCAGCACGATGATGCCGCGGTCGCCGTCAACGATGACCTGCTGCCCCTCCGAAGCATTCTCGACCAGCCGCTCCAGCCCCACCACCGCCGGAATCCCCAGCGCCCGCGCGAAGATCGCCGTGTGGCTCGTCGGCCCGCCCGAGTCCGTCGCGAACCCCAGCACCCCGCGACCCTGGAACAACGCGGCCTGCGTCGGCGTCAGATCGTTCGCCACCGCCACCGCCCCGTCGAACGCGTGCGCCGCCTTCCGCGAATGCTCGCCGATGAGGTGCCCCACGACCCGGTGGTTCAGGTCCCACACATCATCGACCTTCGTCCGGAACGCCGACTCCCGCATCGATGCGAACATCTCCGCCACCACGCGGAACTGCTCCTGCACCGCGAACTCCGCGTTCACCTTCTCATCCTCGATCCGACGACGCATCGGCTCGGTCAGCGAGCGGTCCTTGAGCATCCCCTGGTGGAACGAGAAGATCGCCGCGGCCTCTTTGCCCAGATGCTTCTCCGCCTCGGCGCGCATCTTGTCCAGATCGATCAGCGAGGCCTGAAGCGCCTCGGCCAGCCGCTCCTGCTCGCGCGCCACCGCGTCCGGCGCGATCGACCGGCGCATGACCCGTTCGCGCGGATCGTCCAGGACGAATACACGCCCGATCGCCACGCCCGAAGACACCGGGATGCCGCGCAGTTGCTTCATGTCTCTCGAATCAAACCGTGAACGCCGCGGAGCCAGACGCACCCGCGCCGACCGCATCCTACGCCATCCGGCCCGACCGCCCTGCTTCCGCTCAAGACCCCCGCCCCGACGCGCCGATGTCCATACAACCCGACGCGCGAAACGACATCATCGGCGCCATCCAACGCCGAACCACGCCGATCCGGCGAACAATCCTTGACTTTGACCCGCGTCGATGCTCCAATGACATGTGTCCCATCTGGGGGGACCGGCGGGACGACCGCGGCACAACACGCCGACGCCGTCCCGGATCGATAGACGATCAACTCCGTTTGAAATGCTTATGACCACGCTGACCGGCATCCTTGTATGGCCGGAACGCGCCGAGGGTCGTGTCAGGCAATTCGCCGGCACTCTGATCGAGAGCGAGGACGATCCATTCGTCCCACTGTCGTTCGGCGAACACTACCCCCTGCGCACCGGACAGGAATTGACCGTTGAGGTCGTCAACCGTGCGCCCCGCCGTAAACGCGGGCGCGGCGGCGGTGGCCACCGCGCCTCGAGGCCCGTCGTCGAGAACATCATCTCCATCGATGGGCTCGACCCCGCGACCTACAAGAACCGCAAACGCTTCGAGGACCTCTCCTCGATCGACCCCCAGCCCCGGCTCACCCTCGAGTACCCCGGCTGCCCGCCCTCCTGCCGCCTCATCGACCTCTTCTGTCCCATCGGGCGCGGCCAGCGCGGCCTCATCGTCTCACCCCCCAAAGCGGGCAAGACCACCCTCCTCAAAGACATCGCCACCGCCCTCAACAAGAACCACCCCGACCTCGAGGTCTTCGCCCTCCTCATCGACGAACGCCCCGAGGAGGCCACCGACTTCAAGCGCTCCGTCCCCGCCCATGTCGTCGCCTCCACCAACGACCACACCATCGAGCGACACATCGAGATCGCCATGATGCTCATGCAGCGCACCCGCCGCATGGTCGAGGCCGGCAAGCATGTCGTCATCCTGCTCGACTCACTCACCCGCCTGGGCCGATCCTTCAACGCCTCCCGCCGCCACGCCAACTCCGGGCGCACGCTCTCGGGCGGCATCGACTCGGTCGCCCTGGCCGTCCCCAAGCAGATCTTCGGCTCGGCCCGCAACACCGAAGAGGCCGGGCGGCGACCAGCGACAGCCTGATCTGGCCCGTCCACAGCGCGCGTCCGCCGCGCGCGGCCTCGTCCTGGGCCTCGTCGGCATCCGCCGTTTCCGGCGTGGACGCCGATCTGCCGCGTGCGGGGGTCGCT
>CAZSLT010000135.1:0-7547 GCA_964607595.1 uncultured Phycisphaeraceae bacterium
ACTCCTTCGGTGGTGGACGCGTGGGCGCGGAAGGAATGGGCGGCGCCGTGGCCGGTCGCCGAGCAGACGCTGGTGTACTACATCCACCCCGGGAACAAGCTGGCGCAGGATCTGTACGGTCGCTGCATCAACGGCCGGCCGTACTTCCTCTCTGCCGGGCCGGACAACCTGTACGGCACGACGCGGGACGCGGGCTCGCCGACCGAGGAAGAAGCGCTCAAGGCGCTGGACGACAACATCACCTCGTATGCGCCGGGGCCGATCCGCGAGGACATGGGGGGCGACCGATGATCCGGCGCGCGTTCACACTGTTTGAGCTGATGGTGGTGATCTCGATCATCATCCTGCTGGCCGCGATCATCGTTCCGGCGTTCGGCCGGATCGTCGAGTCGGCGAATTACTCGGGCTCGGTGAACACGGTGACGGGCGCGCTGGGCCAGGCGCTGGCGCTGGCGATCCAGAACGGGCGGCACACGGGGGTTGCGTTCTTCTTTGATCTGGAGCGTGAGGTCACCTCGATCCAGGTGCTGGAGTTGCACGGCCAGCAGTCGGGCAATCTTGCCCGCGCGGGCGACGAGCCGGCGATGGTGTTCCGCCCCGCGACGGGCAATGTTCCGATCGATCTGCCCAAGGGCGTGCTGATCTACGGGATGTCGTTCGCGGTCGCGCCGACCAACGAGACGCTGGGCAATTTCGACTCGACGAGTCACTGGTACGCGGGGGAGATGATCGACGGCGACAATTCGCTGAGCCAGGCGCAGCCGTATCTCTCGGACGACGAGATCGTCCCGTGGCTCTTCCCGCGCAACGACCCGTACATTTTCATGCCGCCCGACATCGTCGGTGAGGACGATTTCGTGGGCGACGGCGGCGCATCCGGCGCGCTGCGGCATTGCAACACTTTCTTCATCCAGTTCGATCCGTCGGGTGCGGTGGTCACCTGCACCGAGTCGGGCGGCGAGTGCCTGATCAACGCGTACATCGAGTATCCGGATGATCCGTTCGACTCGAGCACGGGCGAGGTGTACGAGGGCGAGAACGAGTTCCTGTTCGACCCCGAGAAGGGGCTCGATGTGGAGCGGGTGTTCCCCAACGAGGTGATTCTGCGGAGCGCGAGCTTGCTGGCGGTGGTGCAGTCCTCGCGGCTGGCCGAGGCGGTGGGCGTTCGTCGTCCGTGGACGATCTGGAGCGAAGACTCCCAGGCCCCGTCGAACAACGAACGCGTTGTTCGCGACAGTGAGCGGCTCGAGACGGCGTGGGGGTGGATCGACCGCAACGCGGAGATCCTTTCATTCGATCGATACACCGGGAATGTGATCCGGAGGCGCTGAGTCATGAGTATTCTGACGGCGACAATGTTGAAGCTCCCTCCCCCGCGTCGTGCGGCCGCGCGATCCGCGCATGCGTTCACGCTGATCGAGGTGCTGATCGCGACCTTCATCTTCGCGTTGGGGCTGCTGGGGTTGCTGGCGCTCTTCGCCGGCGCCGCGATCCAGCAGCAGGAGGCGTCGCGGATCACGAACTCGGTGCTCGCGGGCAACGCGGCCGAGGCGGTGGTGGGCCGTAACGCCGGGCGGATCGAGTACCGCGACAACGCGAACCTGCCGAACCCGACGGAGATGAACAATCTCCTGCCCGAGGATCAGTGGCGCGTTCTGAAGCACAATGTCCCCGGCGGTCAGTCGGGGACGCAGTCCGGCTTCCTCTGGCTGCGGCCCGACGGGACGCCGCCGCGCGCGAACTTCTTCTTCGTGGTTCCCGCGCTGGAGCCGCTGCCGCTGGACCTGTATGTGCGTCCGCCGTCGCAGCCGCAGAACGGCCAGGGCCTCTACACCTTCAGCGGGAATCAGCTCCCGTTCCGCGACTCGCTGCGGGAGTTCGGCGCCTCGCGGATCCACCGCGAGTCGCTTGGCCGGATCGAGGTCGTGACGGAGGAGTCGAATGCGACGCAGGTGACGAACATCCGCCGGATTATCTTTACGCCCCGGACCGACCTGCCCACGGGGTTCAGCACGGCCCAGGCGCGGACCATGCTTGCGTTCTCTCCGACCTCGAGCCCCGGCTCGCTGGTCGATCCGAACGACTACATCGTCGTCAACCTTGACGAGTTCGACAACAACGCCTCGCGCGGCCGCATCGAGTCGATGCGGATCGCGGATGTTGTGGACTCGGGCGCGACGCGGCGGGTGTCCTCGATCCGCGTGCCGTTCTACGAGTGGCGGAACGACCGGCTGATCTCGCTCTCTGACCGGGTGAGCACCCGCGCGGACGAGACGCGGGACGACGGCCGCCGGCCGGTGCTTTCGTACTCGCTGATGTACCGCCGGACCTCGTCGGGCGCATCGCAGCTGGCGGTGTTCACCTATTCGCTGCGCGCTCCCTCGCCGGGATCGCAGTTCGTCCCCGTGGAGTCCGAGGCCGCGAACGACCCGAAATCGCCGCTGCAGAAGGTCGCCGTGCGTCTGGCCTACGACGACGCGCGTCGTCAGTACTACATCACGCTGGCGGCCGGCGGCGGTCTGCCGTCGATCGCGGGGGCGGATCGGTTCTTCGTGATGCGGACCGGCGCCATCCTGCTTGTCGAGGGCGAGGACGACGGCGACCCGGCGGGCTCGGACCTGCCGGTGCGCGTGGTCGAGACCACGCTCAAGCCGGACGGCACGCCGGATCGCGCGTACCTGGAGCGGGCGCCGCGCTCCAAGGGCGCCTCGTACATCGGCACGCTCCCCGGCGGCACCGCCGTCCTCAATGTGTGGACCGTCAAGCCGACCGTCACCAGCGACGACGGCTCGGTGTGGCGGATCGAACCCGTGGACGCACGCGTCCTGCAGACCGGCTGATCATTATGAAGAACACGCAAGCCACATCCATCGCACGCGCCCGCGCCTTCACGCTCGTCGAGTTGCTCGTCGCCGTCGGGGCGGTGCTGCTGCTCTCGGTCGGCGTCGGCCAGATCTTCAAGCAGGTGGGCAAGCTGGTGAACACCGGCTCGGCCGCGGCCGAGGTGGATCAGCTCGCCCGGGCGCTGGAGCGGCAGCTCTCGGATGACTTCCGGTCGCTCTCGAGAATGCTCCCGGAGGACACCTTCATCGCGATCCGGGGGCGCTGGGTTGGCGATACGAACGGGAACGGCATGCTGGACTCCGGCGAGCGCGCGGTGTACCTGTCTGCGGAGGACCGTGAGACGGATGTGCGTTCCGGGATCGAGCCGTATGAGAATGACTCCAAGGCCGTCACCGTCCGCGTGGATGAGATCTGCTTCCTGACCGACGGTCAGCAGTACCGCACGGCGCAGCTCGACCCCTTGGGCGGGGCGAATGTCTCCTCGACGGCGGCGCGGATTTACTACGGCCATGCGCTGCGGCCGCACTCGGAGATCGACGATAACGCGGGCACGGACGATCTGCCCACATTCATCCGCGAGTTCGACCCGGACGGCGGCTTCGCCCAGCGTGCCGGCGAGACCAATGATTACGCCTCGGATCAGGTCACCGATGATGCACGCAACGAGTACGCGGGCGATTTCCTGCTTGTGCGCCAGCCGGTGCTGCTGGCGGGCTCGGTCGCCTCGGGCTACCAGGGGAACAATCCGCCGCCGCCGTTCATCGGCACGCAGCGGGCGTACGCGCCGTATCTGCGTGACCGCGAGATCGAGCTGCGGTTCGCGATGGACAACGACACACCGGAGAAGTCGAGCGCGCAGGTCGGCGGCGCTTCGATCAACCCCGATCTGCGGCTGATCCGGCACGGGCGGGTGGACATCTGCGCGATGTCGATCGCCGAGATCCGGCGCTGGATCGAGGGGCAGGACCCCGCGTCGGCCAACGGCGTCTCGCGGGACGCGACGCCCTACCGCGCGCCGGGCGCGTGGGACGGCGATCCGACCTACGACTTCCCGCTGTGGCAGCGGTTCGTGTACACGGGCAACGCGGGGGCGACGCGCCGTACGATCGCCGAGAACAACGCGATCCTGCGCGGGGCGATCGCGGGGTGCGTGACGCGCATCCTTGCCGACAACCAGCTCCCGACGATCAACCGCGTGCGCGAGGACTCGGACACCGACCCCGAGGATGCGCTGATGGACCTGCACGCGGTCATCGCGACGCGCTGCTCGTCGTTCGAGGTCGCGTGGACCGACGGCACGACCTGGCTGAACGCGTCCAACCCCCTGCTGCTGCGGCGCGGGGACGGCGGGCTGGCCGAGCCCGCGGCCGACGAGTTCGAGGCGGACGCGATCTATCGCTACGGCGACATCGTGTGGTTCGACGCCTTCATGCCGCGTTCGTACTACCTGCTGAACTATTCGCAGCCGTCGCTGGCGGCGCCGTTCCCGGACAACGAGGTGGTGGATGTCAACGGCCTGATCGACACGCTGGCGAGCACGAATGCCAACACCCCGGGCGCATACGACCAGGTGGCCACGGGCGGCTGGCCGGATGAGTACCTGTCGGTGTGGCCGTTCCGCGAGATCGACGGGGGCGGCAACATCGGCCGGCCGTGGACGAAGCCGCGGATGATCCGCATCCGCCTGACGCTGCACGACAACGCCGTCCGGATCGAGGGCGGCAAGACCTTTGAGTTCATCTTCAACATCGGACAAGAGTCATGAAACGCCAATCTTCGCATCATCGCCGTTCGTCTGTCACTGTTACGAGCGCGGCCGCGACCGCGGCCTGCGCGGGCACGACGCGCCGTCGCGGGTCGGTGATCATCCTGGTGGTCGGCGTGCTGGCGGTCGTGGCGATCACGGCGGTGACCTATGTGAACATCGTCTCGCTGGACCGGAAGTCCGCGGCGGCGGTGTCGCGTCGGGTGAACTACCAGCAGCAGGCGGACGCGGTGATGAACCACATCCGCGCGCTGATCGGCGCGGACCTGTTCGGCGAGAAGATCGTCAGCAATTCCACGCCCGAGCGGCTGAATGACGCGGTGGTGTGGCCCTCGAGGTTCGAGGACGGCGACTTCTCGGACATGGCGTTCACGAATCGCACCAACCCGACCTTCACGGGCACGCTCTCGACGCTCAACCCGCAGGCGCCGGGGGAACGGGTGTCGGTGCGGCAGGACCCGTGGCTGGCGTCGAACGAGCCGCTGTGGCTGCCGAACCCCGGGGCGACGACGACCTGGCCGCAGTTCACGAATATGCGCTCGGGCTACACCTTCGACAACCAGACCGGTCGCTGGGAGCACGGCGACGGGAAGTATGTCGATCTGGCGCAGTGGTTCATCGACAGCACGAACGGGCGGGGCGATCCCGGCGCGGATCTGTCGAGTATCGGGACTCCGGCCGATCATTACCTCCTGGCGCTCGACCAGCCCTTCTTCGATCGGCAGATGAGCGCGCTGGAGCCGCCGAACAACGCGTTCAACACGCGCGACGAGCGCTTCATGGTCGATACCGACGGGGATCTGCGGCCGGATGCGCGGTGGCAGCAGCTGGAGATCCTGGGCAACAACGCGGGTCTGATCTGGGTGGCCGCGGCGCGCATCATCGACGCGTCGGCGCTGATGAACTACAACGCGTCGCTCGAGTTTTCGTACGCGGCGGCCGGGCTCTCGCCGACGCGGATCTCCGATGGACGAACGCCGGCGGACATTGATCTGTTCGGGCTGCTGGACATCGCCGACGAGCGGGCGCAGAACATCGCGGGCAACACGCGGGTTCGGGGGGACGGGACGCTGGAAGGATTCCGGCAGCACCTGGAGACCTCGCTGCAGATCGAGAACGCGATCGCGCAGATGACGACGGTGGACACGACTTACCCGGATGTGCCGGGGCTGACGACTTACATGGGCTGGACGCCGGTGACGAACACGCTGACGGTGGACCAGCGGTCGAACTGGTGGCGGTATGTCGGCTCGTCGCCGCACGAGCCGCGGGCGTCGAAGGCGGCGGTGCACACGACGCGCGACCTGATCGACCTGTGCGCGTTCTGGTCGACGAATCACCTGCCGATCTTCTCGTCGATCGAGCAGGACACGGACCTGCTGTACCCGCCGGTGGGCACGGTCGGGCCGAACAACCCCAAGGGGGCGTTGCGCGCGGCGGAGGACCCTTCGTTCTGGCGTTCGCTGGACAACGGCCGGCCGACGCGGCAGGACATCAAGGCGGACACGCGCCGGTTGCTGACGCCCTACAACGGCTCGGCGCGGTTCTCGCCGGTGCCGGTGCTCAACTCGACGGAGATCGCGACGCTCAACGGGCAGCTCAACGAGTTCGAGGGCGTCTACTCGATGCTCAAGATCAATCCGAACGAGGCGACGGCGCAGGATGCGCCGGACATCTTCGCTTCGTTCATGTGGGCGCTGGCGCCGCTGGCGACGGACGAGCCGCTGATGCGGCCGTTCACGGTCGGCGATGTCAACCAGGCCTCGACCGCGTTCAACACCGAGGACTTCTTCTACGGCGGCGGCAACGGCGGCCCGGCCAAGACGCTCGTCGGGGCCAGTACCGGCGCGGCGTATGTGCTGCGGACCTCGCTGGCGCTGACGGCGAACATGCTCGACAACGCCGACGGGAACGGCGACCCGACGGTGATCCGGTTCTTCCCGCGCACGGGCGAGGCGGAGACGCCGCTGCAGGACAACATCGCGTACTCGGGCGGACGGGATCCCTACGGGTCGACCGTGGCGATCGAGCTGTCGGACCGGTTCCCGCAGGGGGATTTGCGGACGGCGCTCTCGGCCTTCCCGGCGCATCTCGGCCAGCAGGCCGCGACGACCGACTTCTCGATGCGTCGTCAGCAGTACGAGTCCGGTCTGAACTCGTACAACGGGATCAACGACTTCCCCGGTTCGCCGGCCGCGAGCGCCGCCAATGACACGATGACGGCCTTCAAGAAGGGTCTGACGGTGGTGGGGCTGGAGCGGCAGCCGTTCATCCGCGAGGCGTTCACGGCGGCGTTGTATTCCGACATGGCCGATCCGCTCCAGCCGTGCGACCTGGGCAACGCGGACGGTGTCATTGACGCTCTGGAGTCGATGGGGAGTCTTGTGGCGGTGCAGCTCGCCAACCCGTGGGACGAGCCGATCACGATCAACGAGTACGAGATCGTGCTGCCCTCATCGCCGGCGAGCATCACGCCCGTGGGCGCCGGCGACCCCGAGCCGCTGTACTTCCGTCTGCCCTCGACGACGATTCCCGCGGGCGGCGACGCGGTGTTCTTCGCCGTCGTCGTGAAGGCCCATCCCTTGAATGGCGACCTCGCCGACGCCATCTTCGACGCGCTGCCCGTCGACGGGCCGATGCTCGTCGTCGAGCCGATGACGCCGTGGGATCCCGATATTGATGACGAGCTCACGATGTTCGCCGACGCGGTGATGTTTAAGGACATCTTGACCGGCAACACGGGGGTTTCCGTCCCGGTGGTGCTGCGTCGGCTGATGACGCGGTGGCACGACCCGGCGAGCACGGCCGCGACGCCGCTGTTCCGCGAGGACTGGGCGGTGGTGGACATTCTCGAGCCCAAATTGGTGAGCGTTCCGGGCGACCTCACGGTGAACGACCGCTTCCCGCAGGGGCTTGCCGACGGCGAGGGCATCGCGGT
>CAZSLT010000136.1:0-7539 GCA_964607595.1 uncultured Phycisphaeraceae bacterium
CCTCCCTCCGGAAGAGCAGGCCGTCGTCGACCTGTTCGAACGCGTCTCCCGGAGCGTCGCCTATGTGGACACGCGGACCGTCGTCGAGAACCGGGGATTTTTCATGGAGCCGACCCGCCGCGTCGTCAGCGGCACGGGCTCGGGGTTCGTCTGGGACAACCAGGGCCACATCGTCACGAACTTCCATGTGATCCAGGGCGCCAACTCGGCGCAGATCGTCCTCTCCGACGGTTCCTCCTGGCCCGCCACGCTCATCGGCGTCGCGCCGGATGAGGACCTGGCCATCCTGAAGATCGACGCCCCGTCCGATGTGCTCACGCCGATCGCCGTCGGCTCGTCCGAGGACCTGCGCGTCGGCCAACGCGTCTACGCGATCGGCAACCCATTCGGCCTCGACTACACCTTCACCACCGGCCTCCTCAGCGCCACCGGACGGACCATCGAGTCCCCCTCCGGAAGGATGATCACCGGAGTCCTCCAAACCGACGCGGCCATCAACCCCGGCAACTCCGGCGGCCCCCTGCTCGACAGCGCCGGCCGCCTCATCGGCGTCACCACCGCCATCAAGAGCCCCTCCGGCGTCAGCGCCGGAATCGGCTTCGCCGTTCCGGTCGACACCGTCAATCAGATCATCCCAGAACTGATCGTCTACGGACGCAAGTTCACACCGACGATGGGAATCAAGCGGGTGGACCCCGGGCTCGCCTTGCGCTTCGGCATCCGGCAGGGTGTGATGATCCAGGAAGTCATCCCCGGTGGCCCCGCCCAGCGCGCGGGCATGCGCGGCATCGAACGCACCGAGGACGGCTACATCATCGCCGGCGACATCATCGAAGCGATCGACGGAGCACCCATCCCCCACTACAACGCCCTCCGCGAGGCGCTCGAGAAAGCCGAAGTTGGGCAAGAGGTCGAGGTCACTGTCCGACGCGGGCGCGATCGGTTGACCCTGCGGATCACGCTGGACGCCCCCGAACCCCTGTAAAGGGCCTTCGCCCCCCGCAGGCGAGCGCATCCATTGAGTTATTCCGACCTTGGCGCGTTCCCGGCGGATATACTCCATCAACAATCACGGTGATTGAAGCGGGGAAGCGTCAGAGGCCGATCTTTTGGGCGTGAACACACCACATCGTGTCGACCGTCGTGAGGCCCTGAGGACGGGGCTTTCGGGGATACTGGCGCTCGGCGCGGGGACCGCGCTGCTCGGCGGGTGCGCCTCCGGCGCCGCGACCGGCACGGGCCGTCGCACCGACTACGGTCGCCAGACCACCGCGCAGGACCGCCCGCGCTACACGCCCTCCACGCCCATGCCCGGCGGGCGTCCGCCGGGCGTGATCCCGCGCTCGGCCTGGGCCAAGGGCGCTCCGGTCCCGTCGCTCATGAACACGATGCTCCCCGTCCAGCGCATCACCGTGCACCACGACGGCATGAACACCTTCACCAGCCGTTCCGAGGGCGACGCCGCGGACCGTCTGGAGCGCATCCGCGCCGCCCACCGCTCCAAGAACTGGGGCGACATCGGCTACCACTACCTGATCGACCCCAATGGGCGCGTGTGGGAGGGCCGACCGCTCAACTGGCAGGGCGCGCATGTGGCCAGCCAGAACGAGGGCAACCTCGGCATCTGCGTCATGGGCAATTACGAGGATCAATCACCCTCGGACACCCAGCTTGACGCCGTGGAGCGGTTCGTCGCCTCGCAGATGCGGGCCTACCGCGTCCCCGTCATGCGGGTCCACACCCACCGCGAGCTCGCCTCGACCCAGTGCCCCGGCCGCAATCTCCAGCCCCAATTAGTCGCGATCCGCCGATCCGGCGGCGTCCTGGCGATGGTCTGAGCCGATCTCACACGCCCGGGATCCGAGTCCACCACAGCCCGCTCGGCTGAACGCCGTTGATCGAAAGACAATCGATCTCGACGATCCGCCACACGCCGTCGGTGTGCCGCTGCCACTCGAGCCGCCAGCGGCTCGTCGCCGGCCCGTATTCGCCGGTCACCTGCACGCGCATCTCGATCGATCCCACCCCCGATCGGCTCACCCCGGCCTGATCAATCTTCACAAAGTGCGATCGGATCCCGGCGTCACGCATCTGCCGCGTAATCGTGATCACCGTGTCCTTGTCCACATTGGGCGCCAGCATCGACCTCGAGGTCACGATCAATCGATCATCGAGCAGTTCCCGCACCACGATCGGATCCGACTCCGCCACCGCGGCGACGAAGTCCTTCGTCCCCTGAACAATCCGCTCACGGTCCGTCGTGACCATCCGCCCGGTCATGAACACACCCGCCGTCAGCGCCATACCAACACCCGCCGCGCCCCACGCGCCGCGAACCCGCCCGCGCCGGTACAGCACCACCGCCACGATGCACGCGGCGAACGCCACCACCGCCGCCGAGGTGATCGGCTTCTCAAAGAGCCACACCCCCCAGCCGGGCGTCTGACCGGGCGATTGAACCAGCAGCATCCGTGCAAGACTCGTCTGTAGCGTCACGCCTGACTCCCTGATCGGCTCCGCTCATCGAAGCCCGGTCCCGGCCAAGGCCGGTACGCCCGCACTTGGGGGATTGTTGCACCTTCTCCGATCCTTGCTGGAGCGGGGGCGCAAAGACGCCCGATAACGCTCCGGGGGGCAGTGCGCGCGGAGGAAGCCATGCCGTCGATCGAGGCACAACCCGTCCATGCCGTCCCCGAGCCATCGCCGGCGCGGCTGGCCATGAACCTCGCCGCCCTGGCGTTCGGCTCGCCGCACACGGCCGAGCGTGTCTCCAAGGCGATCGCCGCCGATGAGATGATCTTCTCTCCGACGCAGGACCCCGACGCCCCCGCCGCGACGGCCGACGGCGTGGCGCTCTGCTCCCGTCGTCGCCCCATCGAGGAAGCGCGCCGCTTCGCCGACGGTGTGGATCTCAAGGCCGCGGGCGTCGTGGTCGTGCTCGGCTTCGGCCTGGGTCATCATGTCCGTGCGCTCGTCGAGCGCCTCCGCGGGCGCGCCGCCGTCGTCGTGTTCGAGCCCGATGTCTCGATGCTGCGCAGCGTCCTTGAGCGCATCGACTGCACCTCGTGGCTGGGCCGCAAGGATGTCATCGTCATGAGCGACCCGGCGGACCGCGCCGGCCTGTCGCGCTCCATGTCCGGCCTCGAGCCCATGATCGCGATGGGCGCCGAGATCTGCGAGCATGTCCCCAGCCGGCTGCGCCTGGCGACGACCGCGCCCGATTTTCTCCGCGCCTTCTCCGAGTTCGTCGGCACCGTGCGCATGCATGTCGTCACCACGCTCGTGCAGAGCGATGTGACCGTCCGCAACCTGCTCATGAACCTCGATCACTACGCGACCCGCCCCGGCATCGCCGATCTGGCCGGCGTCGCGGCGGGGCGGCCCGCGGTCACCGTCTCGGCCGGGCCCAGTCTGCGACGCAACCTGCACCTGCTGGCCCGCCCCGGGGTGCGCGACCGCGTCGTCATCATCGCGGCTCAGACCGTGCTCAAGCCCATGCTGGCCGCGGGCGTCAAGCCGCACTTCGTCACCGCGCTCGATTACCACGAGATCAGCAAGCGCTTCTACGAGGGGCTGACCGCGCCCGATGTCGAGGGCGTCACGCTCATCGCCGAGCCGAAGGTGAACCCCGCCGTGATCGAAGCGTGGCCCGGCGCGCTCCGCCTGCCCGCCGATGACTTCCTCCAGACCCTGCTGGGAGACGATCTGGCGGCGCCCCGCGGCGTGATCCGCGCCGGCGCCACCGTCGCCCACCTCTCCTACTACCTGGCGCGGTACCTCGCTTGCGACCCGGTCATCCTTATCGGCCAGGACCTCGGGTTCACCGACGGCCAATACTACGCAAAGGGTGCCGCGATCCACGATGTCTGGGCGGGCGAGCTCAACGCCTTCAACACGCTCGAGATGATGGAGTGGCAGCGCATCGCGCGCAACCGCGGCCACCTGCACAAGGCCGAGGACCAGCTCGGACGCGAGATCTACACCGACGACCAGATGCGCACCTACCTGGCGCAGTTCGAACGCGATTTCATGGAGGACCGCCGACGCGGGCTGCGCATCATCGACGCCACCGAGGGCGGCGTGAAGAAGTCTCACGCCGACACCATGACCCTCGGCGCCGCGCTCGAGGAATTCGCGCCCTCTCGCGCCGAGGCCGTGACCCTGCCCGCGCCCGCGGCCGTGCTCGGGGATGATCGCAAAGCGCGGGCGCTCGACCGGGTGAAGCAGACCCGGCGCGCCGTGCTCCGGATCGCCGAGATCAGCCGGGAAACCATGAAGCTGCTGGCGCGCATGGGTCAATCGCTGGAGGACACCCCGGAACTGAACCGGCTCATCGAGCGCGCCCATAAGTTCCGCGACGAGGTCAAGTCCATCGAGCCCGCATGGACGCTCCTGCACCGCGTCAATCAGGCCGGCGCCTTCAACCGGCTGCGCGCCGACCGCCTCATCGCCGCCGAGGACGACCTCACCCCTGCGCAGGAGCAGTCCCGCCGGATCGAACGCGACAAGACCAATGTGCGGTGGATCGCCGAGTCCGCCGATGTGCTTGGCGACCTGCTCAAGGCGACGACGGATGTCTTCGCCGGCGGCCCGCGCCGAACGCGCGACCTGGCGCCCCGCGAAACCGAGTCCGGCGCCGTTGAAGTCGGCGCCGCAACCGTGCGCGCTGCGGCCGTGATCATCGCCGATCACAACCGCTCACCGCTCGGCGCCGCCAGGGACCTCGCCGCCCCGATCCGAGGCCGCTCGCCGCTGACGCGCACGCTCGAACGGCTCGACCGCTGCACGCGGATCGAGCGGGTGATCCTTTTCTCCACGCACCCGGAGCAGGCCAGGCAACACATCCCGCCATCGATGCGTCTCCCGGTCGAGATCCGGCCCTATGACAACAATCGCGGCGACGCCCGTCGCCGCTCCATCGCCGCGGCCCGGTCGTGGGCCGGGGCGTGCTGGCGCGGCGGACTCGGTTTCACAACCTGCTACGACGAGGCGCTCGACCCCGCAGCCGCCGAACAAGCCCTCGCCGACGCCGGGCTTGACGCGGCGCTCGTCGTCGGCGCCGATTGGTGCCTGGTCGATCCGGTCCTGTGCGACGCGGCACTCGAGCGCCACGCCGAGAACCCAGAGGGCCACGCGATCGCCTTCACGCAGGCGGCCCCCGGGCTCGCCGGCTGCGTTCTGTCCCGTCGGCTCGTCGGGGAGATCGCCGCGTCCGTCCGCGCCGGGGCGCTGATGTCGCACCTCGGGGGCGCGCTGGGCTATGTCCCGCGATCCCCGCGCAACGACCCGATCGCACGGAGCAACTGCGTCGCCATCGACGCGCCCCTCCGCGATGCACCGCACCGATTCATCCCCGACACCCCCGAGTCCCGTCGCCTTATCGAGCACGCGCTGGGTGCGCTCGACGGCCCATCCTGTTGGAGCGCCGCCGACGCCTGCGACGCCATCCGTCGGCTGGACACCGAAACAGCGCCCCACACACCCGCCGAAGTGATCCTCGAGATCACCACACGCCGCCAGGGCGTCACTTCTGCCATCGCCCCGATCGACATGCCGACCGATCAGGCGGTCGCACTGACTCAACAACTCCGGCGCGACGCCCCCGGGGCGTTGATCACGCTCGCCGGGCGTGGTGACCCGATCTGCCACCCGGATTGGGAGGCGATTGTTCGCGCTGCCGCCTCGCCGGAAGCGGGGCTCCATGTGCGCACCGAGCTGCGCTGCCCGCGGGTCGTCGCCGAGTCGCTGGCGCGATCCGGGGCCGCCGTCATCAGCGTCGACCTCCACGCCGACGATCCCGCCACCTACCGCAGACTGACCGGGATCGACGCCTTTGAAGAAGTCACCACCAACATTGAGACGCTCCTGCGCGCCCAGGACCGCAGCGGCGGCGCGCCGATCCCGTGGGTCGTCCCCCGCATCCTGCGGCGAGACGCCGTCTACTCCGAGATCGAGCGCTTCTTCGATCGGTGGGTCCACTACGCGGGCGCGGCCGTGATCGATCAGTTGCCCTTCCCCATCCCCGGCGACCGCATCGAGCCGCTCGGCAAGCCGCGTGCCGCCGCCCGGCGCGACTGGCGCCGCCGCGTGATGATCCTCGCCGATGGGGGCGTGCCGTTCGACGAGTTCGATCCGTCATCCGTGATCGGCAACGCGCTGGCCGAACCCCTCCCCGGTGTGTGGACGCGCCTCATGCGCACGCGCGAGGAAGCGTGGCGCGCCCGCGGCATCGAAGCACCCGAATGCCGGACCGGGTGGTGACATGCGAACGATCGCCATCATCCTCGGACGAGCCGGCAGCAAGGGCGTGCCCGGCAAGAACACACGGCCCGTCGCGGGCCGCCCCTGCGCCGGCTGGACCATCGACCACGCCCTCGACGCCGCCACAATCGCGCGAGTGATTGTCTCGACCGATTGCCCCGCGCTCGCCGCCCTGTCCCTCTCGATGGGCGTCGATGTCGTGGCGCGCCCCGCCCCCCTCGCGTCCGACACCGCCACCGTAGACGACTCCGCACGCCACGCCCTCGCCGAGATCGGCGACCCATTCGACGCGGCCGTCATCCTTTACGCCAATGTGCCTGTCCGCCCCGACGGGCTGATCGACCGCGCCGTCACGCTCCTCGATCGCACGCGCTGCGACTCGGTCCAGAGTTATGCGCCCGTCGGTAAGCACCACCCCTGGTGGACCGCCCGCCTCGCCGACGACGGCGCGGTGAGCCCGTGGGAGGGCGAAGTGTTGAACCACGGCGTCTACCGCCGGCAGGACCTTCCGCCCGCCTATCTCCCCGACGGCGGCGTGATCGCCGTCACCACGCGCGCCCTGACGCTCGCCGTGCCCGGCGTGCCGCCGGGGCCGCACGCGTTCTTCGGCCTCGATCGGCGGGGCGTCATCAACCCCGAGGGCTCGGTGATCGATATCGACTCGCAGGCCGACCTGAGGGTCGCCGAGGGCGTACTCATGGAGCGGATGAACGCATGAACATCGCGGGCCGTCAGATCGGGCCGGACCACCCCGTCTATGTCATCGCCGAGATCGGCGTGAACCACGACGGCTCGACCGCGCGCGCGATGGAACTGGTTGACGCCGCGGCCGACGCCGGCGCCGACGCCGTGAAGTTCCAGTGCTTCCAGACCGATCGGCTGATGAGCCGGGCCTCGAAACTCGCCGCCTATCAGAAGGCCGCGGGCGAGACCGACCCCATCGAGATGCTCCGACGACTGGAACTGTCGGTGGATGACCTCGAACAATGCGCCCGGCGCGCGCACAAGCGCGGTGTCCACGCGATCGTGACGGTGTTCTCCCTCGAACTGGTGGCGCTCGCCGAGGGCGTCCCGTGGGACGCCTACAAGACCGCCAGCCCGGACATCATCCATAAGCCCATGCTCGAGGCGCTCGCGGCCACCGGCCGCCCGATGATCATCAGCACGGGCGCCAGCGAACGCGACGAGGTCTCACGCGCCGCCGCGTGGGTGCGCACATGGGGCGCGGCCGACCGCACCGCATTCCTCCACTGCGTGAGCAGCTACCCGACGGAGCCC
>CAZSLT010000137.1:0-7428 GCA_964607595.1 uncultured Phycisphaeraceae bacterium
CATGTTCGATGGGTTCGGCATCCCCAGGTGCCCCGCGTTCGACATCAACCCCGCGCCGTTGTTCGTGAAGCACGCTTCGGTGTTGTAGTGCGTCATCCCCCAGAAATCGAGATCGCCGTCATGGTCGAGATCGAGCAGGGCGCCCTGCCGGTAGACGGTTCCTCCGCCGAAGGTGCTCGACGAGAACGCCCCGCCGTTGTTCATGAGCCGGCGCGAGACATTGTCACCGCCCACCAGTGCGTCCAAGTCGCCGTCGTTGTCTAGGTCCGCCCAGTGCAGCCCGCTGCTCCAATCGTCGTCGCTCGATCCCTGCAGCGCGAAGCCCGAAGAGGCGGCGATGTCGGGGAACGGCTCCTCGTGATCAATCGCGATCAGGCCTCCGCCTTCCATGTACAGACTTAGGCCCTTGAACAGACCATACAAGCGGCCCGACCCAACGACCCGCAGTGCCGACTCATCCCCCACGACGCGGGCATAACACCATGCGCCACCGGAAACCTCCATCTGCTGTGGCCCGACGCCGTGCACAAGACACCTCTGAGGACTCTGAGTATTGGTGTTCAGCATGCCGCTGCCGATCACACGAAAGCCGCTCTTGGCGTATATCGTGAGCGAGGAGTCGTCCATGATCTCCACCCGCGCGCCGTCACTGACCGTGAAGGGGCCATCGCTCACCATTGTCAGGTGCCCGGTCACGCGAACCACCGCGCTCCCGCCCACCGACACGGTTCCTACCCGTCGGCTCTGGGACCACGAATGTTCACCCCATGTATAGGATAAATCTCCGGTGTTGGCCCCGATGTCAGGGGCGAATACCGGATCGATCGTCACCGCCGCCGCGAGCGCCGACCGCAGTCCGGAGATCAGGTTCTTTGCATCTGTCTTGATGACAGTGTTCGGATTGCCGCCCGGGCCGCAATACGCATCACCCGACACCAGCCCCCCCCAGTTCACAATGAACTTGTTCGCACCAGTCGAGTTGGTGCTGATGGCCGCGGTGCCAGAAACAGCTTCCACACGGCCGCTTCCTCGAATCTCGATCGAGTCCTTGACCGCGACGCCCGGTGTCGGATCGCTGATCGCCGCCGCTCCAACCACGGCGACCGCCATTGCACCCAACATGCCCCGCATCTTCCCGTTCATCGTGTGAGACTCCTCCGGATGGTCCGATAGGCGGTCAACGCCGGACCCTGCCGAGCGGCATGTCGTCCAGATAAGAGTCGCGATGCATTCCCCCGAGCGTCGTCGCTCGTCGATGCCGCACCGTTCATCCGCCGATCCGCGCAGAACCCCCAACCCACGCCCCCAATCGACCGATATCGGCTCCAATGGGCCGACAGCCGCCATCTCGCCGCGCCGCTCACGTGTGGGTCTTCGCCGGCCTGCTGATGCTCGCGCACTTCGCGCTGCTGGCCTGGTTCAAACACACGCGCCATATCGAGGGCGAACTCCTCTGGTTCTCGCACGCCGGGCTCCTCCTGGGGGCCATCGCCCTCATCGCCCGTTCAGCGCCGCTCGTCTCGATCGCCTTCACGCTCGTCGCCGGCTTCCACGCCCTCTGGTTTTTCGATGCCGCGGTCGGACTCGCCACCGGCGACTTCCCCGTCGGCGGGACCCGCTACCTCCTGACCGCCGACGACGCCACGCTCGCCCTCACCTCGCATCACATCTATCTCGTGCCGGTTCTCGCGGCGTTCCTCGTGAGCCGGCGCGCCTTCCCGATGTCCTCGATCCCCGTTGCCGCGTTGCTCGTGGCCGTGCTCACCGCCGCGTCGCGTCTCACGCTGCCCGCACCCATGAATATCAACTTCGCGCACGCCGTCATGCCCGACAGCGAAGCGCCCGCCCTCGTCTGGTTCAATGCGCTGACTACGCCCGCGTACCTCGGCGTGCACGCGCTCTTCTGCACGGTCGTCTTTCTCCTGCCCGGAGCCATCATCATGAAGACACTGACACGCACGCCCCGTCGATCGGCGTCCAAGGCCGATCCCGCCCGCGCCCAGGCCACGCGCATGCTCGCCCACCTCGGGCGCGGTAAGGGATTCACGCTCATCGAGCTTATCGCCGTTCTCGTCGTCCTGGCCGTCCTCTCCGGGGTCGCGCTCCCGCGGTACTTTGATTACTCGGCCCGCGCCAAGGAGTCCGCGGATCAGGCCTCGATCGCGGCCATCAACACCGCCCTCAGCGACATCTTCGTCCAGCACCGCATGGAGGACGCCGACTCCGGGTCATGGATCACCGCAGCGACCGAAGTCGCTTCCGTCATGGAGGGCGACGAACTCCCCTTCGGGATCACGCTCGACAACGGCGAATTCACCGACCAGCGCGCCAATACTTACAGCTTCATCGCCGAAACCGAGACCGCCCCGGCACGCCTCGTCCTCGATGACGACGGCGGCGGTGGTGGTGGCGGCGGTGGCGGCGGTGGTGGGGGCGGTGGTGGGGGTGGCGGTGGCGGCGGTGGTGGGGGCGGTGGTGGGGGTGGCGGTGGGGCGCCGGGGGGATTCTCCTGAGCGGCCGGCGGTCATTCGGGTTTGGCGCGCGATGACTTCCAGAACGCCCGCGCCCGATGGACCGCCTCGGCAAGAATCGTCCCCTCGGGGTACGGCTTGTGCAGATCTTCGCGACGGCCCGCGGCACGGCCCATGAACAACTCCATCGCCTCGTGGATGCTCGACACCGCGTACACCGCGAACTTCCCGCCCGCGCACGCATCGACCACATCATGACGCAGCATCAGATCCCCCGCGTTGCTCGCCGGGATGATCACCCCCTGCGTCCCCGTCAGCCCCGCGTCCGCGCACGCGTCGTAGAACCCCTCGATCTTCTCGTTCACCGCGCCGATCGCCATGACCTGCCCGCGCTGATCGATCGCTCCGGTCATCGCCAGATCCTGCCGCATCGGAATCTCCGTCAGCGCGCTGATCAGACAGCACATCTCCGCGCCCGACGCCGAGTCCCCGTCGATCCCGCCGTATGACTGCTCGAAGGCGATCGACGCGTCAAAGGTCAGCGGGTGGTCCGTACGCAGCAGGTATCGCAGCAGGCCAGAGAGAATGTAGAAACCCTTGGTGTGAATCGAGCCCGATAGGTCCGCCTCACGCTCGATGTTGATCACGCCGACCTCGCCCGGCCCGATCGTTCCGGTGATCCGCTGCGGGAACCCGTAGGTGATCGGCCCCGCCCCGATCACCGCCAGGCCGTTCACCTGGCCGATCTCCGCGCCGCGCGTGTGGACACGCAGCGTCCCTTTGCGCACCATCTCGCGGAACCGCAGCGCCGGAAGACTCGCGCGCTTCTTCCGTCGCCGCACCGCGTCCAGCACATCCTCGCGCGTTACCGCCACGACGCCGCGCTTCTGCGCCACGAACGCGGCCTCACGCGCCACATCCGACACCTGGCTCATCCGCGCCGTCAGTTTCCCTTCCTGCGCACAGATCCGCGCCCCGTGCTCGACCAGCGCCGCCACCGCCCCGGCGTCCAGCGCCGGCAGATCGCCATCCTTCAGCACCCCCGCGATCACGCCCGCGTACTGCGCGATCGATCGCTCCCCGCGTTCGATCACATCATCAAAGTCCGCCAGCACCTTGAACAACTGCCCGAAGTCCGGGTCCAGCTGGTCCAGCGGGAAGAAAGTCTCAGACTCGCCGATCAGCACCACCTTCACCGCCACCTCGATCGGCTCCGGCTTGAGCGTCCGCACCGCCCACGGCGAAGGGCCCTGGTCCGACGGCACGATCTCGAGTTTCCCCGACCGCAGCGTCCGCTTGAGCGCCTGCCACGCCCCCGGTTCCCCCAGCACATCGCGCGCCTCGATGATCAGGTACCCGCCGTCGGCCCGAAGGATCGAACCGGCGCGGATCATCATGTGGTCCGTGTGCACCATCCCGCCGGGCGCCACATCCACATCGATGCTTCCCAGCAGATTCCCCGCCGTCGGCGCGTTTTCGATCACGATGGGGCAATCGCCCCCGGCCGTGTGGTCCAGCACCACATTCACCCGGTACAGATCGGAGAAGTCCTCGCCCTCCTCGAGTTCGCCCAGGTGCTGCGTGGCCACATCCTCGATGAGTTCCTTCAGGTGGGCGCGCACGGCATCATCCGGGAAACGCGTCAGGATCCGGCGCGTGAACGGCCGCACCATCCGCTCGATCTCGTCGTGCAGCACCTTCCGCATCTGATCCCCGTGCTCTTCCTGCACCGCCTGGATCTTGTCGCCGATCCGCTCGAGCTGCTCGATGAACCCGTGAATCCGCTCCCGGATCGCGGCGTAGTCCTTTTCGTTGACTCGCCCCTCCCGGCGCATCTGCTCGAACTCCTCCGGCGGCACCGGGCGACCCTGCATCACCGGAAGAATCGCCGTCTGCGCGCTCGGGCCCGACTGCAGCGTCATCATCGTCAACCCCGCCTGCTGCAGCTCCTTCTCGAACGGCCCGGTCAGCTCCCCGATCTTCAACTTCGTCGCCTGCTCCAGTTCCGAACGCCGCGCCCGCGCCGCCTCCGAGTTCAGCCCCTTCGTCAGGTCGTCCCGCACGAAGTCCGCCAGTTCGCCCATCCGGCGCGCAAAGTCACGCGCCGTTCCCCGCGCGAAGGTCAGCAGCCGCGGCCGGTCCGTTTCCTTGAAATTCCTGACATACACCCGGTCGCGCGCCAGCGGGCAACTCGGCTTGATCTGCTCCATCAGACGCCGCACCAGCATCGTCCGGCTCGTCCCCGTCAACCCCCGCACGAAGACATTGTGCCCCGGCGCTGAGGTCTCCAGCCCGAACGCCAGCGCCTCGATCGCCGACTCCTGACCGATCACCGGCGCGATCGGTTCGACCTCCGCCGTCGTCTTGAACCCGAACCCCAGCGGGTCCACCCGCCACCGCAGCGCCGACGCCTCCAGCGGCGCCACACCCAGCCCCCCGCCCCCCCCGCCGCCCGATCGATCCGCGTGTGCTTTGCTCATCCCGCCATGCTACCCCCGACCCGGCGTTGTGCTTCGTGATCTGTGCCTTGTTGCTCCCCTTCACACCGTCTCGCCGCGCCCTGTCAGCATCCACCCCGCCCACACCGCGCCGATCCCCAGCACATTGTTCAGCAGCACGATCAGCA
This sequence comes from uncultured Phycisphaeraceae bacterium, assembly GCA_964607595.1. Lineage (GTDB taxonomy): Bacteria > Planctomycetota > Phycisphaerae > Phycisphaerales > UBA1924 > JACKHC01. Next base: position 5,098 of record CAZSLT010000137.1, read on the forward strand.
ACGCGGCGCCCAGTTCCCCGCCCCGCACCCGGTCCATCACCTCAAGGCCGAATGCCGAGAAGGTCGTGAACCCGCCCAGCACACCCACCAGCAGCAACAACCGCATCTCCGCGCTGAGCCGTCCATCACTCACCAGAGGCGCCAGCACCCCGATCAGAAAGCACCCCACCACATTCACGGTGAGCGTCGCCAGCGGCCAGTCCCACACCCCGCCCTTGCCGGTTCGCAGGAACAATTCCGCGACCCCGAACCGCAACGCCGCGCCGACCCCGCCCCCCAGCGCCACCAGCAGCAACCGCTCCATCCCCGCCTCCTTCCGGCTACGCGACTCGTCACCACCCTACGCCATCCCTCTTGACAGGCCCCTGCATCGTCGGCATCATATTTGGGTGAACAACCAAGAGGGGCGCCGCCGCGCCCCTGGGAGCCGATCCATGCCCGCACTCCGCCTCCTCGTCCTCTTGGCCGCGCTCGTCTTTGTTCCGACCCTCCGCGCCGCCGCTGCCGACGACCCCCTCTTCCCCATCACGGCCTCCGCCGTTGTCCACGCCCCGGTCGCCGAGGTCTGGAGGGCATGGACCACCGACGAGGGCCTCCGCGCCTTCCTCGTCGAGGGCAGCAAGGTCGAACTCCGACCCGGCGGGCCGTACGAGATCTACTTCTCCATGCAGGCCCCCGAGGGCTCACGCGGCTCCGAGGGCTGCACCGTCCTCTCCTACCTCCCCGAAAAAATGCTCTCCTTCCAGTGGAACGCGCCGCCCAAGTTCGAGCACGCACGCTTCATCCACACCTGGGTCGTTGTCAACTTCGAGGCCCTCTCGCCCGACCGCACACGCGTCGAGCTCACACATCTCGGGTTCGCCGAGCGCGCGGCGGCGCACCCCGACCACCGCGCCGAATGGGAAGAGGTCCGCGCTTACTTCGTCAACGCCTGGCCCTTCGTCCTTGGCGCGCTCACCGAGCACTTCGCGCCGGATGACGGCTCGGCCGCCGACTCCGACGCGGCCAAGGCCCTCGAACTCTGTAACCGGCTCGTCGGCGGCGAATGGGTCCACGAGGCGAAGCGCGCCGACGGTTCGGCCTTCTTCGTCCGCAATGTGATGCGCCCCATCGCCGGCGGTAAGGCCATTATCGCCGACGGCTGGCTCGGCTCCGACAAGGGCATGTACTACCACGCCTCCACGCACATCTGGCTCGACGCCGACGCCGGCCTGCTCCGCTTCCATTCGATCAATCAGGACGCCAACATCATGCAGGGCCACTTCACGGTCGAGGGCGACACCACGCTCATCGAGCACATCGAGATCATCCGCCCCGGCGCGGAACCCGCGCGTGTCGTCGCGCGAATCGAGTTCACCGGCGATGACGCGTACAACATGACCATCACCGCCCCCGGCGCCACCCCCGGCAAGCCCATGACCATCCGCCGCGTTGATAAGGCCCCCGAGAAACTCCGCACGCTCATTGACGGCACGATCATCGACTGATTGATTGAGCACCGGCCGTTGGTGATCCTTGAGGAGTCGTTCGACGGACTCTTTGGCGCCATTAGCGCCGGCGGCGCGAAGCGGCTCCGAGACCGGCGACCAACAGCAGCGACGCGGCGCCGGGCGCGGGGATCGCGTTCGACGCCGCGACGCCTGAGCCGTGCTTGCCCGTCGACCCGGGGTAGGGGGGCTGGAGGACGCCGTCGATGTAGAGCGCGCAGAAGAGCGGGTCGTCGATGGCCGCGGCGGACGCACCCGCCGGCATCGGCATCACCGGGAAGGGGAAGTCCGGCTCGTAGCGGCAGACGGCGTCGCCATTCGGATCGACGCGGAAGACGAACCCGCCGGTCACGCTCATCGGAATCGATTCGAGGGTCTCTGCGACGGCCGGGGCGGCGAGGGCCCCGAGGGCGAGCAGGGCGGCGGGCGCGGCGGACAGCGTGGGGCGGCGGTGAAGAACACGGTTCATGGGGCGACTCTCCCGGTGCGTGGGGGGTGTGTAGAGACAAGGTACACCGGGAAACGGGCGGGGCAATGGGAACATCCGCGCGCGAGAGAGAACTCGCCGGCTCACGCCGGGGGCTCGCCACACGATGTTCTCGGGGATTTGCGTCGATCTCGGGCGCAGCGCATGGCGCGCCCCGCGCGAGCGGGGGGATGCCATCATCAACTAGCGAGGGTCGATCGCCGCTCCATCGTCGCGATTATGCGGTAGCGCCGGCAAGACTTCCCACGCAAACAATCGACATACGCGATGAACAGGGTGCCGCAGTGGCGCAAGGCGCCGTTCTATTCTGTCGGATAAAGGTATCCTCAGCACCTGATGGGCAATCGCTTCAAATGA
>CAZSLT010000138.1:0-7393 GCA_964607595.1 uncultured Phycisphaeraceae bacterium
CCATCCCTCCTACCAACACTTTGAAGGTACCCGAGAACCGCCCGCGCCGCCAGCGTAATTCGGACTTCCGCGCAAAAAACCCCACCCAACCAATCCCCTATACCCGTGCGGAAGTAGGCCAAACTGGGCAATCTGGGGGCCTTTTCTACGCGCCGCCGGTGGCGCCGGGGGGCGCGGCCCAGTGCATTTTCTGCACGAGCGTCTGCCAGTAGCCGTCGGACGGGTTGCGCACGAGGAGGACATCGCGATCGTGGCGCTTGAGGGCGACGACATCGCCCTCGGCCATCGGGTGCATGACCTGGCCGTCGAGGACGAGTGTGGTGCCGCCGCGTCCGGCCTGGGCGTCCTGCTGGTTGCAGCCGATCACACGGTTGCCGCGCGAGAGCGTGAGTTCGATTCCGGCGCTGGACTCGACGACGAGCGGTCGGAATGAGAGTGAGTGCGCCGCGATCGCGGTGACGATCATCGCGCGGAGTTCCGGCGAGACGATCGGCCCCCCGGCGGAGACATTGTACGCGGTGGACCCGATGGGAGTGGCGACGACGACGCCGTCGCCGCGGATCGTTCGGACATCGGTGCCGGCGACGCGGTGGTCGACCTCGATCATGCGGTAGGGCGGGCCGGCGGTGATGACTACATCGTTCATGGCGGCGCCGCTGAAGATGACCTTGCCCCCCTCACCCCCCCCGCCCCCCCCAGCGCGACGCACTTCGACCTTCATGCGCATGCGTTCGTGGGCGCGCAGACCGTCGCCGGTGAGGAGTCGGGCGGCGTGATCGCGAAGTGAGTCGAGGTCGAAGCTGGTGAGGTAGCCGAGGTGGCCGAAGTTGACGCCGACGATGGGGATGCCGGCATCGGCGAATCGTCGCGCCTGGCTGAGGATGGTGCCGTCGCCGCCGAGGACCATGATGAGGCCGGCGCCCTTGAGATCGGCGACGGGCGCATCATCGGCGCCGACTTCGAGGACGACGCGAGAATGGGCGTTGATGATCGACCGGACTTCGTCGAGCGCCGTCAGGACGCGCGGCTTGCGACGGTTCACGACGAGCAGAACGGGCCTGACCATGTGGCGAGTGTATCCGGCGTGCGGGCCCGGGGCGGGTGCGCTCAGGAACGGTGCGTGGAGGCCTGCGGCTCTCGGGCGCGGAGCTTGACATCCACGATCGCCTCGCCGCCGTTGCGCCGGGTGACGGCCTCGCGGACGCTACGCGCGATGGCGGGGGCGTCGAGCCCGACCTCGGCGAGCTGGTCGTTGCGTGAGTCCTGATAAACCCACGCGTCGGGCAGCGCCATGCGGGTGATGAGGCCGGCGTCGAGGCCCATCTCGGACGCGGCTTCGATGACCGCCGCGCCGAAGCCGCCGTGCGGGCCGTGGTCCTCGATCGTGACGATCGGGGTGCGGGCCTCGAGCAGCGAGCGGATGAGGTCGGCATCGACGGGCTTGGCGAAGCGGGCGTCATAGACGCTGACGCGGTGCTCGGGGCCGAGGAGTTTGAGGGCGTCCAAGGCGGGGCGCACCATGACACCGAACGCGAGGATCGCGGCGTCGGCGTCGTCGTGCGTGAGGACGGCGTGGGCCTTGCCGAGTTCGAACGGCGGGCAATCGGAAGAGACCGGCGCGCCGACCTTGTCGCGCGGGTAGCGGACGGCGCTGAGTCCGGTGTCGTAGGTGCGCATGAACTCGAGCGCGGCGACGAGTGAGGGCTCGTCGGCCGCGGCCATGATCGCGGCGCCGGGGAGCGTGCGGAGGATGGAGACATCGCAGAAGCCGTGGTGGACGGCGCCGTCGCCGCCGACGAGGCCGGCGCGGTCGAGGCAGAGCCGGACGGCCAGGCCTTGCAGGGCGACTTCCTGGAACGCCTGATCGAAGGCGCGCTGGAGGAAGGTGGAGTAGACGGCGAAGAAGGGGCGGAGGCCGGTCTTGGCCATGCCCGCCATCATGTCCATCGCGTGCGACTCGCAGATGCCGGTGTCGAAGGTGCGCTGGGGGAACTTGTCGGCGACAATATCGATGCCGGTGCCGCCGGGCATGGCGGCGGTGCAGGCGACGGCCTTGGGATCGCGTGACATGACATCGCACATGGCCTCGCCGAAGGCCTCGGTGAATGAGCGGCCGCCGGCCTTGATCTCGACGCGGCAGGAGTCGGGGTCCCACTTGAATGCCGCGGGCGAGTGGAAGGTGGTGGCGTCGCCCTCGGAGAATGCGTAGCCCTTGCCCTTGACGGTCTTGACATGCAGGACCATGGGGCGGTCGAAGTCGCGGGCCTCGCTGAGGAACTCGACGAGCGTGGGGATGTCGTGGCCGTCGATGGGGCCGACGGTGACGAGGCCGAAGTGCTCGAACCAGGTGTCCTCGGCGAGGGCGGCCTTGGCCATTTCGCCCATGCGGTGGTAGGCCTCCTCGACCATGCCGCCGCCGGGGAGTTTGTCGAGAACAGCGCGGGCGCGGCGCTTCATGCCCTTGTAGAGCGGGTTGATGCGTAGGCGGTCGAAGTACTGCGCGACCGCGCCCTGCGGCCGGGAGATGGACATGCCGTTGTCGTTGAGAATCACGAGGAACTGGCGTTTCAGCGTGCCGGCGTTGTTGAGGCCTTCCATCGCGACGCCGTTGACGATCGAGGCGTCGCCGATGATGGAGACAACGCGCCGGCCGTCGGGCTTGCTCTGCGGATCGAACGCCTCGCCGTTGAGCGCATCGCCGCGCGCCATGCCGACGGCGGTGGAGATCGCGGTGCCGGCGTGTCCCACGCTGAAGAGGTCGTACGCGGACTCGCGCGGCTCTGGGAATCCGGCGATGCCGGCGCGCGTGCGCAGATTCTCGAGCAGATGGAGTCGGCCGGTGAGGAGCTTATGCGGATAGCACTGGTGGCCGACATCGAAGAGCAGTCGGTCGTGCGCGAAGTCGAAGACATAGTGCATCGCCACGGAGAGTTCGACGACACCCAGATTCGGCGCTAAGTGGCCGCCGGTCTTGGAGACCTGATCGAAGATGGCGCGGCGGATTTCGTCGGCGACCTCGGTCAGTCGTTCGACGGGGAGCCGCTTGAGATCGGCGGGTGTGTGAATCTGTTCAAGAAGCCCCATTGGCGACTCCAGACGGGGTTAGTTTCAATGAATACTGAAAACAGTCTACGCTCTCGCGGGCTTCTCGGCGAGTGTGGTTATCGGTCTCGGCGAGCCATCTGCTCGGCGAGCGAAAGAAGGCCTGCGGATCGTCCTTCGCCCCCCCCGCCACCCCCCCCCCCGCCGAGTCGTTGGGCGGCTTGACGGGCTTCTTCCAGAAGGCGTGCGGCCTCGGCCTTGGATTGCTCGACCCCCATGACGACCGGATAAGTGAGTTTACCGGCGTCGGCGTCCTTGCCCGACCTCTTACCGAGTTGCTCGGTGCTTTGTTCGACATCGAGCAGGTCATCCACGACCTGGAACATGAGCCCGACCGAGACGCCGTAGCGGGTGACATCGGTGAGGGCGTCTTCGTCGATGGCTTCACCTGCGACGCGGCCCCACATGCCCGCGATGGCGCCCATGCGGCAGGACGCCGCGATGAGCGCGCCGGTCTTCTGCCGGTGGGTCTGACGCAGTTTGTCGACTTCGGTGGTCTCGGCGTGCCCGCCGAGTGTGTCGAGGACCTGACCGACGATCATGCCGGTGGTGCCGCGTGCGAGTTCGAGGCAGAGCCGGCCGGCCAGGGCGTCGTCGGTTGAGCGTTCGCAGATCAACTGGAAGGCGAGACTCATGAGCCCGTCGCCGACGAGGATGGCCATGGCCTCGCCGTGGGCCTTGTGGACGGTGGGACGGCCCCGGCGGAGATCGTCGTTGTCGAGTGCGGGCAGGTCGTCGTGGACGAGACTGAAGGCGTGGATCATCTCGACGGCCGCGGCCGAGGGGAGGGCGTCCTGCAAGGACCCGCCGACGGCCTCGGCGGCGCGGACGGCCATGAGGGGGCGGAGGCGCTTGCCGCCGCCGAGCATGGCGTATTCGACGGCGTCGCGGAGGTTGCGCGACAGCCCGGCCTTCTGGACGAACGCGCCCATGAGGGACTCGACGGCGGTGATGATCTGCCGGTCGTCCGCGGCGGTTCGATGCACGATTGGGGCCCTGGTGGCGCCGGTCACTCGCTCCTCCTGAGCGCCGAAGGGTGGGGCGGCGCGGGGTGAGTATAAATGGCGGACGCGGCACACTCAATGAACGGGGATGTCCGGGGGCGGCGTGGCCGTATTATGGCCGCCATGTCGCAGATGCTGACGCTGTTTGAAAAGGGCGGCCCGGTGATGTGGCCGCTGCTGGCGCTGAGCGTGCTCTCGCTGGCGGTCGCGCTGGAGCGGGCGCTGTTCTGGGTGCGGACGCACCGCCCGGGGCGGCGGCGGTGGCTGCTGCGGCTGGCCGAGGCGATCCGGGCGAACGATCGCGCGGGGGCGAAGGCGATCGCGGCCGATGACGGCTCGCTGTACGCGGACGCGGCGGGGATGGTGCTCTCGGGGCGGGTGGGGCCGGCGTCGGCGGTGGAACTGGCCGAGACTTACCGGCCGGTGTTCGATCGTTTCTCGCTGACGCTCTCGACGATCATCACCGCGGCGCCGTTGCTGGGGATCCTGGGGACGGTGACGGGGATCATCGAGTCGTTTCAGTTGCTGGGCGCGACGACGGGCGTGACGGATGTGAACGCGGTGGCGGGCGGGATCGCCGAGGCGCTGATCACAACGGCGGCGGGGCTGGTGGTGGCGCTGATGACGCTGTTCCCGTACATGATTTTCCGGGCGCAGTCGGACCGGTGCCTTGGCAATCTTGAGTTGCTGGTGGCGTCGGCGCAGTCCGCGAAGTAGCGCGGCACGCGGGTCAGCGACGCGAGCCGGCTGACTCCTGCTCCTGGAGGAGTTCGAAGATTTCCTCGGCGCTCTGCGCTTCGTACATCTTCTCGCGGAACTCTTCGGAGGTCATCAGTCGGCTGATGCGGGCCAAGGCCTGGATGTGGTCGCTGGTGCGGTCGATCGGGCTGGCGAGCAGGACGACGAGTTTGACGGGGCGGTTGTCGATGGAGAGGAAGTCGATCGGCTCTTTCGGGCGGCCGATCGCCATCGCCAAGTCTTTGACGCCCTCGCTCTTGCCGTGGGGAATCGCGAGGTTGTGGCCGATGCCGGTGGTTCGGGTGGACTCACGCGTCCAGACGGCGTCTTTCAACGCCGCGGGATTCGTGACTCTCCCCGTTTTGGCGAGCACATCCACGAGCTCATCGATGACGGCCCGCTTGCTCGTCGCTTCGAGCGGGACTTTGATGCACTCGGGTGTGATGATCTCAAGCAGATTCATGCCCGGACCTCGGCAAACTCAGGCCTCTCTGAACTCAAACGACCGCCAGTGAGCATCCTACCCCACCTCCACCCCCGGGGGTAGCGAACCGGGGAATCGGGAGTCGATTACGAAAGAACGACGGCGTAGGAGCCGTCCGAATACCTTTCGGGCGGCTCGCCTGGCCCGCCCTCGGGCGTGCGGCGGCGTTCGCGGGCGATTTCCATCCCGTGCCAGCGGGCGGCCCATCGCGCTTGTTCTTCGTTCTCCTGCGGGTCGAGCGAGCAGGTGGAGTAGACGATGGCGCTGCCGCCGGGCATGGATCCGGGGCCGCGGCGCAGGAGCGGGATCGAGTCGGCGATCAACTGGCGCTGGATCGCGGCCAATTCCTCGGTGCGTTTGGCGTCGAAGCGGTAGCGTGCCTCGAGCCGACGCGCCAGCACGCCGCTGTTGGAGCATGGCACATCGAGCAGGACCATGTCCACCGCGCCGGCGAAGGCGAGCGTGAGCCCGGACGAGCCCTCTTTCGGCCATTCCACGACCTGCACCCGCGGGTGACCGGCGAAGAGTGCTTTCAATTTCTCGAAACGGCCACGGTCTTTATCGGTGGCGATGATCTTGGCCTCGGGGAACGCCGCGGCGAGTTGTCGGGTCTTGGTGCCCAGTCCGGCGCACATGTCGAGCACGACGGCGGGCTTCATGTCCTCGACGGACTGCACGGCGAGGGAGGAGGCGGGGTCCTGCACCCAGATGTCGTTCCGCGAGCGCATCAGGTCCGCCAGCGCCTCGTACGGGCCGGTCCAGACATGATGGCCGGGGGCGGCGTGCTCGATGAAGGCGCCGGGGCCGATGGGCAACTCGGCGGCGGCGTTGGCGGTGTTGACGACGGTCGAGGGGGCGGCGATGCCGTGAAGGGCGATCTGGCGCACCTCGCGCCGGTCGATCGACTTGAGCCAGGAACGGATCAATTCGAGCGGGTGGCTGGTCGCGATGGAGAGCCGGCGGTCGGCGTCGGCGGGCAGGACCTGTGCGCGGAGGGCGAGGGCAGTGCCGTCGGCCAGCGGAATCTCGTCGCGCCGATCGGTCCATCGCTCGCGTCGGCCTCGTTCGTCGGTCGGCAGCGCGGGGGGCGGGCCGGGCTTGAGCGAGGCGCGCATGGCCTGTTCGTGCTCGTCGGTGTCGGCGGCCGGGGGTGGCGGCTCGGCGGCGGGCGGCGCGTTGGGATCGGTGCGGAGGATGAGTTCGTCGACGCGTCGGAGGACGGCGTTGACCATGCCGCCGGCGCGGGGACCGGCCTGGTGCTTGACCCATTCGACGGAGTCGGCGACGACGGCGTGCGCCGGCAGGCGGTCCATGAGGAGGAGCTGCGCGGCGCCGCACAGGAGCGCGGCACGGATGCGCGGGTCGACGAGGTCCCATTCGCTCTCGAGGAAGCCCTCGACGATGTGGCGGAGCGTGAGCCAACGGCGGAGGACGGCGTCGTAGATGGCGTGGGCGAGGGCGGCGTCGCGGGGCTCGAGGCGGGTGGTGTCGATGCCGCAGAGTTCCAGGTCCGGGTACTTGCGGATCTGGTGCATGACGACGCGGTAGACGACCTGGCGCGCGGGGATGACGCGCATGGGCGGTCCCTGGTTGCGCGTGTCGCGTCCGCCCCGGCCGCCGCGTCGGTCGTCGTTGTATCGAGATGTTCCGGCGTCGCGTCCGCCTCGTCCTCTTGGAGAGGACGGGCCGCGTCGGCCATCAGCCGAGTGATGCATCGATGCTCCGAATGAAATCCGTCAATTCCCCCGCGCGCGATCAGGCCCCGCCGACGACTCGACGGGGCCCTCTTGGAATGGGCGTAACTGGGCTCGAACCAGTGACCTCTGCGGTGTGAACACAGCGCTCTAGCCAACTGAGCTATACGCCCGGGATGTCTGCCGGGAGATGTTACCCGGCCCGAAACAGTGCCGACGGGTGGACTCGAACCACCGACCTGCGGGTTATGAATCCGCCGCTCTAAACCAGCTGAGCTACGTCGGCTCGCCCCCCCGCCCCCGACACTCCCGTCGGGGGCCGGGACCGAGCCGAAGAGTATACCCGAACGCGCCGCGCGGCCGCGATCGCG
>CAZSLT010000139.1:0-3344 GCA_964607595.1 uncultured Phycisphaeraceae bacterium
TGCTCGGGCACCGCGGCTGCCGGCTGGCGGTGACCTACCCCGAGATCCTGGAGATGCAGGTGCGGGCGATCGTCGAGGCCGCGATCTCGTGCGCCGGGAAGAAGATCAAGGCCGTGCCGGAGATCATGATCCCGCTGGTGGGCACGCGGGCCGAGTTGGCGCTGCTGCGCGAGCGGACCGAGCGCACGATCGACGCGGTCAAGAAGGCCAAGAAGTTCGGCGGCCGGCTGGACATCCTGATCGGCACCATGATCGAGGTCCCCCGGGCATGCGTGACGGCCGACGAGATCGCCGGCGTGGCGGACTTCTTCTCGTTCGGCACGAATGACCTGACGCAGCTCGCGTTCGGCTACTCGCGCGACGATGTGAACACCTTTCTGCCCGACTACCTGGCGCAGGGAATTCTCGAGCGCGACCCGTTCCAGTCGCTCGATCGCTCCGGCGTGGGTGTGCTGGTGACGATGGGCGTCGAGAAGGGGCGCGCGGCGCGCCCCGGGCTCAAGATCGGAATCTGCGGCGAGCACGGCGGGGACCCCGACTCGGTCGGGTTCTGTCACGAGGCCGGGATGGACTATGTCTCGTGCTCGCCGTTCCGCGTGCCGGTGGCGCGTCTGGCCGCGGCCCAGGCGGCGATCCGCGCGGGGAGTCAATGAGCGGGAAGCCGATGGATCTGAGACGCGTCGCCCGTACGCAGCGCTGGTTGCAGTTCAGCGTCCTTGGGCTGCTGTGCTCGACGATGGTGCTGTTCTTTGCGGCCTCTCTTGTTTCGAGCGGTACGCTTCGGGGTTCGATCCTGATGCTCTCGGTGGTCCAGGGGCTGTACTTCGCCTCGTTGCTGGCCGCGGCGGTGAGTGTCGTGTTCATGATGGTCGCGCAGCGTCGCCACCCGGTGAGCATTTTCCTTTTGATCATCGGGCTGCTGCTCCCGCTCCTGAATCTGCTGGTCGTGCTGAGCGTGAACGCGAACGCGACGCGGCTGCTCAAGCGCAAGGGGCTCCGTGTGGGGCTGCTGGGCGCGCCGACGATCGAGGAGTTCAAACTGCTGGAAGGGCACTGCCTGTCCTGCGGCTACGACCTGGCCGGGATCGATCCCCATACGCTCTGCCCCGAGTGCGGGCGGGTGCCCGAGGTCCGATAGGGGGGCTTTGTTGGGGGGGTGCAAATTTTTCTGGATCGGCGCGAATAGCGGCCGGGCCGGGCCGGTTGTCACCGTGAGCGATCACCACGGTCCAGTTCCCTCCGGGGCATCCCTCCGGCCCGGGAAGTGAACCAGATCGATCTCCACGTCCCTCACGAGACACCCGCGGCGGGCTCAACCCTGTCGCGGGTGGTTTTTTGCGCACGCCGCGTGGTTTCGGTCAGGGGAAACGCGGGTAATGGTCCGTGACCGTTTCCAGATCAGGCAGCGCGGGCAGGCCATGACCGGCGCGGAGGCGGTTCTGCGCCGCCAGGTCCGAGGGTCGGGCGACGGTTGTCACCTCGGTGACATCGCCGTCCGCCTCGACGGCCCACCACGAGGCACCGTTCGTCGCGCCCCCGGAGCCGGTCGGCGGCGCCATGACGGCGACCCACAGATCCCCGTCGGTGCCGGGCGTGAAGCCGTGCCATGTGAAGACGACATCGCCGACGCGATGAGCCAGAACGCCCGCGGGCAGACTGGCGACCGCGTCGTCGACGGCCTGCTGGTCAAACCTGAAGCTGGAGAGCGGCACATCGATGACGCGCGCCGAGATGCTGTCGACCATGTTGGTTGATGTGAACAGATCGCTCTCGGTGAGGGTGCCGTGACGGAGCATCTCGACGCCGTGCGTCGGGTAGGACCCGCCGATCAGCGAAACCTCGGCGGTGATGGCGTTGCCGATGCTGTTGGCCCGGGCCCGGTCGATCCCCGCCCACATCGCCCCGCCCCGCGCGGTCGCCATCGTGGCCGTGTTGATGATGAAGTAGAACCACGCGACGATCAGGCCGATGACGACAGTCAACGCAATCAGCGGCGGGGCGATCGTCGCGACCGCGGCCCTTGCCCCGCTGCAGCCGTGCAGGGGGCGCAGCGCAATCGATGCCGCGATCATCCACCACACCATCCCCGCGTACTGCAGGCCGTAGTACCCGAGGCAGGGGACGGCTGTGAGGATCATCGGCCCGCTGGTCAGGCAGATGACCTGGATGGTGCGCCCGACGGTGACATGCTCACGCCCGACGCCGCCGATGAACCAGTGCGTGAGCACACCCCAGATCAGCACACCGACCAGCCACGCCAGCACCCAGGCGCCGAACACGGCGATCATCGAGAATAGGAACACGCCGCCCATCAGCGGCGCGCCGCCGCCCTGAGACCCGGCCATCATCATGATCGTAAAGAGCAAGATGATCGACCCGATGCCCAGCGCTTTGCCGATGATGTTGATGAGCATCGAGTAGCCGAGCGCCGAGGAGGTGGTCATCGTCTGCGGCAGGGCGCGCCCGATGTCGCCGGGGCGGCCCATGCCCCAGCCGATCATGCCGAAGAAGCGCGAGAAGAAGCCGCGTTCCTTGTCGGACCACGGCAGGTGGTACACCTGCGTCTGCCGCTCGTGCACGCCCTCGCGGGGCAGCAGCACCATCTCGTCCATGTCGATCCGGTGGCGGCAGCCGACGCACTCGAAGGACCGCGGCGTGAGGTGGCCGCGATCGTCCGTCCCGAAATAAGACTGGTCGCAGTGCGGGCACCCGAAGCGGACGGAGTTGCGGGCGTACTCGAAGTCAGATGGCGCGAAGGGCGATCCGCACTCGGGGCAGACGCGCGCACGGATGGTCCACAGGGGATAATCGCAGGACTTGCAACGCACATCGCCCTCCGGGGGCCGCTACTTCCACAGATCCGTCTCCCGGCCGACCTTTCCGCGGCCGAGCCAGAGCAGCAGCATGATCGGGTACGCGACGGTCAGCAGCAACAGCGGGATGTAGAGAATCAGGAGGGCGCCGATGAACTCGCCCTCGTTCACGCCGCCCATCCGATTGGCGCTCGCGAAGGTCGCGGCCAGGATGGCCCCGGCGGTGTAGACCGCGGCCAGCACCATCCTCGCCAGTCCCCAGATCGACGCCAGCCGGACGCCCGACTTCCGCCGGCGGATGAGCTGGATCGAGGCGATGAAGAGCACGAGTGCGAGCACAAGGACGAGGCCGCAGTTGATGAGCTCGACAGTAGCGTGAACGGCATCCTTCGCCGGATGATTCGGGAATCGCGCTATGCGTTCCTGATTTTGGAGATAGATCGATATCCCAGTGCCCCACGCCGTGGCGAATGCGGCCTCGGCGAGCGCCACCAGGATGCCGATGACGCCGCAGACGATCGGCCATGTCGA
>CAZSLT010000139.1:3444-7350 GCA_964607595.1 uncultured Phycisphaeraceae bacterium
GATGCCGATGACGCCGCAGACGATCGGCCATGTCGATGCCGGGGGAGGGATCGCGCCGGCGGCTGTCGGCGGTGAATACGACGCGTGCTCGTGTCCAAATTCATCACTTCCATACGGCTGCATGCGATCACCTCCACGCCCCGCTCGGGGGTGTCGGCAATCTAACATTCGATCCCTCTTGTGTCAGCCCGGATCGAGGGCCAGATCGAGTTCAATCTGCATCGGCGCGAGGCATGCATCGTCGGTGCACGCCTGATAGGTGATGACGATGATCGGCGTGCCGCGCCACTCAGAATTGTTGCGACGAAGTCTCAGTTTCACCAAAACTGTGGAGTCGTACACCATGAGCGGGCCTTCCCCCGTGGGCAGCGCGCCGCCCTCATACACACGAGCGGGGGGGGTGACGACCTCCATCTCCACGCCGCTGCCGCCCTCAAGGCGCACGCTCAGACCGATCATGCCCTCGACGCCGGGCTCGGGGGCGTTGATGTGGAACCCGGGCGCGATGCGCAGCTCGATCGGCAGTTCGGCCCAGGCGTCCTTCGTGACGGTGAGCCGCTCGCCGGGCGCGAAGACCTCCACCGGCGCCTGGTCGAGAACGACCGGCTCATCGGGCGGCTCGCCGAGGGTGTCGGGAAACGCCGGGTCGAGTTGCAGCACGCGGTAGAGAGCGCGGGTGGCGTTGATCGAGCCGACCGGCGACTCGCGGATCGCGCGGCTGAGCGAGGCGAGCACCGATTTCGCCCGGTCAAGGTGGGACCCACGGCCGGTGAGTTCGTGCAGGTCGAGCAGCGCGTGGAGCATGACGCTCGACGCCGCGGGAATCGCCCCGTCGTAGACCGAGCGCGTGCGCACGATGAGGTCAGACTGGCCGGGGAGTGTGTCATACAGGACGCCCGGCTCGCCCTCGCCTCCCGCGAACTGCGCGAAGGCGCGATCGACAATCGCCGCGGCGTTCGAGAGGGCCCACGCGTCGTCGCGCCCCATCGCCCGCTGCGCCCGCGCCAAGGACGCCAGTCCGTGCGCGAGCATCGCGTGGTCTTCGAGAAACGCGGGCGTGGAGACGCGCCCATCGCGCCAGATGCGCATGAGTTCGCCGCTCTGGCCACGCATGGTCTCGATGACGAACCTCGCGGCGCGTTCCGCGGCGTCGAGGTACTTCTCATCATGCAGCACGCGGGCGCCGTCGCTCATCCCGGCGATCATCAGCCCGTTCCATGCCGCGATGACCTTGTCGTCCGTGCCCGGCTGCGGGCGGGCCCTTCGATGGGCCAGGAGCCGGGCGTTGATGGCGTCGAGTCGTGCCAGGAACGCCTCGCTCGTGAGCTGCTCGCGCCGGGCGAGCTCGTCCGGGCGTGCCGGCATGACCAGCACGCTGGCGGGCGTGTCGTTCGGGTGGTGCGGGTCGCGGAAGTTGGCGCCGCGGTCCACCGAATACACGCGGGCCGCGAAGCGTGCGTCCTCGTCGCCGAGCGCGGCCCGGAGTTCATCCATCGACCAGAGGTAGGTCAGCCCCTCGCGGTGATCGGTCTCGGCGTCCTGCGCCGAGTAGAACCCGCCGCGGGCGTCGGTCATCTCTCGCAGGACATAGCCGAGCGTCTGACGGAGCACGCGCGCATCGAGCGGATCAGCGGCGCGGTCGTAGCGCATCGCCAGCGTCGAGGCGAGCTGCGCGTTGTCGTAGAGCATCTTCTCGAAGTGGGGAACGATCCATTGGGGGTCCACGGAGTAGCGGTGGAACCCGCCGGCGAGGTGGTCGTGGATGCCGCCGGTGGCCATGCGGTCGAGCGTGTGGCGGACGGCGGTGTCGACGGCGTTCGCGGCCGCGGGGTCGTCGATGCCGGGGGCGACCGTCATGAGGTAATCGAGGTAGACGGGCTGGGGAAACTTGGTGGGGCCGGATCCGAAGCCGCCGTGCTCGGTGTCATAGATCCGCAGAAGGATCTCGACGCCTTGGGCGAGCTGCGCGGCATCGATGCGCACGGGTTCGGTCGCCGCGCCAAGTTGCTCGCGGATGAGCGAGGTCGTGCGCTCGGCCTGTGAGAGTACGGCCTCGCGCTGGTCCTTCCACGCCTCGGCGATGTTGCGGCAGAGGACGGGGAATCCCGGTCGGCGGTAGCGGGGGTCGTCGACGGGGGGGAAGTAGGTGCCGGCGAAGAAGGGTTCGAGGCCGGGGTCGTCGCCGCCGCGTGCGCCGGGGGGCGTCAGCCAGAGCGACATCGGCCACCCGCCCTGTCCCTGGGTGAAGACCTGCACGGCCTGCATGTAGATGTCATCCACATCCGGACGCTCCTCGCGGTCGACCTTGATGCAGACGAACGCCTCGTTCATGACGCGCGCGATGTCGGCGCTCTCGAAGGACTCGCGCTCCATGACATGGCACCAGTAGCAGGTGGAGTACCCGACCGAGAGGAAGATCGGGACGCCCCGCCGGCGGGCCTCGTCGAAGGCCTCCGGCCCCCAGGCCCGCCAATCCACAGGGTTGTGGGCGTGCTGGCGGAGGTAGGGGCTGGACTCGTGGATGAGGCGATTGGTGTGGGCGGGGGCCCCGTCGGGGGGGGCAGTGGAGGAGTGTCGGGCGGGGGGCATGGGGTCTCCCGGGTTCAGGATCGAGGCGGCCAGCAGTGAAAGGACGCGGCACGCGGGCATCACGGGGCAGGGTAGGGGAGTGGAGCGGCGGAGTGTGGAAAACTCCCGTCCGCTCACTTGCGGGCGGGTGGACGGCACGCTACAGTCTTCGCCCCAAGTCGGCCGGTGTTCCCGCTGGGGAGCCGCCGAACGGAGCGACCGATGTCCAAGACCTGCTACTTCACTGGAAAAGGCGTCACCTTCGGCAATCGGATTGCCCGGAGCGGTGCCGCGGTCAAGAAGGGCGGCTTCGGCCTCAAGACCTCCGGCATCTCCCGGCGGATGTTCAAGCCGAATCTGCAGAAGATGACGATCCTCGTCGATGGCAAGCCCGTCCGGGCGGATGTATCCACAACCGCGATTCGCAGCGGTCTGGTTGTCAAGCCGCTCAAGCGGAAGTATGGTTATACTGCTCAGCAGAAAGCATCCGGCCACTGACCCCTCGGTCGCGGCCGCTACCAAGCCCCCCCCCAAGAATGAGCCCGGCCTCCTCGGAGTGCCGGGCTTGTTCGTTTTTGGGGTCGGGCCCCGGCGGTACACTCGCACGCGATGACCCAACTGGCGACGATCTCGATGGCGGGGACGACCGCGACGCTCACGCTCAACCGGGCGGACAAGCGGAACGCGCTGTCGCGCGAGATGCTCGTGGACCTGCAGGCCCGCCTCGCGGAACTGCGTGCGATGGAGGGCGTTTCGGCGTGTGTCGTCACGGGGGCGGGCGCGGTGTTCTGCGCGGGCATGGACCTCAAGGCCGTGCTGCGGGACCGGGAGGGGGTGCGTCAACTGCTGGCCATGATCGCCGAGGCGACCATCTCGCTGCGGTCGCTGCCCATGCCGACGATCGCGAGAGTGAACGGCGCGGCCATCGGCGGGGGTTGCGGGATCGTCGGCGTCTGCGACATCGCCGTGACCCACCCCGACGCCAAACTGGGGTATCCCGAGGTGGACCTGGGGGTGTGCCCGGCGGTCGTCGCGCCGTGGCTCGTGAATAGGATCGGCGCGGGGCGAGCGAGAAGGGTGCTGCTCGAGGGCGGGACGATGAGCGGGACGCGGGCGATGGAGATGGGGCTCGTGAGCGAGGTGGTCCCCGGCGAGGAACTCGACGCCCGGGTCGCGTCGATCACGGACCGGCTCGCCAAGGCGGGGATTGAGGCGGTCCGCGCGACAAAGCGGCTGCTGAACGAGTTGGACGGGCCGGGCCTGTACGACGCGGTCCGCCGGGGCGCGGAGTTGTCGGCGGAGGTCGTCAGCGGGGCCGAGGCGCAGGCGCGGCTGGGG
>CAZSLT010000140.1:0-7292 GCA_964607595.1 uncultured Phycisphaeraceae bacterium
CTCGATCTGCTCGATGATCTCCTCCACCCGCTCCATCCCGTCTTCGAACGAGAAATCCTCACCGGCGCCGGCACCACCAGCCTTCTTCACCGAGCCGATCTTTTTCTTTCCGGGCGGCATGGCTTCAGTCTACCGACTCACCACCCTCTCCCCATCGGGAGAGGGTCGTCGCGACGACAGGAGCGACGGGGAGAGGGGCCAATCCAGCGAGTCATGCCATCACGCCCGGGCGCCACTCCCGAATCCCCTCTGCGCCCTCCGTTCTGCTCTGACTCTCTGCGTTCACCGGGTGCCACCGCGTTCACGCGGTGCTCCGACGCCTTGGGATAAGGGTGCCACTGCTTTCCCGTGCTGTGGCAAGCAGTGCATCCATCGGACTCAGCCTCGATCACTATCAGTCAATCGCATATCGAGTGACCGGATCGTCTCTTTCAGTGAATCAAGTGGGTCTTCATATACAGAAGACCCATGCGAAGGATACCGTGAACAGTCGGCCATATCGTCTGGATATCCGAACCGTGCTCGTATGATCTCGAGTTCTGTAACCTTTTCTTCCCAAGATAAATACTTTGACTCCAATTCTACTAACTGGGCGTACCGCCATCGTTCCATCGCAACATCGCTAGCCACTGGATCGCGAGAAGCCAGTTCGGCCAATTCCGCGCTTATTCCTTGCAAATCCGTTTGGTTCGGTGAAGTTAGGCGGTTGAGCAGACTTCTTATCAGTTCAGATGTGGGAGCATCTGCAGTGTGCTTGGCAAATAGCGAAATGTCATGCATAGACAGCCATCCGTGCAGCCAGCCGATCTCGACGGTCCGCCAGCCAATAAACCCCTTGTCGGCTAAGATCTGAAATGCAGTACCCATGATGACCTCGCGGGGTGCCGCCACTCCGTCACAAAGTGACAAGGGGTGATTCGCTCCCTCCCTAAAACAACCCCATCTGCCCCTCCCCTTGCTTTCTCTTTCCGTTTCCTTTCTTCCTCTCTGTGTTCTCTGTGTCCTCTGTGGTGAATGTCTTCTCCACCACCGAGCGCACTCTTCCATCCGCCAGCACCGTCACGATCCGCTCGCCCGCTTCCGCATCCCCCGCACTCCGCATGACGCGCCCGTCCGCGCCCAGCGTCACCGAATATCCCCGCCCCAGAACCTCCATCGGCCCCACCGCCCCCAGCACCGCCCGCGCCTCGCCAAGCGCGAAGCGCACATCGCCACACGGTGCACCAGCGCCCTCCGCAGCGACTCTCGCCGGCCGCTGAGCATCTCGCCCCGCGCCGCTAGCGCCGCCTCCGGGCGCGACTTCGCCAGCCGAGCGCCCAGCGCCCCCGCCCGAAGCCGTGCATCGCCGATCCGCCCGGTCGCCGCCGCGATCAGATCGCCCCGCGCCCGCATCAACCGCACCCCCGCGCGCTCCACCACTTCCCCCGGCGCGCTCAGCGCCCGCCGCCGCCGCGCCGCCGCGACCCGGCGCTCCTCCTGCTCCACCCGACGCATCACCGTCAGCCGCGCCCGCGTCCGCCACTGCGCGATCTGCTCCGCCAGCGCCGCCCGGTCCGGCGTTAAGCGCATCGCCGCCTGCGTCGGCGTCGCGCACCGCTCATCCGCCACCAGTTCCGCGATCGTCACATCCGTCTCGTGCCCGATCGCGGCCACCACCGGCACCGCGCACTTGAGAATCGCCTCAGCAACCACCCGCTCGTTGAACGCCCACAGGTCCTCCATCGACCCGCCGCCACGCGTCACCAGCACCGCGTCGATCCCCAGCCGCTCATGCTCGCGGCTCAGCCACGCGATCGCCCGCGACACCTCGCCCGCCGCGCCATCGCCCTGCACCCGCGCATCTACCACCGCGATCTCCACCGCCGCGCACCTTCGCCCCGCCATCACCAGCACATCCTGCAGCGCCGCGCCCGTGCGCGAGGTCACCACCGCGATCCGCCGCGGGAAAGTCGGCAGCGCCCGCTTCCGTGCGGGGTCGAACCACCCCAGCCCGCGCAATTCCGCCACCAGCGCGCGGAACTTCGCCTCCAGCGGCCCCTCGCCCACCGGCTCGACCGCCTCCGCGTACACCTGCGTCCGCCCCTGCTTGTCGAAGAAATCCACCCGCCCCGTCACCACCACCTGCCGGCCGTTCTCAAGCAGCGCGCCCGTCCCGCCGCGACGCGCCTGCGGCGCGAACATCACGCACGAGATCACCGCCTCCTCATCCTTGAGGTCGAAGTACCAGTGCGTCCGCTCGCGGCAGCCGCTCACCTCGCCCACCACCCGCACCCTCGCCGGCAGCCCCTTCCGCAGCGCCCCGCCGATCATGCGGCACAACTCGCCGACGCGCACCACACCATCGCCGCCGCGCCCGTCGTCCGGCGCGGCGTTCGTCATCTTCCCCGGATCAAATGGCAGTCGTCCCGTGCTCATCGTCAGAACTGGATCGGGATCCCTTCCTTGCGGTACTTCTCCAGCAGCAGCTGCGCCTCGATCAACACCTTCTCCAGCCGCCGCGCCGCGTCATTGAGCGAGTTGAACAGGTCCGGGTTCTGCACGAGCTGCCCCAGCGTCCCCTGCCCCGAGTTCACCTGCCCCAGCAGGTACTGCATCTCGTTGAGCACCACGCCCATCTGCTCCGCCGTCTTCTCCACGCGGATCGACAGATCGCCCAGGTCCTCACCGATCGCCCCCGCCTGTGTCTGCAGCGTTCCCGCGGCTTCCTTCCACGCATCCACCGCGCCCGCCATCCCCTCGGCCGCCTCCGAGCCCTTCTGCGCGAAAGTCCGCACATCGCTCCGCAGCGCCTCATCCCCCAGCCACTCGTTCGCCTGCGCGATCGCCCGGTCGAGCCGCTTTACGGCCGTCGCGATGTTCCCCGCCTGCCCGCCCGAGTCCACATCCTCGACCGACCGGTCCTCGAGCATCACCTTCACGCGCTGCCCGATCTCCGTGTAGGTGCGGCTCAACTCGTTGAACGAGTCCACCGCGTCCTCCACCTTGTCCAGCCGACCGCCGAGCATGTTCGTGATCTCATCGAACATCCCCTTGGCCTCGGCGCGGATCGTCTCGCCCTCGCCGACAAACTCCAGCGGCCCCGCGCCGGCATCCATCGCCGGCGGCGTCAGCTCCACGCTCGTGTCCCCCACCAGACCGCGATCCAATTTCACCGAGAATCCCCGCGGCACGCGCACGCCCTCGCGAATCGCAAGATCAATCACCGCCCCCATCCGCGGGTCCTCCGCCGGCGACAGCCGCACGACATTCCCGATCTTCACCCCGTTCATCGTCACCGGCGACGCCTTGGTCACCCCCGCCGCGGTGTCCAGCTGCAGCGTCAGCGCGTAGTGGGGGGGCTTGGCGATGCTCAGTTCGCCGAACAGGATCAGCATGAACGCCAGCCCCGCGATCCCGAGGATCGCTGTCAACCCGACGATGAAATCACGCGCCGCCGTCTTCATGTCTTCGCCCCTCGCACCGCCCCGTTAGCCTCCCAATCCTTGCCCTCGATGAAGTGCCGCACCCGATCGTCATCGCTCTCCCGCAGATGCTCGAGCGGCCCGTCGGCGATCAGCACGCCGTCCATCAGCAGCACGACACGGTCCGCCACCTTGGCCACGGCCTCCAGATCGTGCGTCACCACCACGCTCGTCACCCCGAGTCGGTCCTTCATCCGGTTGATCAACTGCGCGATCCCGTCGGCGCGCATCGGGTCCAGACCCGTCGTCGGCTCATCGTAGAGAATCGCCCGCGGCTTCTGAATGATCGCCCGCGCCAGCGCCACCCGTTTCTGCTGACCCCCCGACAACTGCGACGGGAACTTCTGCTCCACCCCCTCCAGGTCCACGCTGTCCAGCACCTCCGCCACCCGCTCCCGACGCTCCCCCGGCCGCAGCTGCGTGTGCTCCGTCAGCGGAAACTCCAGGTTCTCCCGCACCGTCATCGAGTCGAACAGCGCCGACAACTGGAACAGAAACCCGATCTGCTTCCGCACCCGCGCCAGGTCGCGCTCGCCCATCGTGTCCACCCGGTCCCCGCCGAACCACACCTCCCCCGAGTCCGGCCGGATCAGCCCCACGATGTGCTTGAGCAGCACCGACTTGCCCGACCCGCTCGGCCCCAGCACCACGATCGTCTGCCCCGCCGGGATCGACAGATCCAGCCCGTCGAGCACCACCTGCGCCCCGAACCGCTTCCGCACACCGACCAGCCGGATCAATGGCTCGCCGGGCGTCATCTCGCGCGAAGTCGGGGAGTCGTCGGGTCGTCCGTCCACGCCCCTATCATCCCCGCGATGCAACCGAAATGCGAACGCCGGCTCATCCACAAAGGCGTCAAGTTCGACTTCGAGGCCGTCTCCCTCACCATGCCCGACGGCTCCGTCGTCTCGCGCGATGTCGTCCGCCACCCGGGCGCCGTCTGCATCGTCCCCGTCCTGGACGACGGCCGCCTCCTGCTCATCCGCAACCTCCGCGTCGCCACCGCCGGATGGCTCTGGGAGTTCCCCGCCGGCACCCTGGAGCCGCCCGAGCCGCCCATCGACTGCGCCGCCCGCGAACTCATCGAGGAAACCGGCCACCGCGCCGACCTCCTCCGCCCCGCCGGAACATTCCTCACCTCTCCCGGTTTAAGCGACGAAGAGATGCACACCTTCGTCGCCACCTCACTCACCCCCGTCGGTCAGCGCCTCGAGCTGGACGAACGAATCGAGGTCCACCCCACGCCCCTCAAGACCGTCCTGGCCATGCTCGACGCGCCGACCACCTCGCCCGACCGCCTCATGGACGCCAAGTCCATGCTCGCGCTCCTGCTCGCCATGCGGAAGAACCTGATCCCATGAGTCTCCACGACCGCGACTACAACCAGTTCGACGCCGACCACAAGAGCGGGGAACGGGGGGGGGGGCGGTGGTCGCGCTTCTTGGCGCGCCTCATGGAGAACCCCGACAACCCCGTCGGATGGTCGCTCTTTCTCTTCCGCTTCCGCGCCATCGAGGTCCGCATCCACCTCGCCACCGTGCTCTTCATGATCTCGATGCTCCTCTGGTCGATCCCGCCCGACAACGGCGGCATCCTCTACATGGCCGGTTCAATGATCGCGCTCTTTGTCATTGTCCTCCTCCACGAGTTCGGCCACTGCTTCGCCTGCCGCGCCGTCGGCGGCGAGGCCGACCGCATCGTCATGCTCCCCTTCGGCGGCGTCGCGCTCACCATGCCGCCGCAGAAGTGGCGCGCCCACCTCATCACCACCATCGGCGGCCCCGCCGTCAATGTCGCCATCCTCGCGCTCACCTCGATCGCCCTGGCCTTCCTCGGCGCGGCGGACGCCATCGTCTTCAACCTCATCCACCCCGCATCCATCTTCATGGGGCTGCCCGAGTTCCACCCCTACTGGCCATTCGCGCTCCTGCTCGCCTTCCATGTCACCAACGCCTACATCCTCCTCTTCAACCTCGCCTTGCTCATGTTCCCCTTCGACGGCGGACGAATCGTCCAGGCCCTCATGTGGCCACGCATCGGCTACCGGCGCGCCACCGAGTACGCCGTCAACATCGGCTTTCTCGGCGCCATGATCCTCGGCATCCTCGCGGCCACAGTCCTCGACGAGGTCATGCTCGTCCTCATCGCCATCTTCGGCGCCGCCGCGTGCTGGGCCGAACGCCAGCGCCTCCGCGCCGAGCAGGACATCGCCGGCGACGGACCGTGGAGCGCGGGGCCGGGCGCCGGCGGGGGAGCGAACGACCCCATCCTCGCGGCCATCCGCAAGGAAGAACGCGAGGCCGAAGCCGAACGCCGCAAGCACGAACGGACCGAGGACCGACGCGCCAAGGACGATCAGGAACTCGACCGACTCCTCTCCAAAATCTCCGCCACCGGCATGGACTCACTCTCATCCGGCGAGAAACGCTCGCTGGCGCGACTCTCGCAGCAGAAGCGCGAGTCCTGATATCCTCCGGCCCCGATCCCGAATGATCACCCCGGGCCGCGCTCCGCGCCCCGAACGCACAGGGGAACACCGCGCCCATGGCACTGGCAGACCGCGACTACGCACGATCCGATCCGCCCCGCGGCACGCCAGGCGGCATCCGACTTCGGCCCTCCGCGTTCTCCATGACCACTTGGCTCATCATCATCAATGTCCTGGTCTTCCTGATCGACGCCGTCTTCGTCTCCCAGAACATCGTCGTCGGCGTGCCCTCCGGCCCCGCCCCCCCCGGGGGCAACCCGCCCGTGATGACCATGGCCCCCATCGCGGCCTACGGCCACTTCTCCACCATCCGTGGCTTCACCAACGGCGAGGTCTGGCGCTTCATCACATTCCAGTTCCTGCACGCCGACTCCAATCACCTCCTCTTCAACATGATCGGGATCTTCTTTTTCGGACCCCTTGTCGAGCAGGCGCTCAAGACCAGAAAGCGCTTTCTCGCCTTCTACCTCGCCTGCGGAATCTGCGGCGCCGCCGTCTACCTCCTGCTCAACCTCCTCGCACTCACAGGCGTTGGTTTGCCGGGGTTCCTTTTCAATTCGCCATTCACGCCGCTCGTCGGCGCCTCCGCGGGCGTCTTCGGCATCCTCCTGGGGGCCGCGTATGTCGCCGGCAACCAGACGATGCTCATCATGTTCATCATCCCCACCACCGTCCGCGCCGGCGCCTACATCCTCTTCGCGCTCGCCGCGCTCAATCTCCTCATGGGCGGGCAGAACGCCGGCGGCGACGCGGCACACATCGGCGGCGGCATCGCCGGCTACTTCCTCATCCGTCGCACCCACCTCCTCGACGACTTCTTCGATGTCTTCGGCCCCGCCCCGCCCCGCAAGGGCAAGCCCGCATCCAAACGCGAAACCCCCTCGCTCCAGGAACGCCGGCGCGTCGATGAGATTCTCGAGAAAGTCTCGCGCGACGGCCTCCAATCCCTGACCGCCAGAGAGCGCCGCTTCCTCGAAGAACAAAGCCGCAAAGACGGCAACCCGCTCAACTGAATATGCCGAAAGCGGCCCGACCGCGCCCTCCCCCGATCCCTATCGGGGGAGGTGTCGTGAGCGGAGCGAGCGACGGTGGGGGTCACCCAAAATCCATTCCATGTCTCACTCCCTCCCCCGCGCTCAGCGGGGGGGCGGGGGAGTCGGCGTGCGAAGCACGACAGATTGGTTGTCCGAATCTCTGCTCCGTGCTTTCTCTAAACTCCCCACCGATGCCCCTCTCCTTCACCATCTCGCACCGCGACATCTCCTCCCGCGCCCGCGTCGGCGTCGTCACCACACCCCACGGCTCATTCGACACGCCCGCCTTCATGCCCGTCGGCACACGCG
>CAZSLT010000141.1:0-7240 GCA_964607595.1 uncultured Phycisphaeraceae bacterium
GGTGGTGCCGAACGGAGTGAGGCGGAGGGGGTCCAAGCAGGGGTCGGGGAGGGCTTCCATTCCATCCGAGTGCCATGGGCAAGTCGAAGACTTGCCCGTGCACTTCCATCAATCGATCGTTGCCTGCTGCCCGGTGACTGCTGCCTGCCTCCATCCCCTATCATCCCGCAGTGCGCTCGTAGCTCAGCAGGATAGAGCGGCGGTTTCCTAAACCGCAGGTCGGAGGTTCGAATCCCCCCGGGCGCGCTTGGCAACACACTCTCCCACCTATTCCGCCCCGATAACCCCTCCCCCGACCCCGCGCCCCGGTTTTCCGCTGGTCACCCGGCACGCCCGGCGCATACTCCCGTCGCGGCCCGATCCCCCCAAGGACCGGCCCACGCACGCACGGAGTCAGCATGAAGACCCGATTTGTTCCGCTCGCCGCGTCATTCGCGCTCGCGGCTCTCGCCGCGCTCACGCCCGCCGCACCGGCCCGCGCCTGCACCGCCGACATGACGCTCACCGCCATCGCCGATCACGCGGCACAGGCGGTCATCGCCGACATCCATTCCGTCCGCTCCTATTGGGCCGCGAACCCGCGCCGCATCGAGACCGAACTCACCCTCACCAACATCCAGTACCTCAAGGGCCACTACCCCGACGCCCCGGCCACGATGACGCTCACCGTCCCCGGCGGCGCCGTCGATGAATGGCAGATGCGCCTCTGCTGCGCGCCCGACTACCAATCCGGCCAGCGATGGGCCCTCTTCATCCTCCCCACATGCAAGGTCCACCCCGTCGTCGGCATGGACCGCGGCTCCTTCCGCATCATCGCCGACGATCGCGGCATCGAGCGCATCCACTCCGCCGAGGGCCTCCCCGTCACAGCCATCGACGCCCGCGGCGTCATCACCCGCGCCGCCGCGCCCTGCGCGGCTGCGCATCATCAACCCACCCCCGCCACCCCCCCGGCGCAGTCCGGCGTCCGCGTCGTCCCCGCGCCGGCAAAGCAGAACCACGCCGAGGCGCCCGTCGCGGACGCGGCCATGTCGCTCGCCGACTTCCGCGCCGCCGTCGCGCCGATCCTCGCGACAAGCCGCGACCACAACCTCCACGAACCCGCCGGCAAACGAGTAACCGCCGATCACCGCGCCGTCCCGCTCAAGAGCGCCGCCGGCGCAGAGCCCATCACCGGGACGGAGGAAGCACCGTGAGCCGCGCAAACGCACCTTTCATCGCCGCGTCGCTGCTCGCCGCGTCCGTGCACTCCGGCGCGCACGCCTTTAGTTGGTACGCCGTCAACGGCCAGAATGTCCGCTGGGCGGGCGCGACCTCGGTCCGCTACCTCTACCCCGGCACCTTCCCGCCCGAGACCGAGATCCACGACCTGATCCTCTCGGCGATGGCCGAGTGGAGCACCGTCCCCAAGAGCAACTTTGCCTACCAGTTCGCCGATCTTGATCAGGACTACGAGCCCGACCACTTCGACGGCTTCTCCGACACGCTCGCCGTCCCCGCCTCCGAACTCGACCCCGGAACCATCGGCGTCACCTTCCTCGTCAACAGCGGCGCGCAGTGGTTCGACATGGACATCTTCTTCTCCGATGCGCCCGACGGCGTCGGCTACAACTTCTACACCGACCCCACGCCCGCCGAGCTCATGCAGCCCGTGCCGCTCAACGGCTACAACTTCCTCATCAGCGCCATGCACGAACTCGGCCACGCCATCGGCCTCGGCCACGACCCCGTCGGCAACGAGGCCCCCGGCACCGCGTGGTTCGTCGCCACCATGAACCCCGCCTACCCCACCGGCGGCACCGGCGCCGGCGACATCATCGAACTCCACGCCGACGACCGCGCCGGCGCACGCTTCCTCTACCCCTACTCCGGCCCCGCGCAGCCAGCCGTCCGCGATCTCTCGCTCTCGCTCTTCACGACCAGCCAATTCCTCGGACAGGTCCAGCCGATCTTCTTCTCGCCGACCACGGCCGCGCCCGGCGGGAGCGTCTTCCTCCGCTCCGTCATCCAGAACCGCGGCAGCGCCAATGTCTTCGACATCCGTCAGGGCTTCTACCTCTCCTCCGACGAGACCATCGACGCCACCGACGAACTCCTCGGCTTCCTCGACTGGGATGTCGCCTTCGAGGATGCGCTCGAGTTCGATGTTCAGGCCGACCTGCCCGCCGACCTGCCCGCCGGCACGCACTGGCTCGGCGCCATCATCGACGACACCGAACTCCTCGACGAGCAGTTCGAAGACAACAACGCCGCGAAGTACCCCGTTCCGCTCATGATCCAGCAGCTCGCGCCGATCATCGAACCGATGGACCAGGAACAGGTCTGGGAGGGCGAGAACTGGAACAGCGCGCCCCCGTCCGTCTCGCTCCCGCTGAACATGGGCCCCATCACCTGGGCGCTGCTCAACCCCCAGCCCGGCATGCTCATCAACCCCAACACCGGCGTGATCCGCTGGCCCAACGCCGTTCACCAGCCATTCCTCTACACCCTCAACATCCGCGCCACCAACGCCGCGGGCACCGCCACCGCCACCCGTTTCCTCGGCGTCCTCCGCTGCGAAGGGGATACGAACATGGACCGAAAAGTCGATGTGGACGACCTCAACCGCATTCTCGCGGCCTGGAACACCCCCCTCCCCCCCGGAACCCTCCCCGACCTCACCGGCGACGGCATCGTCAATGTCTCGGACCTCAACCGCGTCCTCTCGAACTGGGCGAACGACTGCCTGGACTAAGTTCCGCCCCCCTCGAGGTTTGTCGCGATCCATCCTTGCATTTCCCCCGCGTCCTGCGACCCTATAGTCGTGTGTCCATCGGGCAAGTCCCCCTCGGAAGGGATCGAGGATTGCGCCGCCGAAACCGTCCGGGGTTCGACGCGCGTCCCTCGATCGGACTTTGCCCACGCCCGCGTTTGACTGGAGGTCAACAGCAATGAAGTCATCTGGAATGTTCGCCCGGACGCTCGCCGTCCTGGCCGCGTCCGTCGCGGCATCAACCGTGTCCGCCGATCCTGTCTCGCGGATCAACCTCAACATCAATGACGCGCAGGCCCTTACCAGCGGGCCGTCCGTCGACGCCATCAAGACCGCCGTCGGGCTCTCGTCCGCCGTCGTGTTCTCCGTCCCGCAGATCAACAACCTCGACAACGCGTTCGAGGTCATGATCCCCGTCGATGGCGCATGGCTCTCCGTCGAACTCGAGCGGCACTCCGTCCGCTCCGAGCATTACCAGGTGCTCGTCCAGGGCGCCGACGGCACGCTCGCGCCCGTCGAGCCCGGCCCGATCAACACCGTCCGCGGCGCCGTCCCCGCGATCCCCGGTTCGTACGCCGCGGGCGCCTGGACGCAGGACGGGCTCGAGATCCAGGTCGTCATGCCCGACGGCACTTCTTACTGGGTCGAGCCCGCGAGCAAGTATCTCGCCGAGGCGCCGCTCACCGACCACTTCGTCTACCGCGCCGCCGATGTCACCAAGCCCGCCGGCCTCTGCGGCGTCGACGCGCCCGGCGATCATGACCACGGCCAGCCGCCGATCGTGGATCTCGGCACCGGCGACTGCGGCGGCATGTGCGTCGCCGAGATCGCCTGCGACGCCGATGTCGAGTTCTTCCAGATCTTCGGCTCCGTCGCCTCCGTGGAGGCCCGAATCAATACCGTCATCAACAACATGTCCAACCAGTACGAGAGCCAGTGCGGCATCACCTTCCAGATCAGCACGATCGTCGTCCGCACCGCCGAGACCGATCCGTACTCATCTTCCGATGGCAGCACGCTTCTCAACCAGGTGCAGAACGAGTGGATCGCGAACCAGCCCGGCATCCCGCGCGACCTCATCCACCTCTTCACCGGCAAGGACATCACCACGCCGGGGCAGGGCAACTCCACCATCGGCATCGCCTCGCTCGCCGTCGTCTGCACCACCAACGGCGTCGGCGCCGTCGAGCATATGACGCCCAATTCCTGCGCCTTCGACCTCTCGGCCCACGAGATCGGCCATAACTGGAGCGCCAATCACTGCTGCGCCGGCACCACCATGAACGCCAGTCTCACCTGCGCCAACACTTTCGGCGCTCAGTCCATCAACGAGATCGTCGCCCACCGCAACACGCGCACCTGCCTCGACCCCGAGCTCACCGCCGTGCCGCTCCCCTTCTTCGACGCCTTCCCCTTCGCCTCCCTCAGCAACACGCTCTGGTCCGCCAACGGCGCCTCGGTATCCACGCTCGGCGACAACGAGCCCAGCACCCCCAATTCCTGCCGCATCCGGGGACAGCAGACCCTCACCACCGCGCCGATGAACACCACCTCCACCACCGACCTCACCGTCTCGTACTGGTGGCAGCGCGGCGGCTCGGGCAACAACCCCGAGGTCGGCGAGAACCTCATCGTCGAGTACTACACCAACACGGGCACATGGACTCAGATCGCCTCGCACCCCGGCGGCGCCGACACCGCCTTCGCCTTCGTCTCCTTCGTCCTCACCAACACCAACGCCTACCACGCCAACTTCCGCGTCCGCTTCCGCAACCCCGACGGCGAAACCAACCAGGACGACTTCTTCATCGATGATGTCGGAATCGACGCCATGGCCGTCGCGCCCGGCGCCTTCTCCCTCCTGACGCCCGCCAACGGGGCCACCGGCCTCACCCAGAACCCGCTCCTGCTGGACTGGGAGAACTCCGCCGCGGCCACCAACTACACAGTCACCGTGGACGACAACTCAGACTTCTCCAGCCCCGTCGTCAACTTCGGCGCGGTCATCGCTTCGCAGCTCAACATCGCCGGAAGCCCCTTCACCGAGGGCGTCACCTACTTCTGGCGCGTCCGGGCCAACAACATCAACGGCCAGACCTTCGGCAACCCCAACCCCGCCACCTTCGTCATCGGGATGGCCCCGCCCCCCGATTGCCCCGGCGATGTCGATGGCTCGGGCGGCGTCGATGTCGACGACCTCAACGAGATCCTCGGCGCGTGGAACACCAGCGTCGGGATCGGCGACCCGCGCGACCTGGCCAACAACGACGGCTTTGTCGATGTCGATGACCTCAATGTCATCCTGGGCAACTGGAACGCTTCCTGCCCGTAACCGCCGATCCCTCGGCGAGTTCACTCTGACCCCCACCGCCCCGGCCCCCGCCGGGGCGGTTTTCGTTCGGACTCCGTTCGCGTCCGATTCGCTCCACGCCGACCGTCTGGACCAGTCCGACTTTGGTTTTCGACGCGATCTCCCATCCCAAAGGTTGAAATCCGCAGCCGTTCGGTAACCCTGTACGAAGATGATTGCGGGACCCGTAGGTGTGGGAGACCCGACGGGTGTCCGTGTTGTGTCCGGTCAGCGAATTCAACGGTCATCACTCCGCGCCGCCTCGGCGAACGCGGCATGGCGGTCGTCGTCTAAAGCCGACCATCAGTCGAAGTCCATAGACGGAGTCACTCATGAGATCTCGGATCCGAATCGCCGGCGCCACCGCGGTGGCATGTCTGATGGCGTCCGCCGCCAACGCCCAGCACGCCTCACCCGCAGCCCCTCAGATCGACAGGCCCCAGCTCATCACCCAGGGCGCCTACGCCGACATGGTCGCCGACAAGCTCAATGTCAAAGCCGCGACCATCACCCGGCTCACCATCGAGGCCGCCCCCGGAATCCCGTTCCTCGCCGAACTCCCCATCGACGGCCAGTGGGTCACCATCGATATGACCCCGCACTCCGTCCGCGGCGCCAACTATCGCGTCCTCGTTCAGGGCGCCGACGGTGAGCTCACCGAGGTCGAGCCGGGTGTCGAGCGGAACTTCCGCGGCACCATCGACGGCATGCCCGGCTCCATCGTCGCCGCCTCCATGCTCGAGGAGGGGCTCGACGCCCGGATCACGCTCCCCGACGGGCGCGGGTTCATGGTCGCCCCGCTCACCCGCTACTTCATCGACGCCCGCGCCGATCAGTACGCCATCTACGCCGCCGCGGACGCCCTGCCGATCGGCGGCAAGTGCGGCAATGATCATGTCCATGACGAAGGCGCCGGCGAAGACGATGGCGTCATCGACCTGGGCACCGGCGATTGCGGCGGGCTCTGCGTCGCGCAGCTCGGCTGCGACGCCGATGTCGAGTTCTATCAGGACTTCGGCAGCAATGTCTCCTCTGTCGAGTCCCGCATCAACACCATCGTCAATCAGGTCAACCCGCCCTACGAGAGCCAGATCGGCATCACGCACGAGATCGAGGCGATCATCGTCCGCACCGCCGAGCCCGATCCCTACTCGACCACCAACTCCACCTCGCTCGTCGGCCAGGTCAACGCGACCTGGACCGCGCTGAACGCGACCATCGAGCACGATGTCGCCCACCTCTTCACCGGCAAGGAGATCGACGGGTCCACCATCGGCGAGGCCGACACCATCGGCGGCATCTGCACCACCCAGAAGTACGCCTACTCGCAGTCCGAGTGCTGCGGCTCCACCGCCTGCGCCGTCGACCTCGTCACCCACGAGCTCGGCCACCTCTGGAACGGCATCCACTGCTCATGCCCCAGCAACTTCATGACCACGCCCCTCTCCTGCACGGCGACCACCTTCATCGGCTCCAATGTCACCCGCATGGTCAGCCACAGAAACTCGCGCACCTGCCTCGACCCCGACCTGGCGCCCGTCTCGCTCCCCTTCTTCGATAACTTCCCCGCCGGCGCCCTCGGGGCCCCGATGTGGGCCGCCTCCGGGGCCACCTCCTCCAATATCGGCAACGGCGAGCCCAGCTCGCCCAACTCCGCGCGGATCCGCGGCACGCAGTCGCTCACAACCGCGCCGATGAACACCTTCTCCACCTCCGACCTCGTCGTCTCCTACTGGTGGCAGCGCACCGGCCTCACCGGCTCCGGCGGCAACTCCCCCGAGAACGGCGAGGACCTCATCGTCGAGTACCGCGCCAGCAACGGATCGTGGGTCCAGCTCGCCGCCCATCCCGGCGCCGGCTCCGACACCGATCCCTACGCGTTTGTGTCCTTCGACCTCACCGACGCCAACGCCTACCACAGCGCCTTCCGACTCCGATTCCGCAACCCGCTCGGAGAGGTCAACCAGGACGACTTCTTCGTCGATGATGTCTCCATCAACGGCACGCTCGCCTTCCCGGGCGCGTTCTCGCTGACCACGCCCGCCAACGGCGCCGTCGGCGTCACGCAGAACCCGCTCCTCCTCGACTGGGCCAACTCGCCCAACGCCGTCAACTACTCGGTCATCGTGGACGACAAC
>CAZSLT010000142.1:0-7204 GCA_964607595.1 uncultured Phycisphaeraceae bacterium
ACCGACGCGGCACACATCAAACGCCCCCTCTGCATCGTTCGGGTCGTCCACCCGCGGGTACGCGACGCCCCGCCAGTCATCGAACCGCCCATCAATAACGATCGGCTTCCCCCCCGCGTCCCCCGCCGCCCCGGTCGAAACACCGCACACCAACAACAACGCCGCCGAGATGATCATGCGCCTGTTCATGCGGCCGATGCTAGCAACCGACGGTTACGAAACCGCAAGCCGTCCGGCCAGCGCCGCGTTGCTCTCCACCAGCGCCAGATTCGCCCGCAGCGTCGCTCCCCCCGACACCTCGTGCAGCGCCCCGAGGATGAACGGCGTCACGCCCCGCCCCGCTACACCCGCCGCGGCCGCCCGCCAATCCGCCTCGCCGATCCAGCAGGCCCATTCACGCTCCCCGATTTCATGCTCTGCCGGAATCGGGTTCGCCACCACGATCCCACGCCCCGTCCGCGCCATCTCCGCCCGCACGAACGCCGCGAGCTCCCGCTCATCATCAAACCGCGCATCCACCCCCGCTTCTCCCGCGCTCACCCGCCGGTAGAACGCCGGGAATGAGTCGGTCCGGAATCCCACGACCGTCACCCCCAGCGTCTCGAGCGCCTCCCGCGTGGACTCGACATCGAGAATCGACTTCACCCCGCTCGTCACCACCGCCACCGGGAACCGCGTGAATGCCGCCAGGTCGCTGCTGATGTCGAGCCGCTCCCCGAAACCCTTGTGAACGCCGCCGAGCCCGCCAGTGGCGAACCACATCAGCCCCGCCGCCGCCGCGATCTCCATCGTCGCGCTCACCGTCGTCGCGGCGTGCGACCCCCGGTGCATGAGCACGCCCAGGTTCGCCGTGTTCGCCTTGGGCACATCATCCGCGTCGAGAAGCGTCCGCAACTCCGCGTCCGTCATCCCCGCCGTCGGCACGCCGGCAACCACGCCCACCAGGGCCGGCTCCGCGCCGCCGGCGCGCACGGCTTCGAAGAGTCTCGAAGCGAGCCCCAATGACTCGCTCCGAGGCACCCCATGAATCAGAAGCGTCGTCTCCAGCGCGACCGCGCCCGCCCCCGCCCGGTTCACCACACCGACGCGCGTCATCGCCCGGCCCGGCGCATCACACCACGCCCTGCGACACCATCGCATCCGCGATCTTCTTGAAGCCCGCGATGTTCGCGCCGTCCACGAGGTTGCCCGGAGTCGAGTACTCCGCCGCCGCCTTCACGCACGCCGCGTGGATGTTCTCCATGATGCGGTGCAGCTTCTTGTCCACTTCTTCGCGGCTCCAGGCCAGCCACGACGCGTTCTGCGACATCTCGAGCGACGAGCACGCCACGCCGCCGGCGTTGGCCGCCTTAGCCGGCCCGAACATGATCTTCGCCTCCATGTACTGCTCGACCGCCTCCGGCGTCGAGGGCATGTTCGCGCCCTCGGCCACCAGCTTCACCCCACCCTTGAGCAGGTGCGCCGCGTCGTCGCCGTTCACCTCGTTCTGCGTGGCGCTGGGGAACGCGCAATCCGCCGGCACCGACCACAACGGGTTCGACGATGCCTTGGGGTCGATCGCCGTGAACCGCGAGCCCTTGAACTTCTTCTCGTACTCGCTGATCCGCCCGCGCTTGTTGTTCTTCAGGTCCATCACCCACGCCAGCTTCTCGCGGTCGATCCCCGCCGGGTCGTGGATGAACCCGCCCGAGTCGCTCATCGTCAGGGGCGTCGCGCCCAGGTCGAGCAGCTTCTCGACCGTGTATTGCGCCACATTGCCCGAGCCGGACACCAGGCACTTCTTGCCCTTGAAATCCTGACCCTTGGCCTTGAGCATCTCGGCCGCGAAGTACACGCAGCCGTACCCTGTCGCCTCCGGGCGGATGAGCGACCCGCCCGAGTGCAGCGGCTTGCCGGTGAGCACACCGCTCCACTCATTCTTGAGCTTCTTGTACTGCCCGAAGAGGTACCCGATCTCGCGCCCGCCCACGCCGATGTCGCCCGCGGGCACATCCGTGTTCGGACCGATGTGCCGGAACAGCTCCGCCATGAACGACTGGCAGAACTTCATCACCTCGTTGTCCGACTTGCCCTTGGGGTCGAAGTCCGAGCCGCCCTTGCCGCCGCCGATCCACTGCTGCGTCAGCGAGTTCTTGAAGATCTGCTCGAACCCCAGGAACTTGAGGATCGACATGTTCACGCTTGGGTGGAACCGCAGCCCGCCCTTGTACGGCCCGATCGCGCTGTTGAACTCGATCCGGTACCCCTTGTTGACCTGCACCTGCCCCTTGTCATCCACCCACGGCACGCGGAACAGAATCGCCCGCTCCGGCTCGGCCAGCCGCTCGAGCACCTTGGCCTGCTTGTACTCAGGGTGCTTCTCGATCACGCCCTCCAGCGACTCGTACACCTCCGTGACGGTCTGGTGGAACTCGGGCTCGTTCGGATTGCGCTTCTTGACCTGCTCAATCACCTCATGCACATAGCTGGCCATCGCGGATGCTCTCCAAAGGGGTTGCGAACCCACCAAGATACCGCCCCCAAAGCCGCCATGCAGCCCCCGCGGCCCCCGCCCCGAACCGCCCGCCCCGACCCCCGGACACCCCCGCCCCGGCTACACTCCCACCGCCCGGGCGCGTAGCTCAATGGCCAGAGCATTCGCCTTACACGCGAAGGGTTCCCGGTTCGAGTCCGGGCGCGCCCACTTCACCCTTCCCTTCCCATGAGCATCGCACTCGACGCCATCTACGCCGTCGCCGCCGCCGCAACCGCGCCGTGGTGGATGCGCAAGGCCCGCGGCGGCTGGGCCCAGCGCTTCGGCAAGATCGAACCGCTCCCACACAAACTCCGCCCCCGACTCATGATCCACGCCGTCTCCGTCGGCGAGGTCAACCTCATCCGACCCCTCGTCGCCGAACTCTCGGCCGACTACGACCTCCTCATCACCGTCTCCACCGACACCGGCATCGCCCGTGCCCGCGAACTTTTCGAGCCGCGATTCCATGTCCGCCGCTACCCGCTCGACGCCTCCTGGTCCGTCCGCCGATTCCTCGACGCCGCGGCACCCGACGCCGTCGCCCTCACCGAGCTCGAACTCTGGCCCCAGTTCATCGCGGCCTGCAGACAGCGCCGTATCCCCGTCGCCGTCATCAACGGCCGGCTCTCCGCCCGCTCCTTCCGCGGCTACCGCAGACTCCGCCTCTTCCTCGGCCGCGCCTTCCGCTCGCTCGCCTTCGCCGCCGTGCAGGATGACGACTACGCCACCCGCTTCGCGCACATGGGCGTCGATCAGTCGAAGGTCCACACCGCCGGCTCCATGAAGTGGGACGCCGCGCAGATCGCCGACGCCGTCCCCGGCGCCGATGAACTCGCGCGCGATCTCGGCATTGACCGCAACCGACCGCTCATCGTCGCCGGTTCCACAGCACCCGGCGAGCACGAACTCCTGCTCAAGTCGCTTCCAGTGGGCTGCCAGTTGCTCTGCGCGCCCCGCCGGCCCGAATGGTTCGACGCCGCCGCGGCCGCGCTCCCCAATTGCGTCCGCCGCTCGCGATCAGACAGTGGGGGGGGCGGCGGGAATGGGGGGAGTGCGGGGAATGGAGGGGGCGGGCTCTTTCTCCTCGACACCATCGGCGAACTCCGCAAGGCCTACGCCCTCGCCGACATCATCGTCGTCGGCCGCTCATTCGACCCGCTCTTCGGCTCCGACCCTATGGAGCCCGCGGCACTCGGCAAACCCATCGTCATCGGTCCCAACACCGAAGACTTCAAGACGACCGTCGCCGCCATGCTCGCCGACGACGCCATCGTCCAGACCACCGCCGACCAACTCCCGCGCATCCTCGCCGACCTCATGTCCAACCCGCAACGCCGCGCCCAACTCGCCCAAAACGCGCGGAACTGCGTCATCGCGCACCAAGGGGCCACCACGCGCCACGCCGAACTGATCCGTGAACGGTTACTCCCTGTCTCACTTCCTCATGGCACACTCCCGCCCCCTCTCCCTCTGGGAGAGGAAGTCGGCGAAGCCGACAGGTGAGGGCTCCTTCTGACTCTCTCTCGTTCTCTCCTTCTCCCTTTATCTTCCTTGATTTGTGTTCTGTGCTTTGTGCACTGTGTTCTGTGTTCCATTCTCTGTGCCCTCTGTGCATCTGTGGTGATCTCTTCCCCATGAACGAGTCCGAACTCCTCCAACACATCTACGACCGATCCGCATCGCTGCAAGGACGCCGCGACATCCTCGTCGGCCCCGGTGACGACGCCGCCGTCCTCGCCATCGGAACACAAGCCGTCCTCCTCACCGTCGATCAACTCGTCGCCGGTCGGCACTACAACCCCGGCACCACACCCATCGACTTGATCTCCCGCAAAGCCATCGCACGCTCCGTCTCCGACATCGCGGCCATGGGCGGCACGCCAACCGCCGCCCTCGCCACCGGCTGCCTGCCCCACAACTTCACGCACGCCAACGAACTGTTCGACCGCATGGCGAACTGGGCGCTTCACTTCGGCTGCCCGCTCATCGGCGGCGATATCGCCACCTCCGACAACGCCGCCGTCCTCACCGTCACCGTCATCGGAGCGCCCCACCCCATCCGCGGCCCCGTCCTGCGCTCCACCGCCAAGCCCGGCGACGCCGTGTATGTCACCGGCCGCGTCGGCGCCTCACTCCCCTCCGGCCGCCATCTCTCCTTCGAGCCGCGCCTCCGCGAGGCCCGCGCCCTCTGCGACATCCTCCGCGCGAAACTCCACGCCATGATCGACCTCTCCGACGGGCTGGGGCGCGACGCCGCGCGCATCGCCGCCGCATCGAAAGTCCGCATCGACCTCGACCCCGGCGCGATCCCGCTCCACGCCGAAGCGCGCGACCCCATGGCCGCGCTCGCCGACGGCGAGGACTACGAACTCCTCTTCACCGCCCCCGCCGACGCCCCCGTCCCCCCGAGCATCGGCCAGACGCCCGTCACGCGCATCGGCCTCGTCGCCGCGCCCGTCGCCGACCGCCCCGCCGGCGCGTTCATCACCGCCGGCGCGCGTACCATCGACCTCGCCGACGCCGGCTGGGATCACCGATGACCGAATCGCCACAGACCATCACCCGCACCACACGCTCCGAACGCGACACCGAGCAGCTCGCGGCATCCATCGCCCGTCAACTCCGACCCGGCGATTGCCTCGCCCTCCGCGGCGATCTCGGCGCGGGCAAAACCCGCTTTGTCCGCGGGCTCGCCGAAGGGCTGGGCATCAACCCCGCGCTCGTCTCCAGCCCCACCTATGTCCTCATGCAGGAATACGACACCGCTCCGCGGACCGGCGTGACGCTCATCCACATCGACGCCTACAGACTCCCGCCCGGCGACGATCTGGCGTCATTGGGCATCGACGCCGCGTCGCTCGCCGACTCGATCCTCGTCGTCGAGTGGGCCGAGCGCGTCGCCGAGGCGCTCCCCGCCGACCGCTTCGACATCGCCATCGCGCATCACGACGGCGACCAGCGCACCATCACCATCACGCCCCCCCGCGCCCGCGCCATCACCCTCGACCCGCCCGCCTCATTCCGGTGCCGTTCCTGCAGCAAATCCATCGTCCCCGACGCGCCCTATTTCCCCTTCTGCTCCGACCGCTGCCGCATGGCCGACCTCAACAAATGGTTCTCCGGCGACTACACGATCTCCCGCGAAATCAAAGACGCCGACCTCGACGCACTCGAATGATGTCTCTTCCCCCCAAGGAGTGGAAGTCAGTGATGCCGATCGATGAGGGCTTCTTTCACTACTTCGTTCCCGCTTTACCCTGATGCCTGCTGTCTGATCCCTGTTGCCTCTCTTCTTACTCTGTGCTCTCTGTGTGCTCTCGTGGTGAATGCTCCTCCTCACCCCTTGCTCGCGAACACCTGGAACCGATGCCCCGTCGGCACCAGCCCGTGCTGCTTGCAGATCCGGTCCCGGATCGCCGCGAGCTCCGGCACGCTGATCGCGATGATCTCGTCGGTATCGATGCGGATCAACAAATCCTGCGCCTTGCGCCCGTACGCCAGTTGGTAGTGCGCCGTCTCCGAGGTCAGCAAAACCTGCTGGATGATCCCCGCCTCCTGCAGCAGTTTGATCGTCCGGTACATCGTCGCCTTGCTGACGCGGTACCCGCGTTTTTTCATCTCGTCGAATAGCTGGTCCGCCTGGAAGATGTCATCCAGCTCGACCAGCACATCGAGCACCTGCGCCCGCTCCGGTGTGTACTTCTGCCCCAGCGACTTCAGGTGCCGCCGGAACACCGAGCACAGCGGATCGATGATCTCGGGGTCGCCATTCGTCCGGATGGGTCGCAATTCCATGGGCCAAGTGTACCCACCCCGGCCCCTACGACCGCTTGGCCTTCAGCCACGCGTGCAGCTTCGCGGCGGTCCAGGTGTTCACGCACCGCTCCCGCGCCACGCCGCCCCGCCGCGCCGTCATCACCCCATACCGGATGTTCTCGTATTGCTCGGCCCGGTGCACATCGCAGTCGATCGCCACCAGCGCCCCGCCCGCCATCGCCGCCCGCACATGCACATCCCGCAGGTCGAGCCGACGCCAGTGCGAGTTGATCTCCAGCGCCACCCCGTGCTCCACCGCCGCCGCGACCAGCGCGCCGATGTCCGGCGACAGCGCCTCGCGCTCGCCGATGAGCCGCCCCGTCGGATGCCCCAGGATGTGAACGAACGGATTGGCGATCGCCCGCAGCAACCGCTTGGTCGCCTTCTCCGGCTCCTGCCGAAGCGAAGCGTGCGGCGACGCCACCACCACATCCAGCATCGCCAGCACATCATCCGGGTAATCGAGCGATCCATCCGCCAGGATGTCCACCTCGCTCCCGGCCAGCACCGTGATCCCCTTCGTCTTCGCGCCCACCGCGCGAACCGCTTCCGCGTGCTCCATGAGCCGCTCGACGCTCAGCCCGCCCGCCACCGCCGAACTCTTTGAGTGGTCCGTCACCGCGATCGTGTGGAAACCGCGCTCCTTCGCCTTCTCAACCAGTTCCTCGATCGACATCGCCCCGTCCGACGCCGTCGTGTGCGCGTGCAGTTCCGCCTTGATGTCCGCGACCTCGATCAGCCGCGGCGTCTCGTCCCACTTCTCCCAGCCAGTCCCCTCCTCGCGCAGCTCCGGCGGCACGAACGCCACCCCCAGCGCCCCGAGCACCTCCGCCTCCGTCTTGCTCGCGACCGGCTTCACGCCCCGGTGCTGCG
>CAZSLT010000143.1:0-7101 GCA_964607595.1 uncultured Phycisphaeraceae bacterium
GGACCTCCTTGTGGTGTTGCAGGAAGATGTCGGCTCAGGTCGGCGCGATTGCGGGGGGATGCGGGGTGGCGGGCGTCAACTCAGGAACCCCTCACCTGTCTCGCTTCGCTCGACATCCTCTCCCCGGAGGGGAGAGGGAGCATGGCCGCATTCCGGGCACCGGGGGAGGTCTGAGGCGTCATACCCGCAGGCGGGACAGAGGCCTTTGCGGACGCGGCGGCGGCGCCTGAGCACGCCGAGAGATGTGAAGGGGATGAAGAGGATCGCGGCGTAGAAGAGTGTGTTGACGGCGAAGCCGAGGGGGATGGGGAGGAGGGGGATTGGTGGATTGAGTGCACGCGGGTCCCGCTTCGACTCGACTGCACTCACGCCGCGAGCCCACAGACTATTGCGTAATTTGTTCGATCGAATCGCGCGCAATGCATGAAGCGGCCAGCCAGCATCGAAGACTTGCAGACCGAACGCCGGGTCGAAGGCATCCGGAATGGTTGTGACATACAGAGCACCGCCGGAGCACAATCGGACACGAAGTCCGATCCAAGTCACCTCGTTCGCCTGATCACAAGGGGGCCATCGCTTGGGGACTTCAACCTGCCACCCATCGATGACGCGCACCGCAAAGGTAGAGTCCAGCTCCTGCGAAAAGCGTGCGCATCCCCACGCCACAATGACATTGACGATCGCGCCGAGGATGAGACAGAGGGCGAGGCGGGTCGCGGTGCGCGATCGCAGGGCCACTGAAAGTGATGAAGGAGTCCCGGGAGCCAAGTCAGGAGCCCTCACCCTGCCCTCTCCCAGGGGGAGAGGGGGTAAGCCCGCACTCGGGGCACAGTGTCAAACCGGCGAGGTCGTAGGCGCAGCGGGGACAGAGGTCTTTGCGGACGCGGCGGCGGCGCTTGAGCACGCCGAGAGATGTGAAGGGGATGAAGAGGATCGCGGCGTAGAAGAGTGTGTTGACGGCGAAGCCGAGGGGGATGGGGAGGAGGGGGATTGGTGGATTGAGTGCACGCGGGTCCCGCTTCGACTCGACTGCACTCACGCCGCGAGCCCACAGACTATTGCGTAATTTGTTCGATCGAATCGCGCGCAATGCATGAAGCGGCCAGCCAGCATCGAAGACTTGCAGACCGAACGCCGGGTCGAAGGCATCCGGAATGGTTGTGACATACAGAGCACCGCCGGAGCACAATCGGACACGAAGTCCGATCCAAGTCACCTCGTTCGCCTGATCACAAGGGGGCCATCGCTTGGGGACTTCAACCTGCCACCCATCGATGACGCGCACCGCAAAGGTAGAGTCCAGCTCCTGCGAAAAGCGTGCGCATCCCCACGCCACAATGACATTGACGATCGCGCCGAGGATGAGACAGAGGGCGAGGCGGGTCGCGGTGCGCGATCGCAGGGCCACTGAAAGTGATGAAGGAGTCCCGGGAGCCAAGTCAGGAGCCCTCACCCTGCCCTCTCCCAGGGGGAGAGGGGGTAAGCCCGCACTCGGGGCACAGTGTCAAACCGGCAAGGTCGTACGCGCAGCGGGGGCAGAGGCCGCGTCGGTTTCCTTTCGTCCTTATCCACAGAATGCCGGTGATGAGTCCGAGTATGAGCGGCACCGGCCAGAGGGGATAGGCGCTCGCGTTTCCGTATCCCCAACCGCGCCGCTGGAACCACCAACCAAACGACACCTCGGTCGGATAGATGTTCCACGACCGGGACTCATCCCGGCGGGCTTTGTCGTAGATATGGTCCTCATGCTCGGAGATTTCAATTCGGCCGGCTGTGATTGCAAACTGTGTGCGGGACCGAACCCACAACCCGATGTGAATCCACGCACTCGACAGCCAAATCATCATGACCATCGCGGCCGCGGCAGTGACGACCCATCGTGTGCTTCTTGACATCGCAGTGCGTCTCACCTCACCCGCGGTTCGTGCGTCCGACGGGGCACTCGCTTGCGCTTCGTGCTCGCAGGGCTCCGTGCCATTGATTCGTCTCTGTGCCCTCTGTGCCTCTGTGGTGAGTCTTGTTCACGCTACGGCGCGTTTGGCGCGTTTCACCCGCGCGGGGCAGCCGACGGCGGTGGTGTTGTCGGGGATGTCGCGGAGGACGACGGCGCCGGCGCCGATGGTGCAGTTGGAGCCGATGCGGACGCCGGGGATGATCCGCGCTCCCGCGCCGATGAGTGAACCGGGGCCAACGCGGACACCGCCGCAGAGGACGGCGCCAGGGGCGATGTGGGTGTTCATTCCGATGTGGCAGTCGTGCTCGGCGATCGCGCCGGAATTGATGATGGCGTGGGCGTCGACTCGCGCGCGGGGATTGACGATCGCGCCGGGTCCGATGAAGACACCCGCGCTGAGCGTCGCCTCGGGCGAGACGATGGCGCGGGGGTGGATCACGGGCGCGGCGGCGCGTTCGGCGGGCAGGCGGGCGATGAGGCGGGCGCGGGAGGCGAGATCGCCGACTCCCAGGATGAGCCCGCGGTCGGGGGCGGGGTGCGCGAGGGCGGCCTCGATCGGGCCGAGGTGGGCAGGGGCGCGGGTCGGGGCGTCGGGGCCGAGCCCGGCGAGGGAGGCGCGGGGATCGTCGTCGGCGAAGCCCTCGAGAATCCAGCCGGAGAGTGCCGCGGCCTCGGCGACGACCGCGCCGTGCCCGCCGCCGCCCAAGATGACCAGACGCATGGAAGAAGAGGACATGTGAAACCGCTCCTGCAAGTGCTCCCCCCCACCCCCCCCCCGCCACACCACTCCCCCGCCGCTCCCTACCATTGGGGGCGATGACCAAGACATCTATCGGCCAGGAAGTGACCGCTCCGCCATCGGGAGGCCCGGGCGCGGGTTCGACGACGATGCGGGTGGGGTGTGTGTCGTATCTGAACACGCTGCCGCTGATCGAGGGGCTGCGTCCGCCGGGGGGCGAGACTGGGCTGGAACTCATCCCCGCGCCGCCGGCGGAGCTCATCGGGATGCTGACGGGAACTGGAGGGGCGGGGGGGGCGCGTGTGGACGCGGCGTTGGTGTCGCTGATCGACTACCAGCGGTCGCCGGTCCCTCTGGCGCTCATCCCGGCGGGGGTGATCGGCTCGCCGGGTGAGACGCACACGGTGCGGCTGTTCTCGCGGACGCCGATCGAGGAAATCAAGGAGTTGTGCTGCGACGCCGAGAGCCACACCTCGGTGGCGCTGGCGCGGATACTTCTGGCCGAGGTGTATGGGGCGCGGCCGTCGGTGCGCACGATCCGGTGGGACGCCTCGGCGGCGCGGGAGTGCAAAGCGGTGCTGCTCATCGGAGACAAGGTGGCGTCGCGGGCGCCGGCGCGGGATGACTACCCGCACCAGATGGACCTGGGGCGGGCGTGGCGGGAGATGACGGGGCTGCCATTCGTGTACGCGGCGTGGATGTGCCGCGAAGAAGATGCGGAGTCCGCGGGGATCGCGCAGCTGGCGGCGCTGCTGGACCGGACGCGCCGGCACAACGGGACGCGGCTGGGTTGGATCGCCTCGACGCACGCCCATGCGCACAAGTGGCCGGTCGATGAAGCGCGGCGGTACCTGGGGGAGTTGTTGTCGTTCGATGCGGACGAGTCGGCGCGGGGCGCGGTGGATCGGTTCTTTGATCTGGCGATGGCGCACGGGCTGATCGCGGAGCGTCGGCCGACGCGTTGGCTGGACGGCGCCGCGGCGATGGCGCGCTGAGGGGACGATGCCGCGACTGGCACGGGCACGGACGGGTGTGTTCGACGATCTGTCGGACCAGTTGCGGTTTGCGCCGCGTGCGGCGTTGCTGCTGCAGATCACG
The DNA here is from genome assembly GCA_964607595.1 of uncultured Phycisphaeraceae bacterium. Classification (GTDB taxonomy): domain Bacteria; phylum Planctomycetota; class Phycisphaerae; order Phycisphaerales; family UBA1924; genus JACKHC01. The sequence continues at coordinate 3,792 of CAZSLT010000143.1, forward strand.
CGGGCCGAGCGGCTGGCGGGGGAGATCGACGCGGAGTCGGCGTACCCGGAGGACTGGCTGACCCAGCGTGTGACGGGGTACCGGCCGGACGTCGAGGAACCGGCGATGCTGGTGGGGCGGGCGGTGCTGGCGGACCTGTCGGCGTTTGTGGAGCTGCTTTGCGACCGCGCGGCGTTGACGACGGCGGATCTGCCGGAAGGCGGGCGAGGCGCGCTGCGAGTCGAGGAGTTGTGCGCGCGGTGGGGCGTGGAGCGGAAGACGATCGACCGATACCGGCGGCGGGGGCTGGTGGCGCGCCGTGTGCGGATCGAGGGCCCGGGCGGGGCGCGGCTTCTGTTCATGGAGGGTTCGGTGCGTGCGTTCGAGGCGCGGCATGGGGAACTGCTCGGGCGAGCGGCGGGCTTCTCGCGGATGAACGAGACGGAGCGGGCGCGGATCGAGCGGCGCGCGGCGCGGTACCGGGCGCGGCTGGGGTGGAGCGACGCGGCGATCACGGCGCGGCTGGCGGCGCGGACGGGGCGGTCGCCGGGGGCGGTTGGGCGTGTGCTGCGCGGTGACGGGCCCGAGCGCGACACGATGGACGGGCAGATGGTGTTCGAGCGGTGGCGCGACGGCGCTTCGGTGGCGGAGTTGGTGGCCCAGACGGGGCGGACGCGGGCGGCGGTGCATCACGCGATCGCGGCGCGGCGCACGGCGCTGCTGCGGGGTGTGGAGTTGGCGGGCGGGGCGGGTCCGGGCGCGGGGGTGAGGGCGCTGGAGCACGCGGCGGCGCGGACGGGGCTGAGCGCGCCGGCGTGGGAGGATGCGCGGGCGTTTGTGGAGTGGGCGCGGGGGGCGGGGCCATCGGCGCGGGAAGCAGAGTCGGCGCGGGGGCGGGCGCCGGCGGCGCTGCGCGGGCGGGCCGCGTCGGGGATCGCGGGCCTTCCGGCGCACGGACGGGCGGCGAGCGCCGCGCTGGACCGCATCGAGACGGACCTGCGGTGGATCACGCGGCTGGTGACGGCGCTGGCGGCGGGCGAGGCGGCGCTCGTGCTGCGGACGATCGAGGAGCGGTCGGGGGTGTCACTGCTGGAGATGGCGCCGGCGGAGGCGTCGATGTGGTTCGAGCGGGCGATGGAGGCGGCGTGCGGGGCGGCGCTGCGCTTCGACGGGTCGCGCGGCGGTCGCCTGGCGGCGCCGGTGACGATCGCGCTGAGCCACGCGCTGGCGGGTCTGCGCGCATCGGCGGTCGATCCGCAGCGGGCGCGGTCGGCGACACGGCTGGCCGACTGGCGGGAACGCGCCACGCCGTGGCAGGCGTGGCTGGAGCCGGGCGCGCGGGCGCGCGAGGTGACTCGGCGCGGGGGCGACGCGGGGGCGGTGCTGATGGCGCGGTACGGGCTGGACGGCGGTCCGGCGCGGACGGCGGAGGAGATCGCGCGGGAGTTCGGGGTGTCACCGGCGCGGTTGTCGCGGCTTGAGCGCGGGTGAGCAAAGGGGGGGCTGCCGGGCGTGGTAGTGTGACGCCGTATGGCGATCGCTCGTTCGTCAGCGCGTGCGGGTTTGGCGGTGTCGGGCGCGGGGTTCGGCGCGGCGCGCGGCGTGGCCGCGATATTGATGCTCGTGCCGATGCTGATGGAACTGGGTTGGCGCGCCAGCCCGTGGGGGATCAGCGGGGCGGCGCTGCACTCGTCGCTGGGGGCGCTCTGGGCGGTGTACGCGGGGCTGCTGGTCATCGAGGGGGTGCGGCGCCGGCGCCCGGGGGACGGCGGCGCGGGGTGGGCGCGGTTCGTCCGTCTGACGATGGGCGAGCACGGGATCACGGCGCTGGCGCTGCTCTCGGCGTGGTCGTTCACGGGGATGAGCTGGTGCGTGGCGGTGCTGGTCGTGCTGACGGCGGTGCGGGCGTATGCGCGGCTGGTGCGTGCGGGGATGCCGCCGAGCATGGTGTTCCTGCTGTCGTTCGTCGTGCTGATCGGCGCGGGGGCGGGGCTGCTGACGCTGCCGGCCGCGACGCCGCAGGACAAGCCGATCGGCGCGATCGATGCGCTGTTCACCTCGACGAGCGCGGTGTGCGTGACGGGGCTGATCGTGCGGGACACGGCCACGGAGTTCACGCGGTTCGGGCAGATTGTGATCCTGGCGCTCATCCAGGCGGGCGGGCTGGGGATCATCCTGTTCGGCGCGCTGCTGCTGGCGTTCGGCGGCGCGGTCGACCTGCGGTCGTCGCGCGAGATCACGGCGGGGGCGACGGGTGTGACGGCGGGGATGTCGGCGGGCGACTTCCTGAAACGGGTGATTCTCATTGTGCTGTGTGCCGAGCTCATCGGGGCGGGCGCGTTGTTCTTCGGGTGGCCGTCCACATGGGCGGGGGCGCCGGCGGACTTCGGGTCGCTGGGCGGTCGGGCGTTCCACAGCGTGTTCTTCGCGGTGTCGGCGTTCTGCAACGCCGGGTTCGCGACGGCGACGACGGGGCTGCAGGGGCTGCGGTTCCACTGGACGAGCCATGTGGTGATCGTGGCGCTCATCACGCTTGGGGGGATCGGGATGCCGGTGCTGATGAACGCCGGGCAGGTGCTGCGCGCCCGGTGGAAACACGGGCGCGGGGCGCGCCGGCCGGACGGCGGGCTGGTGCGGCTGACGCTGCACACGAAGATCGTGGTGTCGGCGACGCTGGTGATCTATGCGCTGGGCGCGGCGGGGATCCTGCTGAGCCGGATGACCCAGGGGGATCAGGAGTTGGGGGCGGCGCTGCTGGATGCGCACTTCATGAGCGTGACGACGCGGACGGCGGGGTTCGACACGGTGGCGCCGGCGGACATGGGGATTCTCGGCCGGTTCGTGATGATGGTGCAGATGTTCATCGGCGGCTCGCCGGCGTCGGCCGCGGGGGGCGTCAAGACGGTGGCGGTGGCCGCGGTGGCGCTGACGGTGTGGAACACGATCCGCGGGCGCGGCGAGACGAACGCGTTCGGGCGCGAGATTCCCGACGAGCTGATTCGCCGCGCGGCGGTGCTGATCGTGATGGGGCTGGTGACGGTGGCGGGGCTGGCGACGGTGCTGACGGTGACCGACCCGCGGGGGGTCGTGCATCCGACGGACGAGGCCGAGGCGTTCGAGGAGATTCTGTTCGAGTCGGTGTCGGCGTGCGGGACGGTGGGGCTGTCGATGGGGCTGACTCCCCGGCTGAGCGATGAGGGGCGGGTGGCGGTCAGCGTGGGAATGTTCCTTGGGCGTGTAGGCCCGCTGGCGTTCCTGATGGCGATCGCGGGGGTTTCGCGGCGGCGTCTGCACGCGGCGCGCTATGCTCGTGAGGATGTGGTGATGGGGT
>CAZSLT010000144.1:0-7088 GCA_964607595.1 uncultured Phycisphaeraceae bacterium
TCGCGGCACTGATGCTCGCGGGGACCGCGCAGGACGGCGGGGCGGATGCTGGGGCGGGGGCCGCGCCGGAAAAGGTCTCGCGCGAGGAGGCCATCCGCATCGGCGTCGAGCGTGTGGTCGCCATGGAAGAGAGCGACCCGAACGCGGGGGATCAACGCGCATCCGGCGAGTGGCCGTATGAGGGCGTGTACCGCGAGGGCGGCGAGATCCCGATCGGATACCGCGTCGGCGGGACGGCGATCGCGTGTCTGGCGATGGTGCGTGCGCCGGGGTACGGCGAGGACGAGGCACGCCGCGACGCCGTGGCGCGGGGCGTCGAGTTCGTCATCGCGTCCGTCGCGCACCCGAAGATGAGCATCGATGACTATGACGCGGGGTACGATGTCCGCGGCTGGGGGTACGCCTACGGGCTCATGCTGCTGTCGGAGTTGAAGTCGCGCGGGCTGATCCCGGCGGGGCGCGAGGCGGCGGCGCAGGAGGCCGCGTCCTTCTTCCTGCGGGGTGTGGCGGGCACCGAGATTCCGCAGATCGGCGGGTGGAACTATGCGAGGGGCGCGGGGCGTGAGCGTGTCGCGCCGCCCTCGACCTTCATGACGGCCTCCACGCTGCAGGCGCTGTTCATGGCGTCCTCTGCTGGGTACGAAGTGGATCGGGCGATGGTCGAACGGGGGCTGAAGTACCTGGAGTCATCCAGCGCCGAGACGGGCGAGTTCGTGTATTCGGGGACGGGCGAGCGGGGCGGATCGGGCGTCCCGGGCGCGACGGGGCGGATGCTGGCGTGCGAGACGACGCTGATGCTGGCGGGTCGCGGCTCGCCGGCGCGGGTGCGTGCCGCGCTGGATGCATTCATCGCGCACTGGGACCGGCTGGAGGAGCGGCGGGCCAAGACGGGGACGCATGTCGGGCCGTTCGGCGTGGCGCCGTACTATTTTTATTACGCGCACTACTACGCCGCGATCGCGGTGGAGTTGCTGCCGCGCCGTGAGCAGCGCGAGTACCGGGCGCGGGTGGAGGAGTTGATCTTCCGGACGCGTGCGGCCGAGGGGATCTGGAATGATCGGGTGTTCGGCCGGACGGCGAACTACGGGACTTCGATGGCGGTGATGGCGCTGCTGATGCGAGACGAGGGGATGCCGGCGGGGTGGGGGGGAGAATAAGAACCGACCCCCTCCGCCTCGCGGCGCTCGGCACCTCCCCCGCCGGCGGCGGGGGTGGGCGCATCAGCCGCTGTGCGCATCGGCGCGGAGCCAGTCGGGCAGGGCGGTCGGGCGGCCGGTGGCGTCCACGCAGGCGAGCGTAGTCGCGGCGGTCACGAGTAGTTCGTTGTTCGTCGCCGGGTCGTCGGTGAGGCGCACGACCTCGTAGGTGTGATCGAGCCGGGCCCGCCCGCCGCCGGCGACCACCGTATCCACTCGGACGAGGTCGTCGTACCGCGCGGGCCGCTTGTACTGGAGGTCGAGTCTCGTGATGACCAGGAACAGCCCCGCGGCTTCCATCTGGGCGTAGGTCAGGCCTCCTATGCGGAGCATCTCGGTGCGGGCGATCTCGAGCCAGGGAATGTACGCGGCGTGGTGGGCGACGCCCATGGGGTCGCACTCGCAGTAGCGGACGCGGATGGTCGTGCTGCCGCGGGATGGGAGTGGGGCGGTGGGTGCGAGCGGTGTGGTGGGTCGTGGTGCGGAAGCGCGCATGGGTTGATTCAGTTGGAAGGTGTGCGAGGGATCATCGTGCCGCGGGTGGGTTTGTCGGTGAACTCACCGTTGTTATAGAGGACTTCGCCGCGTCGGATGGTGGTGGCGACCGCGCCGGTGTACGGCATGCCCTCGAAGGCGCAGTAGTCGACGAGCGAGTGCGCGGTTTCGCGGGAGAAAGTGCCGCGGGCGGCCGGATTGAAGATGACGATGTCGGCGTCGGACCCTTCGGCGATCGCTCCCTTGCGGGGGTACATGCCGAAGATGCGTGCAGCACGGGCGGCGCAGAGATCGACGAAGCGCGTGCGGGAGATGAGGCCGGCGGCGACGCCGTGGGTGTAGATCAGTTGGACGCGTTCCCGGATGGAGGGGATGCCGTTGGGGATCTTTGTGAAGTCGTCGCGGCCCATGGCTTTCTGGGCGGTGTCGAAGGGCGCGTGGTCGGTGGCGATGGTGTCGATGATGCCGGCGCGCACCGCGTTCCAGAGGAAGGCCTGGTGGCGGGCGTGGCGGAGCGGGGGGGACATGACAAACTTCGCGCCATCGAAATCCCCCCGCTCCGCGAACGACTGATCGAGGACCAAGTGCGGGGCGACGCACTCGATGTGGGCGGTGACGCCTTGTGCGCGGGCGTTCATCGCGGCGCGGACGGCGTCCTCGCAGGATGTGTGGACGATGTAGACCTCGGCGCCGGTGAGCGCGGCGAAGGTGGTCAGGCGCGTGACGCCCTCGGCCTCGATGATGGCGGGGCGGGAGGGCTCGTGCCACCGCGGCCCGGTCCGGCCCTGGGCGAGAAGCCGCGATTGCATCTGGGCGATGGCTTCGGCGTTCTCGCAGTGAGCGGTGACAACGACGCCCATTTCCTTCGCGAGCGTGAGGACGGCGAAGAGGGTCTCGTCGGAGACATCCAGTGCGCCTTTGTAGGCGAGGAAGACTTTGAGGGAGCGGATGCCGCGGTCCTCGATGATGGAGCGGATCTGGCGCTGGGCGACCTTGTCGAAACGGACGACGCCGAGGTGGAAGGAGTAATCGCAGAGTGCGGCGTCTTCGGCGCGGGAGGCCCATTCGTCGTAGGCGCTTATGGGCTCCTGGTCCGGCGCGGGGCAGATCATCTCGATGAAGGAGGTGGTGCCACCGGCGAGGGCGGCGCGGGACGCCGAGTAGTGGTCGTCTTTGGCGTGCGTGCCCATGAAGGGAAGGTGGATGTGGACATGGGGATCGATGAAGCCGGGGAAGACGAGCATGCCCGAGGCGTCGATGACGCGGAGATCGGGAGCGTGCCCGCGCAGTTCGGCCTCATCGAGCGATGGCGCGATCCGTGAGATGACGCCCCCGGCGCAGTGGATGTCGGCGCGGCGCTCCGCGTCGGCGTTGACGATGTGCGCGTTCTTGATGAGCAGGTGTGGAGGGGTCATCGTTCAGACGCGGCTGATGCCGTCATAGGTTTCGGGGCGTCGGTCGCGGAAGAATTGCCAGCGGTGCTGCACCTCGCGGATGAGGCCGAGGTCGAGGTCGGCGACGAGCACCTCGTCCTTGTCGCGCGACGCCTGGGCGATGATCTTGCCGTAGGGGTCGCAGAAGTAGGACTGGCCGTAGAACTCGCCGATGTTCCACGGCGCTTCGGTGCCGACGCGGTTGATCGCGGCCACGAAGTACTGATTCGCGACGGCCATCGCGGGCTGCTCGAGCTTCCAGAGGTACTCCGAGAGTCCGGCGACGGTGGCGCTGGGGTTGAAGACGATCTCGGCGCCTCTCAGCCCGAGTTCCCGCGCGCCCTCGGGGAAATGGCGGTCGTAGCAGATGTAGAGACCGATGCGGCCGAACCGTGTCTCGAACACCGGGTACCCGAGGTTGCCGGGTGTGAAATAGAACTTCTCCCAGAAGCCGGGGTGGCAATGGGGGATGTGGTGTTTGCGGTACTTGCCGAGGAACTGACCGGAGTCGTCGATGACCGCGGCGGTGTTGTATAGCCGACCGCCCCCGTCGAGGTCCGCTTCATAGATCGGCACGATCAGGACCATCTTGTGCTTGCGGGCTTGCTCCTGCATGAGCCGGATGGTGGGGCCGTCGGGGACCGGCTCGGCGGTGTCGTACCAGCGGGTGTGCTGCTCGGCGCCGAAGTATGGGCCGCAGAAGACCTCCTGGAGGCAGCAGACCTGCGCGCCTTGCTCGGCGGCGCGGGCGATGAACGGCAGGTGCTTATCGATCATGTCCCGCTTCGTGCGCGCCAGGTCAGGGAACGAGGGGTCGTACCCAAGGGGCATCGAGCACTGGATGATCGCGGAACGGACGACTCGCGGCATGGGCGTGGGCTCCCGGTTGCTGAACCGGGAGTTTCGCGGGTCGCGGGGGGCGGGGCAACCGACGAATGCCGGGAGGTCTGGCCTCAGGCCGCCTTGGCCGGTCGCGTCAGGGCCAGCACATCTTTCGTCCACCGCGTGACATGACGGCTGATGGCGGACCGGGAGTACACGGCGGTGGCGCCGGCGGCGCGGCACGCCATGATCGCCTGCGCATCCGACGGGCCGGCGACCACGATGACCGGAGTGTCGGCGAGCGGCGGCACGGCGCGAATGGCCTTGATGAAATCAGCTCCTCCCGCCCCCCCCGCCCCCGCCCCGGCGCCGAGAACGGTGCCGGACTGGAGATTGACATCGGTGATGATGATGTCGGGCGGGCTTAGCTCGCCGGCTGTGACCCGCGCCAGGAACGCGCGGGCACCAGCGAGATCGCCGCAGGAGTGAACCTCGACTCCCTTCGCCTGGGAGAGCACGGCGTCCAGGAGCTTGGCTGCCAGGGGATCACTCTCGGCGAGCAGGACGCGTGTCACAACGCCCGTGAAGTGCGCGGGGATGACGGCGGAGCCGGTCGGCGAAGCCGCGGCGATGGAGACGGTGGTGTCGGCCGGTACGGTGGTGCAGTTGGCGTGGACGGAGACGCGGTTGCGGCCGTCCTGCTTTGATTGATAGACCGCCTCGTCGGCCTCGTGGACGAGCGCCTCGGGCGTGCAGTGGCGCATGCCCGCGGTCCAGACCGAAACGCCCAGCGACGCAGTGACGGGGAGCTCGTTGGGAGCGCCCTCGATCCCCGAGAGTTCAAAGGGCGTATCGGCGATGCGGGCACGGATGCGATCGGCGATCTGGGCGCATTGCTCGGTCGAGATGTTCTCGATGATGGCGGCGAATTCTTCGCCGCCGTACCGGCACACGACGCCCCGATCGCCTACGACTTCGGTCATGCGTTCGGCCAGGACCTGGATGACGGCGTCGCCGGTCTGGTGGCCGTAGGTGTCGTTCACGGACTTGAACTTGTCGCCGTCCATGAAGATGACGGCGACCGACCGGCCCGTTCGCTCGGCCTTCTCGAAGGCATCGGCCAGCACCTGATCGAAGTGCTTGCGGTTCCAGGCGCCGGTCATGGCGTCGGTGAGCGAGGACTTGCGGAGCGTCTCCTTTTCCTGCTCGAGGTCATTGACCTGCCGCGCGACAACGACCTGATGCTCCAGCAGTTGCTCGCCCGCCTCGGAGAGAATGGCGTGGAGGTCGGGCCTGGCGCCGATGTTCTGGTTGAAGACCTTCGAGAGCTCGTGGCCCGCTTGCGAGACTTGCTCGACCACGCTGAGAACATCGGCGTGGGGCGTAGCGAACCACTTCATGGCCTGCGCACTGAGCGACTGGATGATGGGTCGGGGGTCCGGTTCGCTGAGCGCGCACGCGACCATTCTTGAGAGCGCGACGACCCGGACGAGCTCTCGGTATTCGGCGGGGGCTCGGTCCGGCGCGTGGTGGTGACGCACGCACTGAACCGTCGGCGACGGGAGGTGCCATTTCTCGCCGAGCGCGGCGCCGGCCTGGGCGTGGTCGAATCCGAGTGCCGACTGCTCGGCCTCGGTCAGCAGATCGTGCGAGCCGGTGCAGCTCTGGGCGACCATGAGATAGGTCGGGCCGAGGCGGGTGAGCATGGCGAGCATGCCCATGTCCTGGAAGAGGGCGCCGGTGAAGGCGTCGTCGGGGTCGCACGCCCTGAATTCAACGGCGATCCTGCGCGCGCCGGCGGCGCTGAAGATCAGCCGCCGCCAATAACCGTCGAGGTCGAAACCCTCGCCGTCCACATCCTTCGTCCAGTCCACCAGACTGAACCCCAGAACGAGCGACTTGATCGAGCTCATGCCGAGGTAGCCCAGGGCGCGCTGGATGTTGTTGCACTTCTGACGGAGCCCGAACGCGCTGGAATTCACGGTCTTGAGCACGCGACCGGCCAGGCCGGTGTCGCTCTCGACCAGTTTGCGGATGTCGGCGATCCCCACATCCGGGTCACGGATCAGTTCCAGAAGCTGCACGGCGACCGACGGCAGGGTTGGGAGATTCGGGCAGTTGAGGACGGTCTCGATCGAATGCGATGTTTCGGTCGCGGCCATGTTTCTACGGCTCCGGTCACGCGAGAGGCGAAAGAGTTCACTCACCTTGCAACGCGACGCGGCCGTGGCGTCCGGGCAGGACACCCCTCGTATCGGCCCGGTTCAATCGGCAGATTGCTCGAATCACCGATGCATGCCCCCCCAGATTCGGCGGGACACGCACAGCCGTCATATCTGGTCGGCGCGATGCCTCTGCCGGGGAGTGCCGACGAGCGTCCGGGCTTACCCCGTGTGCGACACGGTTTCCTCGACGCTGGGGCAGGTGCAGACCAGATTTCGGTCGCCGTAGGCGTTGTCGACGCGCCCCACGGCGGGCCAGAACTTGTGTTCCCGGACCCACTCGGCGGGGAAGGCGGCGCGCTGGCGCGTGTAGGGGTGCGCCCAATCATCGGAGGCGATCGCTTTGGTGGTGTGCGGCGCGTTGACGAGCGGGTTGTCGGCCTGCGGCCACTGGCCGCGTTCGACGAGGTCGATCTCGGCGCGAATCTCGATGAGCGCATCGCAGAGGCGGTCGAGTTCGACCTTGGACTCGCTCTCGGTGGGCTCGATCATCAGCGTGCCCGCCACCGGCCACGACATGGTCGGGGCGTGGAAGCCGAAGTCGATGAGGCGCTTGGCGATGTCTTCGACCTTGACACCCGCGGACTTGGTGAAGCCGCGGCAATCGATGATGAATTCGTGCGCTGCCAGACCGCTGCGCCCGCGGAAGAGGATGTCGTAGGCGGGCGAGAGCCGCTTGGCCATGTAATTCGCGTTGAGAATGGCGACCTGCGAGGCGCGCTTCAGCCCGTTCGGGCCCATCATGGCGATGTACGCCCACGAGATGGGGAGGATGGAGGGGCTGCCGTAGGGCGCGGCCGAGATCGCGCCGATCGCGTTCTTGCCGGCGGAGCCGGGGTTGGCGACAGGATGGCCGGGCAGGAACCGGGTCAGGTGCGGGGCGACGCCGATCGGGCCCATGCCCGGGCCGCCGCCGCCGT
>CAZSLT010000145.1:0-7083 GCA_964607595.1 uncultured Phycisphaeraceae bacterium
CCTCGTGCTCTCCACGCTGCACACCAACGACGCTCCCAGCGCCACCACGCGCCTCGTCAACATCGGCCTCGAGCCGTTCCTCATCGGCGCGGCCGTCAACGCCGTGCTCGCCCAGCGACTCGTCCGGCGCATCTGCCAGCACTGCCGCATCCAGGGCAACCCCAGCGACGAGATGAAGGAGTTCCTCGAACTCCAGGGCCTCGCCGCCGATGCGCTCTACGAGGGCTCCGGCTGCGACAAGTGCCGCAACACCGGCTACCAGGGACGCGTTGGCATCTACGAGATGCTCGTCGTCAACGACCACCTGCGCGACATGATCGCCCGCAACCCGAATGTCAGCGAGTTCCGCCGGCTCTGCCGCGAACGCGGCATGGTCACCCTCCGCGAGGACGGCCTCAAGAAAGTCTCCGAGGGTCTCACGACCATCGAGGAAGTCCTCCGCGTCACCGAAGCGGGCGTGTAATCAACGAACAAGTCTCGTGGGCACGATGGCTCGACCCGATTGGGCGTGTCGTGCCCGCTGCATTAGCGAATCGCCATCTCCTGCTCCCTCTCCCGCGCTTGCGGGGGAGGTGTCACGCAACGCGTGACGGAGGGGGTCAACCGACCGACAACTCACTTCGGTTCCGCAGCGCCGGCCGGCTCCTCGCTCGGCGCGGGCTCCTGCGGCGGCGGATCACCCGCCGAACCGCCGCGCTGAATCGGCGGCGCCATCCCCGAGCTCATCATCTTCATGATGTCCTCGAACCCATCCGGCGGCTTGGCCTGCGGGCGAGTATCCGCGGGCGCCGCCACACTCGCCGTCGCCGGCGACTTGCCGCGCACCGCTTCGAGCAGCGTCGCGATTTCCTCATCGCTGAAGCCCGCGGCCTTGAAGTCCGCCGCGATCTCCTCGGCGCTCCGCGCCTCCACCGCCGGACGCACGATCGCCCGCACCGGCGCCGCGCTCGCGCCCTCGGTCGGCGGGGCCGATGCACGCGCCATCAAACCGTTGCTCTCGAACAGCGGCAGCACGACATTCACGCCCGACCGCCCGAGCACGACCGACTTCTCCGAGGCGTCCACCGCCAGCACCTTCCACGGCGCCTTCTTGAACTTCTCATCGGTGAACTCATCGCCCTCGCGCAGCACGCGCGAGCGCTTGCCGTCGTGCTCCGATGCGATTGAAACCATCGCGAACAGCGCCCCGTCCCGCGCCGCCCCGATCCCGCGCAGCCGCAGCGCCTCGCGCGCCTTCTTCACATCGTCCGGCACATCCTTCTCGTCGGTGATCACGATGCCGCCGCCGGTCCTCGGCCGCCCGCCGTCCGTCCTCACGACTCTCACGTCGTCGTCCGTGCCGGGTTGACCCCCCGTCTCGTCCTCGGCGTCCTCATCCGGGGGCGTCGCGGCGAAGCGGTCCGTCCAGGGCCGGCCGTCTGGCGCGAACAGATTCCGCGAGGCCACGCGCGCCAGCATCGCCTGCCGCGCCTCCACCGGCGTCCCGTCCAGCGAGACCTCCGCGATCGCACCCGGCGCGATCGAGGCCGTCGGCTCGGCCGCGGGCAGCGGACGAAGCCCGCTCCAAAGCACCCAGCCCGCCGACAGCACGAGAGCGCCCGCCGAGAGCCGGCCCGTCCACGCCGACGCCCCGGCCCCGCCCGCCCGTTCGAGCCGCTTGCCGCCGATTCGCTCCCTCATGCCGCGTCTCCGTTGATGATCGCCAGCCCCATGATCGTGATGGTCGCCTCCAGCTGCGGCCGGGCCTGCATCGCGCCCGGTCCGCGCAGCTCGACACGCTCGATGCTCGTCACAAGGTCGTTCATATTCTCGAGCAGGTCCACCAGCCGGGTCACCAGCAGCGGATCGTCCGTGATCAGCGACAGCGTCAGCCCCACGCGGTGAACGCCCTGCTCGCCGACCGTGCCCGCCAGCGACGGCGTCGCCGACACCGAACTCGCCAGCGTCAGACCCACACTCTCCATCTCCCGGCGCACGCGCTCCCGCAGTTCGTTCTCGGCGAGCGACACCGACGGCGCATGAATCACGCGCTCGCCCATCCCCTCGAGCATCCGGCGCGCCTCGGCCGCCGCACGCTCCCACGCGCTGCGCTCGGCGATCAGCGCCTCCTGGTCCGCCACCAATTGCGCCTTGACCAGGTACGGCTCCTCCGAGGCCCCGCCCGCGCCGAGCACCCGGTCCACCAGCCCCGCGCGATCCGCCATGACCGCGCCAAGCAGCAGCACGGTCGCCGTCAGCAGCACCGCCGTTCGTGTCGAACCGCTCATCGCGAACCCCCCGCGTTCTTCGTCCGCACCGCCGTCAGATCGAAAGTCTCGCCCGCGGGCACGCCCGGCGCCACGGGCCCCACCGAAGCCGTGACCGGGCTCGTCAGGCGCGCCTGCTCGAACTCCGGCGAGACCTCGATGAACCGCACGACCTCGCCCGCCTGCGGCGCCTCGCCGCGCATCACCAGCCGATCCGGCGTGATCTGAATCGTCGAGATGAACCCGCCCGCCGGCACAGACTCCATCGCCGCGATCAGCAGCGGCAGTATTTTCCGCTCCGCCTCGCGAGACACCCCCCGCGCCGACTCGATCATCGCCGCCAGGCGCTCCGCCTCGGCCCGCGCCTCCGCCGTCGCCCGGACATCGGCGCTGATCTCGGCGATCCGCGCGTCCAGCCGCGCCGTGGCACGCTCGACCCGCGACTGCCGCCACACGCCCCCCGCCACCAGCAACGCCACGCTCGCGGCGACCATCCCCGCCGGCCACGCCCACCGCGCCCACGCCCGCGTCGGCCGGCCGTTCAGCGAGACGAACGACTCACCCGCCACCCGCGACGCCAGCGCCGCCGCGGCCGCCAGATCATCACCCGTCACCGCGCGCACACCGGGGGCCGGTGGCGCCGCGCCGATCGCGACCGCCTCCGCCGCCAGCGCGTCGCCCTCGCCCCACGGCTCGCCGATGCGCTCGACCAGCCCGCGCACCAGCCGGTGCCGCAGCCAGCCGCCGCCCATGGACTCCAGCACATCCGCCTGATCGTGGCCCTGCAGCCCCAGACCCAGCATCGCCATCTGCACCGTCAGCACGCGGTCCACGCCCCGGCCCGCGGCGCGCTCCAGCAGCGCCATCCACGGACGGACCAGCGACTCGCTCACCCCGACGAGATACCCGCCCCCCCCGCTCCCCCCACCACCACCAACCTCGGCCGCCGCGCCGCCGCGTGCATCAATCACGCCGAGCATCGCGTCCTCCGACGACAGGGGCAGCAGGCCCCCGACCGACTTCCTGATCTCCGCCGCGCCGTCGCGCCACTGCGCGCTGGTCACCGAGATCGGACGCACCGACGCCCACTCGCCGGGCACCGTCAGCACAATCCGCGCCGGGGCGCCCCCGATCATCGCGCGCACCGCATCCGCCGAACTCAGCGCCGAGGGCACGACGCCCAGCGGCTGGACCCGCAGCCCCATGACGCCGCCCGCGCCGCTCACGCGGATCAGGCGAAGGCCATCGCCTTCGATGAGTGCCGAGATGGTCGTGCCGCCGATCATGCAGTATCCGCTCCAGCCCCCCCTCAACCCCCCCCGCGGGCTCATATCGTAGCCCCGGCCCCCGCGCCGGGTCACAGGGGCTTGAGCCCCAGTTCCTCGACCCCACGCTCCCCGATCAGCGCGATCCCCTCAAACCGGATCGACGGCTCATCCACGCTCTCGACCCCCAGCAGCAGGATGTTCGTCGGCGCGACGCGCAGGGCGCTCATCGCGTCCCCCGTCAGCGGCAGCATCGCCTCCAGCGACTGCTCGGTCAGCGGCCCCTGGGCCCGCGCCTTGAGAATCCGCTCCACCGAACCCGCCGTGATCCCCGGCACCGTCATCAGCACCTCGCGCGGCGCGCTGCCGGCGTGAATCCGCCCGTCCCCCGAGACGCACAGCCCGCCCCGCGTCCGCTCGAAGATCTCCTCCGTCATCGCCGGCAGGAACCTCAACTCTTCCAGCGAGACGATCGAGTCGTTGCGCACCCGCACGCCCCGACGGTTGTAGTCCTCCTGCTCGGCGCCCCGCTCGTGCGTGAAGGAGTCCGTGTCGCGCCAGTCGATGATCTGGTGCGCGATCGCCGTCGCCACCGACGACGACGCCCCGATCTCCTCGAAATAGATCCGCAGCCGCCGCTCTTCCGCGGCATTGATATTCAACAACCCCCCCGCGTCCCGCACCGTCACCCGGTACCGCGCCCCGCGCACCTCGACCTCGACCGGCCCGGCGGGCAATCCCACCCGCTGCATCGTCGTCAGCCCCTTGCCCGCGCGCACGCCCCCCGGCACGCCGCCGCCCTCGGCCAGCCCGTCCACCCGCGGGTCGCGCTTCTTCTTCGCTTCTTCCAACTGCCGCTCGAACTCGGCGCGCTGCTCCGGCGGCATCATCTCGAGTACATCCCGGAGAAACTCCAGGTCCTCCTCGCTCTGCTCGTCGCCCCCGCCGCCGCCGACACCGCCCAGCCCCGCGTCGAACGACGGGTCGGCGCCCTGGCTCGACCGCGCCATCGCCAGCCCCTGCGCCACCAGCGCGGCCGCGGCACGCGCGCTTGGCAGATGACGCGCCCGATCATGCAGCACCATCGTCTCCACGCGCGAAGCACGCGCGTTCACCGCGCTCTGCATCGAGATCGCGAAGACCGCGGCCACCGCGATCAGCACCAGAATCAACGCGAAGCCGCGCCGACGAACACACATGCGAACACCTCGCCCTCATACTCGCCCACGATCCGCACCGCCGACGGCGCCCGCGTCAACGGCTTCTCGAACACCACCCACGACGACTTGGCCGTCCGGAGCATCTCGGCCTGCCGCTCCTCGAGCGACGCGCCAGCCCCGATCTCCGCCGCCGCGTCGTCGCCGCCCTCGCCCTCCGCCCCGCTCCGCGGGCCCAGCTCTTCGAGCACCGCGTCCTGGGCGCTGCGGAACCGCTCGAGCCGGAGGTCCACGCAGTCGCGCAGAAGCACGATCTTCTCGGCGGACCTCCACTGCGCTTCCTTCTCCTGGTCGTCCTTAGGCGTTTCGGTGCTCACGCCGACCGCCGCGACCGGGCGCTCCTCGTACACAAGGTCGTACCGCCGCTCGGCCTCCACGATCGACGCCCCGATCAGTTCCATCCGGTATCGCACGATCGCCAGTGGCCACTCCGGCTTGAGGATCGGGCGCGCCGTCACGAACGCGAGTTCGCCCGGCGCCGCCGCGTACGACTCGCCATTGCGACCCAGCGCGACCGCCGAGCGCCGGTCCTCCCACTGCTCGGTCATCAGCCGCACGACGCGCGTGATGTCGAGCGTGGCGTCGCGCCGGTCGTTGTCGCGGTGCAGGTCCGACGCCTGCGTCAGCATCGTCGCCACCAGCACGCCGATCATCGAGAGCACCGTCACCGCCAGCAGCATCTCCAGCAGTGTGAACGCGCTCCGCTTGTTGAACCGTCCGCGTGTCATCTCATCGGATCCAGTCGAACTCGTACACGCGGCCCTTGTAAGCAAGCGTGTATCCGAAGATCGGCACCGTCGCGCGCAGCGCCTCGGCCTGCTCGCCCATCGCACGCAGCGCCGGGTTCGGGACCTGCCGCACCACCCGCACGGCGCGGTACGGATGCCCGAGGAACTCCCCCTCCCAGGTCACGCTCCGCCGCTCCTTGTCCACCTCGGGCGACGCGACCGACCCCGTGACGAACATCTGGAAGAGCGCCTCGGCCTCGCGGTCGGCCCGCTGTATCTCCCCCAGCTCGACGCGGTCGCGCAGCGAGTTCGACCGCATCTCCAGCATCGCGATGAGCACGCCAGAGATGATCGCCAGCGCCAGCAAACACTCCAGCAGCGTGAACGCCCCCCCCGACGCCCCCCCCGACGCGCCGGGCACGCGTCCGCGATGGCCACCGGCCCGTCTCATGTCGGCCGGTTCTCGTTCTCGTAATGCTCGAGCATCTCGCGGATCCCCGGCGGCAGCTCCGGCTGCGGCTCCGGGCCGATCGCCGGCCCCGGCGTCTCGCCCCATTCATCGGGAACAACGAACCCCGCGCCACGCGGCAGGTCGTCCATCCGCTCGGCCAGCAGCGCCCGCACCCCGTCCGCGGCCTCGAGGAACTCGCTGGTCATCTGCGCGTGCAGCATCGGGTCCGTCACGATCGTCGGCGTGATCGCCATGAACAACTCGGTCCGCGCCTCGCGGTCGTTCACATTCGCGAACGCATCGCCGACCACCGGAACATCCCCCAGCCCCGGCACCTGCGTCCGCGTCTTGCGTACCGCGTCGTCGATGATGCCGGCAAGGATCAGCGTCGCCCCGTGCGGCACCACCACCTTGCTCGAATACATCCGGGTCGTGAACTCCGGGCCCAGGTCCGTCTCGGCCCCGACCGCGGTGATCTCCAGCTTCAGCGTCAGGATCACCATCCCCGACTCGAGGATCTGCGGCTGCGCCGTGAGAATCACGCCGGTTTCCTCATATGTGATTTCACGACGGATGGCTGTTGTCCCGCCCTGCTGCGCCGACGAGTCCTGGTCCGCTTCAACGATCGGCACGCGTCCACCGACCTGGAAGCTCGACTCGGCCCCGTCCATCGCCGTGATGTTGGGGCGCTGCAGGATCCGAACCGACCCCTCGCTCTCGAGCAGTTGCAGAACCATGAAGCCGTCGGTGCCGACGAGGAACGCCGATGCCGCGGGCGACGCGGGCAGCCCCGGAGTCGAGCTCAACTCAAGGTCAACCCCGCCGATCTCGATGCCCTGCAGGAACGACTCGACGCCGAACTCCAGCCGGCCCGTCTGCTGGACCTCGGCGATCATCGTGTCCAGCTGCACCTGCGCGGGCGGGCGATCCACCGCGTACAGGATCCGCAGGATGTCCTCGTACTCCTCGAGCGTGCAGCGGAACGCCATGAGCCGCGCCCCGGCGTCGTGCGTGATCCGGATCTTGGTCGAGGCCGGGTCCGCCTTCTCCGCCTGCACCTCGATGTGCTCGGACAGGAAGTTGACCAGCAGCGCGTTCAGCGCGTCCGGGTCGTAATACTGAATGCGGTAGAGGAAGTGGAACCGATCCGTCCCCTCCATCGGCTGATCCACCGAC
>CAZSLT010000146.1:0-2358 GCA_964607595.1 uncultured Phycisphaeraceae bacterium
CCAAGGAGACTGATGATGAAACGCCGCCTGACTGTGACGATTGCGCTCGCCTCACTCGGACTCGCCGCCAACGCGGCCGCCGGACCGTGGGTGGATTGGGTGCATCCCTCCAACGGGACCTCGATCGCGGTCGACGCCGGGAACAACGCGTACACCGTCACCTCGTCCATGACTCCCGGCGGCGACATGACCCTGACCAAACACGGCCCCGACGGTACGGTTCTTTGGGCTGTCTCCCATGATCAGACCGACTTCACGAAATGGGAGGCCGCGACCTGGCTCGCGAGCGACCGATCTGGCGATGTGATTGTCACCGGCACCCTCATGTCGGGGATCTCCAATCCCGTCAACGCGGCCAGCATCATCATGAAGTTCAACAGCGATGGCGCGCTGGTCTGGCGATCGGTCTACGAGTCGCCTTTCGATGGCTCTTCAACGCGTAAGTGCGTTGTGGACGACCTGAACAACATCTATGTCCTTGGGCTTGGCATCGGTCCGGCTGGGCTCGTGACCAAGGTGAAGAAGTTCGCCCCCGACGGATCGGCGCAGTGGTCGTATTTCGATACCGCGGGAGTCGGTGCGCCTGTGAATCTCAAACTGACGCCCGACAACCACCTGCTCATCTCCGCACGAGGCGTCACCGGGGCCATCAACGGCTACGCCAAGATCACGCTCGACGGCGCCGAGGTGTGGAGCCTCGCCGGGATCCCGAGTCACACCGTCGGCGACGCCGCGGGCGACGCGACGGGAAACACCTACATCGTTCACCACGACCCATCCAGCGCCGGCCCGACGGTCATCAGGAAGGTTGACCCCTCGGGCCAAACGATCTGGGAAACGACGCACCCGTTCTCGGGAACAAGAGTGGAAGTCGCGCCCGACGGCGCAGCGATCATCGCGGGGCTCCCGACGACAACCATGCCGGGTGCCGCGTTCATCAAACTGGATCAGGACGGGGCGTTGGTCTGGGAAGTCCTCGATGCGGACGGCCCGCTCAATCTCCTGCTCCATGCATACCTGCTCATCGACGACAACGGCGACGCGTACCTCGCCGCCGGGACACTCTTCGAGATGGCGCTCTGCAGCGTCAGCTCGGACGGGATGTCTTCCTGGACTCAGACCGTCGCGGGGGGATACGCGCAGGGGATGGTCCTGTCCTCCGACCAGCAGAGCATCTTCCTGGTGGGCGGCACCACAGCTCGCATCAGACTTCACTGCCCGGGTGACGCCGATCAGGACAATCTTGTCGATGTGAACGACCTGAACGCCGTGCTCGGCTCCTGGGGAACCGCGGGGCCGTCCGGCGATCTTGATGGATCGGGTGCGGTCGAAGTCGACGACCTGAATCTGGTCCTGGCCAACTGGAATGCCGCCTGCAACTAACCGGAGCATCGCGAACCGAACCACGATCCCGACGCGCCGATGGACAGACCCGGCGCGTTCTTCAATTCAAGATCGACGCCTCCCACGCTCCCCGCAGTTCAATCGACATCGCCCCAGGCCGGCCGCTGCCGATCGGCTTGTCCTCGATCCGCACCACCGGCAGCACGCCCCACGAGGAGTTCGTCAGGAACACCTCGTCCGCGTCGAGCACATCGCTGATCGACATCATCCGCTTCTCGACCGGCAGCCGCTTCTGCTCGGCGAACTCCAGCATGGCGCTGCGCGTCACCCACGGCAGCACCGGGCTGGGCACCGCGTCGGCGTGCTCCTCGCCCCGCGCGATCGGGGTGATCAATCGACCGCCCCCCCCACCCCCCCCATGCACCGCGAACAGGTTCGAGACGCACCCGCCGGCGATGTGATTCGTCACCTGCAGGACGATCGCCTCGGCCGCGTGCTTGGTCGCCGCGACGCGGAGTTCGTTCAGACGGGGCCAGTAGTTCAGCGTCTTGTGCCCCGCGAAGGGGTCGAGCGGGTTGGCGCGGTAGCGGGCGACCGTCACGCCCACGCCATTCTCGAACATCTCCGCGGGATACATCGGCGCGGCCTGCGCGACGATCATGACCGTCGGGTCCACCGGGGACTCGCCGGATCGTGACAGCATGTTCAGGTCGCCGCCGGTGACGGTCAGTCGGACCCGGGCGCGCCCGCTTCCCTCGCACAACCCCGACTCGCTCACCACATGCTCGCACGCCTCGCGCAGCGCGCCGACACGCAGGTCCTCCGACAACCCAAGCACGCGGGCCGACTCCTTCAGCCGAAGCATGTGGCGCTCGGCATGGTGGACCCCCTCACGCGTCGCCAGCATCGTCTCGAACAGGCCGACGGCGTGCTGGAACCCCGCGTCGAACGCGCTGACCCTCGCCTCGTCACGCGGCACAAACTTTCCGTTGATCCAGACGGTTTCGGGCATCG
>CAZSLT010000146.1:2458-5657 GCA_964607595.1 uncultured Phycisphaeraceae bacterium
TCGGTGTCGCCGAACGGCGCGCACAGCACCGACCGAATGAACGCGCCGGCCATGACGAAGGGCGCGGCCTCGGCGGTGCGCGCCCGGCGCGCTGTCGAGCACACCGAGCCCGCCGCGACCATCAGCCGCCACCCCGGCGCGTCGGGCGTCGCCTCGGCGTCGCCCTCGGCCATGAGCCGCGCCCGCAGCGGGAGCACGAGTTCCTCATCGATGCGCTGCCACATCGCCGTCTTGGCGCGCCAGTCCCCCGCCAGCGAGGAGCCGGTCATCGCGTCGGTGTGGATGATCACAAGGTCGTAGCGGTCCAATGCCTCGATCGCGTGGGAGGCCATCACGCCGAGATCGGCGTGTACGCCGACGAGATCGCCGGGCACGGGCAGGCGGTCGATGCCGAGCAGGTGCGCCGTGCCCGCGCCCGCGGCATCGCCGGTGATCATCGCCGCGCGGATCCCGTGCCGCTCCTCGAACGACGGCATGCCCGGAGCGACCGCCCCGCCCCCGCCCTCGGGCCAGAGCATGGAGATCGGCGCCAGCCCGTGCTCGGCGCGGATCGAGTTCACGGGGTGACTCTGGAACACATCCGCCGACAACTCGCACAAGGCGCGGAGGCGCTGACCGATCTCGCCCTTGGGCAGCGCCCTCAGCAGCGGCCTGCCGACAATCGCATCGACACCCGGCAGCGCACACCGTCCGGCGACCGCCTCGTCCGGCGCATCGTCGAGAATCAGCACGCCGCCGGTCGCCATCGGCCCCGAGCCCGCCAGCAACCGGAACCCGGACAGGTCGGGGTGGCCGTCGAGCGCGGCGCGCAGCGCGTCGATCAGTGCGCGGGTGTCGGCGGGCGCGATCCCGGGCGGGAAGGGGTCGGCGATGCACGCGAAATCCGCGTCGAGCGTCACGGGGGCCAGACGCCACGCCGCGGCACCCGACGACAGCGGCGCGCTCAGACCCGCGGCCTCCATCGCGCCGCACGAGGGCGGCCACGCGGACAGATCGCAACCGAGCAGCACGCCGACCGGCGCGTGCGCCGCGGGGGATGCGTCCTCGCCAATCACGGAAGCGACGCCCTGGCGGCCGATCTGGCCCAGAGCGTCGAGGGATGAAGTCGGCGCGGCTTCGAGCGGGGTGAAGCCGTCGAGTTCGGGAATCGGCGGCTCCGCCGACTCGCCCCCGCCCCCCGCGATGATGACCGCGTACTTCATCGCCCGTGAGCATACCCGTGCGCACGCAAGGCGCGCCCGCGAACCGATGACCCGTACAATCCGCCCATGCCATTCGACCCAGACGCAGCGGCGACACCCGGTTCGGGCGTGTTCGGACTCCCCTTTTCGCGGGAGGAGTCGGCGATCGTCCTCGTCCCCGTGCCCTTCGACGCGACCACCAGCTACGGCAACGGCACCCGCAAAGGCCCCGGCGCGATCCGCGACGCCTCGGCCCAGGTGGACCTGCTCGATCTCCAGTTCGGCCCCGTCTACAAACGCGGCATCTGCATGGAGGAGATCGACGAGGGCATCAAGAAGCTCGCCAAGGAGGCGCGCCGGCTCGCCGAGCCCGTGATCGAACAGGGCGGCGCGGAAGCCGGCTCAGCCGAGGTCCGCCCCGTGGACGAGGCCTCGGGCCGCATGAACGCGTTCGTCTACGAGCAGGTCAAGCGCGTGCTGGCCGAGGGCAAGACCCCGGGGCTGGTCGGCGGCGATCACTCCACGCCCTTCGGCGCGATCCGCGCCTGCGCCGAGCACGCCGGGGCGGAGGGCCTCGGCGTCCTCCAGATCGACGCCCATATGGACCTGCGCGAGTCCTACGAGGGATTCCGGTGGTCGCACGCCTCGATCATGTGGAATGTGCTCCGCGAGATCCCCGAAGTCACGCGGCTCGTGCAGGTCGGCATCCGCGATGTCGGCGTGCGCGAACTCGAGACGATGAACGCCTCGGCGGGCCGGATCATCACGAACTTCGACCTGGACTGGTCGGTGCGCATGGACGCCGGGGAGCCCTTCGCGTCGCTGTGCGCCAAGGCGATCGAGCCCCTGCCGCGCCGGGTGTATGTGAGCGTGGACATCGACGGGTTCGATCCCTCGCTCTGCCCCGGCACCGGAACGCCCGTGCCCGGCGGGCTGCGGTTCAACCAGTTCTGCATCCTGCTGGAATTGCTCGCCAAGTCCGGCCGCAGCATCGTCGGGTTCGACCTCGTGGAGGTCTGCCCGACGGAGGGCGACGGCGAGTGGAACGCGAATGTCGGGGCGCGCGTCCTCTACAAGTTGTGCGGCCTGGCGAACCACACCGCCTGACCGGACGCGACGAGCGCTACCGCGTCAGCATCGCGGCGCCGAGCATCCCGGCGCGCTCGCGGAGTTCGGTCAATCGCACCTCGACCGCCGCCATCGGCTCGCCGGGGAAGACATCGGCGCGGATCGCGCGCTCGACCCGCGCCCGGTAGGGCTCGCCCAGCGCTTCGGCCAGCCCGCCGCCCAGCAGCACCAGCGGGATGCTCATGATCGAGAGCGTGTTGGCGATCGAGACGCCCAGCAGGTCCGCGGCGCGATCCACGATCGCGCGCACGACTTCGTCGTTCGCCTCGTAGGCGCGGGCGATGTCCGACGCGGCCGGCGGCTCGCGCAGGCCGTTCCGGGCCGCGATGGCCTCGGCCACCGCTCCGCGAGAGCAGTTCTCCTCCATCAGCCGGGCGCCCGGCGGGCTGTCCGGCAGCAGCACGGTCCGGCCGATCTCGCCGGCGGTGCCCAGCGGCCCGCGGTACACGGCGTGGTTCAGGATGATCCCGCCGCCGACGCCCGTGCCGACCCAGACGCCCAGCGCATCGGGCGCGTTCCGCCCCGACCCCAGCGCGTTCTCGCCGAGGACGGCGCAGTTCACATCGTTGTCGATCACGACCTCAACCCCGAGATGGTCGCGAAGCATCGGGGCCAGGGGCACGCGCTTCCAGCCGATGTTCGGGGCCTCAAGAACCACGCCGCGCTCGAAGTCGATCGAGCCCGGCGCGCCGATCCCCACGCCGCGGAGCACCCGCAGTTCAGTCCCGCCCTCGGCGCACGCCTCGCGGACGCACGCGGCCAGCCGCTCGATGATCCGCTCCGGCCCCCGCTCCTTGTGGACCCGGCCGAACCGCTTGGCGACGACGCTCCCATCCGGCGCGATCAGACCCACATGGAAATGCGTCGCGCCGAGGTCGATGCCGATGGCG
>CAZSLT010000146.1:5757-7026 GCA_964607595.1 uncultured Phycisphaeraceae bacterium
TCTTCGGCTGCGCCGCGTGGTTCGCGTGGGCGTTTCTCGTCCGCTGGATCGTCGGCGTCCGGCCCTACGGGGAGGACGGCTACGCTTCGGCCGTGCTCCGCTTTTTCCAGGTGTACGCCAAGGGGTGGCAGCGGACGCGGTACGAGGGTCTGGAGCACATCCCGCCCGCCCGGGAGGACGGCGCCCCCGCCGAGCCGGTGATCGTCGTGTGCAATCACACGGCGGGCATCGACCCGATCCTCGTGCAGGCCGCGTGCCCGTTCGGGATCCGATTCATGATGGCCCAGGACATGCGGGTGTGGTTTCTCGAGGGCGCGCTGCGGTTCGGCCGGGTGATCTTCGTGGACCGGGCGAACCCGACCGGGATGGAACTGCGCGAGGCGCTGGCCCACCTCAAGGCGGGCGGGGCGCTGGGGGTGTTCCCCGAGGGCCGGATCTCACGCCCCCCTCATCCCGCCGGGGGGGTGCTGCCATTCCGCGAGGGCATCGGCATGATCGTGCGTCGTTCGGGCGCGGCGGTGTTGCCGGCGGTCATCAGCGGCGCGCCTGAGGCCCCGACGGCATGGGGCTCGATCTGGCGCCGCAGCCGCGGGGGCGTCCGCGTGCGATTCCTGCCCCTGATGCGGTTCGGGCGCGGGCAGGACGCCCGGTCGGTCGCGGCGGAGCTCGAAGCGACTTTCCGCGGCGCGCTCGGCGCACACCCCTGATACGCTGAGCCGCATGATCGCATGGGTCGAGGGCGTCATCGAGTCGGTGCGCGAGAACACGGTCGTGCTCACGACCGACCGCGGCATGGCGTGGGAGGTTCGCGTGCCCACGGTCGCGGCCGACGCATTGAGCGCGCGGATCGGCCAGCAGACCCGGCTCCACACCTTCGTCACCCTCGAACAGCAGGCCCAAGGGACTTCCTTCACGCCGCGACTCGTCGGCTTCGAGAGCGATGATCAGCGGGCCTTCTTCGAGCGCTTCACCAAGGTGAAGGGGCTGGGCACGAAGCGGGCGCTGCGGGCGCTGGCGGCGCCGCCGGGGCAGATCGCGGCTTCGATCCAGGCGCGGGACACCGCGGCGCTGGCGCGCCTCCCCGAGATCGGCAAGCGGCTGGCCGAGACGATCGTCGCCGAGCTCCACGGCAAGATCGACGAGTTCGTCACGCAGGCGATGGCCGAGGGCAAGCCGGGCTCGGCGCGGACTCCCGGCGGGCTGAGCGATGCGGCGCGCCAGGCCGTGGCGGCGTTGGTGCGGCTCGGCGAAACCCCCGCGACGGCCGAG
>CAZSLT010000147.1:0-1974 GCA_964607595.1 uncultured Phycisphaeraceae bacterium
GCCAGCCCCGTCGCCAGTTCGGCGACGAACCTCGCCGCCTCGGCGACGGCGGTGCGCGGGTCGGCCATGCGTTTGACGAGCGCCGAGCCGACGATCGCGGCGTCGGCGTGCTTCACCACGGCGCGGACCTGATCGGCGGTGGCGATGCCGAAGCCGCAGGCGACGGGCAGATCGGTGAGCGAGCGGATGGCCGCGACGCGCTGCGCGAGCCCGTCGGCGTTGACGCCGGTGTCGGTCCCCGTGATGCCGACGCGGGCCATGAGGTACACGAAGCCGGAGCAGCGTGAGACGATGTCGGGCAGGCGGCGTTCGCTGGTGGTGGGCGCGACCAGCAGAGAGAGCGTCGCGCCGGCGTCGGCGATGACGCGGGCGAGTTCGTCGCTCTCCTCGGCGGGGACATCGGGGATGATGAAGCCGTCAACTCCGGCGGCGACGGCGTCGCCGATGAAGCGGCGCACACCGACGCGATGGGCGATGGTGCAGGAGACCATCGCGACGAGCGCGGCGCTGGTGTGCGGGCGGGCCGCGCGGACGGCGTCGAAGACGGAGGCGGGGGTGACGCCCCGGCCGAGAGCTTCGTGCATGGCGCCGGCGATGACGGGGCCGTCGGCGATGGGGTCGCTGAAGGGGATGCCGATCTCGATGACGCTCGCGCCGGCCTCGGCGATGGCGGGGATCGCGTCGCGCGTGGCCTCGATCGTGGGATGGCCGGCGCAGAGGAAGGGCATGAGCGCCTTGGCGCGGCGGGCGCGGAGGTCGGCGAAGACGCGTTCGACTCGGTTCACGCCTTGACGCCCTCGACGCGGCCCTCGTCGGTGTACTTGCTGAGGGCGCGGGTCATGTCCACGCCGTTGATGTTGGCGATGGTCATGAGCCAGGCCAGCACATCGGCGAATTCTTCTTCAAGGTTCTCGCGGTCCTTGTCGGAGGGAGTGCGGCCGGGGGCGCAGTCCTGGAGCGCGGTGGCGAGCTCGCCGACCTCTTCGATGAGCCACATGAAGGTGCCCGGCGTGCCGCGTTCGGCGTCGGTCTTGTAGTAGCGGTCGCGGATGAGTTGCTGGAACTCGCGGACGGTGATGTCTGGTGTTGCGGCCATGCGGTCAAGGGTATCAGACGGTCGCGGCGGGCCGGTCGGGGTCGAGGCGCTGCGCCTCGGCGAGGCGGCGGCCGGTGAGGATGGGCAGGTGCGTTTTGCCGGTGACGATGGCGAGGCGGATGTAGGGCTCGCAGTTGCCGCACCCGGAGCAGCAGCCGGTCCGATCTTTGATCTGCGCGAGGGTGAGCCCCTGGGCGCGGAGATCGAGGATCTCGCTGAAGAAGACATTTCGGCAGACGCAGCGGTTGACGGTCACGGGGCTATTCGTAGTCGAAGAGTTGGTTGGTGTCGACATCGCCGAACCAGCCGACGCGGAAGTCGGCGGGGCTGGCGGGGTAGATGCCGCTGGACTGGGTGAAGGACATGGTCTCGCTGGATGCGTGACCGTCGAGCCATGTGACGCTGGCGTGGCCTTCGTGTCGGAAGTGGACGCTCGGGTCGGGCCGGAATCCGCCCCCCCCTCCACCACCACCCTGAACGCCAGTGGTGGGCGGGTACTCGGGCCAGAAGGGCGGCTCGATGAACGAATATTCGATGACGCCGGTGGTGACGAGCGCGGCGTCGGCGAAGGCGGCGGTGCGCGCGGGGTCGCGGAAGTCGGTGTTGCGCGAGCCGGTGAGCGTGGAGGCGACGGTCCAGACGCCCTGGGAGAACTGCCGGCGTGCGGTGCCGACGAACGCGTTGTTGTAGCCGTAGCCGCCGGCGGCGCGCTCGAAGGCGAGCCCTGGGGTGGCGAGCGTGCTGAGGGTTGGTTTGAAGGATGGGCATGCGCGGACGCGGGCGCTGGCGGAACTGGTGTCGAGGTAGTCGGTGATGGGGCCGCGATCGGGGTCGAAGGGCTCTGAGGTGTGATCGCGTCCGCCGTGCCATCGGCAGAG
>CAZSLT010000147.1:2074-4182 GCA_964607595.1 uncultured Phycisphaeraceae bacterium
GATCGGGGTCGAAGGGCTCTGAGGTGTGATCGCGTCCGCCGTGCCATCGGCAGAGATTCGCGGCGGGCATGACGGTGGCGGTCTGGAAGTCCACAGCGCCGGGGACATAGCGGCCGGAGTGGTCGGTGGCGTAGAGCTCGTTGGCGAGCTGGAGCTGGCGGCAGTTGGAGGAACAGACGGCCGCGTTGGCGCGGCGGCGCGCGCCGCCGACGGCGGGGACGAGTAGGCCGAGCAGCAGCGCGATGATCGCGACGACGACCAGGAGTTCGATGAGTGTGAAGGCGCGGCGGTTCATGGCGTGGTGATGATGTCCGCGGCCTCGTCGGCGCGGGCGCACCGTTCGAGGAGGTCGGAGTCGGCGGGTGTGATGGCGCCCTCGCCGGTGAAGTCGGCGGGGGTGGTGTGGTGAAAGGCGTAGAGGTCCTCGACATCGACGCCGGGAATGGTGTCGCTCTCGAAGAAGGATGCATCGGCGCGGGCGTCGCTGACGCCGCCGATCTCGGCGCTGAGTTCTCCGAGCGGGCCCGCGATGAAGTGGACGGCGGTGGAGATGCGGATGAAGTCGAAACCGTCGAGGTGCGCGGGGAAGCCGTCCGCGGGATCGATGGCCCATGCGATGTCGAAGGCGTCGCCGCCGCCCGAGCCGGGTGAGACGCCGACGGCGAAGGGATTGTCGGCGACGGTGTAGAAGTCCTGCGGGTCCATTCCGGGCTGTTCGGCGATGTCGTCGGCGTCGGTGTCGCCGAGGATCAGGACGGGCGTGCAGTCGGCATAGCCGAAGTAGCCCTCGAGCGACGCGGCCGGTCCGCTGGGGTTGACGACGACGGTTGACTCGAAGAGCGCGGGTAATCGGTAGTTGATGGTCTGCCAAACCCCCGATTGACCTGTGGGAATCCACGCGGGGTTGTTGGGCGGGTTGGTCGGGTCGGCGGTGTTGGTGTCCCAGGTCTGCGCGTGCAGCGCGGCGATGGGGTCGGGCAGGTGCGAGCCGCGGATGAGGTACCACGGGTCGTCGGCGATGCCGTTGTTGTTGGCGTCGCGCGAGATCTCGATGACGGCCGCCTCGGCGAAGCGGCGGTTGGGGTCGCCGAGCGCGAAGATCGCGTTGCCGAAGACGATGGCGTCGAGGCCGTAGGGGTTGCAGGGGTCATCCCATACGGTCTGCGAGAAGCCGAGCACGATCACGCCGCCGAAGCCGCCGAGGGAGACGACCTTGGAGGTGTCCTGCGAGTTCAGGCCGTCGCCCACGGGCGCGCCGAGCGCTTTGGCGGGGTTGTTGAAGTTGGGGTTGTTGACAAACTGGCCGGGCGCGGGGGCGAAGTCGATGAGGATATCGGCGAACGCACCCCCATCTCCCCCGTGCACCCGTTGGTGAGTCAGAGACACCGATACGATCCCGATCGACAACAGAATTGAAGTGATGCGGGTGTTCAACGCCGGCGCCTCGGCGCGCTGGCGAGGGCCAGGAGGGCGATGCATGGCGGCGCGGGGATGGTGGCGTGCCAGGTGCTGACGCCGGTGGTGAAGTCGTTGTCGATGATGATGAGTTCGCCGGTGGCGTCGTTGAAGGCGCTGACGAAGAAGCCGAAGCCGGTTCCGAGCGGATCGAGCATGCGGAGGTCGTTCGGGTCGGCGTTGTCGATGGGCGAGCCGAGCCACGCGTCGGCGAGCGCACCCGCGCTGATGACGCCGAGGTAGCCGGCGTCGAAGGATGCGCCGAAGTCGCCGCCGCCGACGAAGAGGTTGCCGTCGGTGTCGAAGACGAGGGAGACGGCGCTGAGTGTGTCGGCGATGTGGACGCCGCCGGTTTCGAAGTCGGCCGCGGCCCCGGACCAGTCGGCGGGGGTGAAGGCGCGGATGTGGCCGGTGTCACTTCCCCCGGAAAGGGCATCGAAGCCGTTGCCGGTGTAAAGGTTGCCGGAGGAGTCGAAGGCGATGCCGGTGGAGGCGCCGCCGATGTTGGTGATGATGGTGGGGTTGACGGGCGCGGCGACGGGTGAGTTGACATCGAGCAGGGAGACCGCGGCGGTGAAGCCGGCGACGCCGTAGTTGACGGCGAGTTCGCTTGAGTTGCGCCATGCCGCGTCGTAGTGCGGGATGTCGAAGTA
>CAZSLT010000147.1:4282-6954 GCA_964607595.1 uncultured Phycisphaeraceae bacterium
GTCGAAGGTGGCGACGGGCTGGAAGTTGCGCGAGCCGGGGGCGGTCTCGGCGTAGACGGTGTTGCCCGTCACGGCGATGAGGCGGCCGTCGGCGAGGTTGTCGCCGAGCGTGCCGAACGATCCGCCCCCCCCCACGCCGCCGAACGGAGGCGGTGTGAAGGAGTCGTAGGAAGCGCCGTAGGTTGAGTAGGCCGCGGCGTTGGCGAGGGATGATGCTGCGGACAGCCATGCCGCGCCCGCGGCGAGGGGCAGAACACGATGATGCATGTGACAACGAACCTTCCGTGATCGGTCTGTATCGCGCAGACCGTCCCCCGCGCGTTGAGGAACGCCCGCGGGTCGGTTCGTTGGCTGTCGCTGGGCGGATGGACCCGGCGGGGGCGCGCGGGCGTCCGACCGGCGACCCGATCCGCGCGGGCCCCAAGTCCGAAGTCAGCGGCAGGTCTTCCGGCTTCGGCCCACCCGAGATTGCTCGGGGTGCCGGACCCGCCTTCCCACCGGTGCTGTGGCACTGGCAGTGGCGTTGTGGGTCCGGAGCTGGGCCTTCACGGCGGCGCGACCGCGGCGGCGTTTCACCGCACTTCCCTTTTCACCCCCGACCCGATGGCCGGGGGCACCGTTGACGATCATCCTGAATAGATCAACACTGAATTGTTGTCAAGCGCACAATCGAGGCGATCAGAAGTGGATATTTCCACCTCTCCCGTATAGGCCTAGCGGGTCACTCCGATCTGTGAGTGTCCTTGCTACCGAGTCATAGGTACGAAAAGCATGAGCTTCAGTGATCCCACGCTGCTTCAACAGGCCAGCGAGCACAAGTGCCGCCGTCTGGTCAAAATTGATCTTGATCAACATGGCATCACGCTTGATCTGGCCATCTGGGAGCGTCTGACACGACTCGTCAAACTTGGCGATCTCCTCTATACACGGCCATGCACCGTGACGCAGGAAGTGCCCATCCGCTACAGGCATCGTTGTGAACACACCCTCTTGTGCATGTAGGTATGGATTTCGATGGCGGACTGATCTATAAATGCGAATCTGTGTGCCAAGTGATGATTTCTCCAGTTGCTTGATATTAAGCGCCCACACACACAAATTCAGAGGCGATTTCGGCTTACCGACAGGTGCGATCTGCTTATGGCTGTGGATTGCAAAAAACAACGCTACAAGTGGATTCCATGTCCAGTCCAATAGTCGCGTCGGAATCCCATAATGTTGAGCGATGGCCACGATCGCTTTTGGTACGAACACGGGTGGCGGCTTGAGGCCCCATTCCCTGCAGACCGCCGCTGGATCAAAGTCATCGAAGTCCGGCTCGTCTACTGCCAGCCCAACTTCATCTGCAAGTAGCGCAAAGTTCCGGAGCAGGAGTCTCTCTCCAAGTCGATACCCAACATACTCTGCGCCTCTGCTGAACAATCTCTCTCGATCGACGCCATCGGGATCTATGCCTAGGAGGTTCCACACTTTCCGCCAAGGATGCCTTTCGACAATCCCCCACGCCTCGGAGGCCCATTCACCAATTATGTCAGCAACTATTGCACGACTGGGGCTTTCAGGACGCCACGCTCTGGGCAATAGTCGAAAGTGATCAGCATCCCCAACGCCCCTAAACACCCATTCGCGCCGCTGCCAGAGATCGGGCGAGAGCATTTCCAAGACCCTTGCCCCATTGCCCGGATTGGTCACATAGAATCCTGTCATTACTCACCCTCCAGCACCCTTATTGAATATGAGCGCTCTCCATGATTGTAAATCCTTGCCTAGGCCGCATCGAACTCTCGCGCTTCGACACCAACGCCATGCTCGGGCTGACGAGGGAGTCGGCCGAGGGCGCGATGGCCGATGCGCAGGCGCGGATCGCCGAGTTTCAGCACCGGCTGTGGGCGGAGAACCAGCGGGCGCTGCTGGTGGTGCTGCAGGGGATGGACGCCTCGGGCAAGGACGGGACGACGCGCGATGTGTTCGCATCCGTGAACCCGGCGGGGGTGCGGGTGACCTCGTTCAAGGCGCCGACGCACGAGGAGCTCGACCACGATTTCCTGTGGCGCATCCACAAGGCCGTGCCGGGGCGCGGGGAGATCGGGGTCTTCAACCGCTCGCACTACGAGGATGTGCTGGTGGTGCGGGTGGACAACCTCGTGCCCGAGCCGGTGTGGCGGCAGCGGTACGCGCAGATCAATGCGTTCGAGCACCTGCTGTCGTGCAACGGCGTGGTCATCCTGAAGTTCTTCCTGCACATGGGGCTTGAGGAGCAGAGGAAGCAACTGCTGGAGCGGATCCACGAGCCGGACAAGAACTGGAAGTTCAACGCCGAGGACTTCGGCAAGCGGAAGAAGTGGGATGCGTACATGCGGGCGTACGAGGATGCGCTGAGCGAATGCTCGACGGAGGCCGCGCCGTGGTTCGTCATCCCGGCGGACCGGAAGTGGGTGCGGAACGCGGCGATCTCGATGATCGTGGCCGACACGCTGGAGAAGATGGACCCGAAGTACCCGCGGCTGAAGCTGAGCGAGCAGGAGATGGAGCGACTGATCGCGGAGGCGTGAGGGAAGAGTTCACCACGAGAGAACACAGAGGGCACAGAGGGGAAGGAAAGGCATCAGGCAATAGGCAGAAAGCAGAAGGAGAAGAAAACAGGAAGATCCGTCGAGTGGCGCAGATGAGAG
>CAZSLT010000148.1:0-6933 GCA_964607595.1 uncultured Phycisphaeraceae bacterium
GCCGGGAAGTGGTCGGCGAGGAGGGCTTCGAGGTCGGCGGTTGTACGGAACCGGATGGTGTTGACCCGCGTATCGTCGCACGAGGCGTGCGTCGGGCCGAGCAGGAGCGTGACGCTCCAGCCGCGTGACGCGGCCGCCTTCGCCAACTCGATCCCTAGCCGTCCGGAGGACCGGTTCGCCAGATACCGAACATCGTCGATTGGTTCGTGCGTCGGGCCCGCGGTGATGAGGATGCGGCCCGGGGTGGCGGTGTGGCGTCGATCGTTCAGAGGGTCCTCCGGGACATGGTTCAACCATCACCCGACGCCGTTGCGGCCCCGCCGGAACACCGAGAGTCCGGGCGACTCGGCCGCCGCGTCATGCTGCTAGTCTAACGCTCCCCATGGCACGACTCCGCAAGAAGATCGGTGAGATTCTGGTCGAGGCCGGCGCGATTACGGCGTCGCAGCTCGAGACCGCGCTGGGCATGCAGAAGGGCGCGGGCAAGCGGCTCGGCGAGCTGCTTGTCGAGGCGGGATTCTGCAAGGAAGAGGCGGTCGCCCAGGCGCTGGCCAAGCAGTTCGGCGTCGAGTTCATCGATGTGATGTCGGGCGATCTTGTCGACCAGACGCTCATCGGTGACAAGCCGCCGGCGGTCTCGTCGGACCTCATCAAGAAGCACTTCATCCTCCCGCTTGGCCGGGAAAAGGGCCGGCTGCAACTGGCGGTGGCGGACCCGCGGAACCTGGAACTGTTCGACCTGCTGCGGTTCCGGCTGAACACGGACATCGACATCAAGATCTCGCCGCGGGGCAAGATCAAGCAGTACATCGAGCAGAAACTGGGCGGGTCGGCGGCGCGGATGGTGGATCCGGAGGAGTCGCTGCTGACGGCGTCGATCGACAAGTCGCTGGACAAGTCGGTGGACAAGTCGGTGGACTCTTCGATTGACCAGGCCGCGGAGAGCGCGCCGATCATCAAGCTGTGCGCGCGGATCATCGCCGAGGCGGTCCGGATGCGGGCGTCTGACATCCACATCGAGCCGATGGACGACCGGGTGCGTCTGCGGTACCGCATCGACGGCGTGTGTGTGGAGCGGGACAATCTTCCCAAGCGGATGCAGAACGCGGTGCTGGCGCGGTTCAAGCTGATGGCGGGCGTGAATATCGCCGAGAAGCGCGTGCCGCAGGACGGTCGCATCAAGATGCCGCTACGGAACGAGGCGGGGGAGGAGCAGACGATCGACTTCCGCGTGAGCGCCTGCCCCGCGTACCACGGCGAGTCGATCGTGCTGCGTATTCTCCGCCCGGAGTCGGTGCGCATCGGCATGGAGAATCTCGGTTTCGAGGCCGACAACCTGGCGGTCTTCAACCGGATCATCCGTCGTCCGAACGGGATCTTCCTGGTGACCGGGCCGACCGGTTCGGGCAAGACCACCACGCTGTACACGGCGCTGGACATCCTCAACCGGCCGGACAAGAAGATCATCACCGCCGAGGACCCGATCGAATACGCGTTCACGGGCATCAACCAGTGCCAGGTGCGCGAGTCGATCGGGCTGACCTTTGCGAATGTGCTGCGGGCGATGCTGCGTCAGGCGCCGAACATCATTCTGGTCGGTGAGATTCGAGACCGCGAGGTGGCTGAGGTGGCGATTCAGGCGGCGCTCACCGGCCACCTGGTGTTCTCGACGCTGCACACCAACGATGCCGCGAGCGCGATCACGCGACTGATTGACATGGGCGTCAAGCCGTTCCTCGTGGCCAGTTCGATTCAGGCGGTGCTGGCGCAGCGGCTGATTCGTATTCTTTGCCCGCACTGCAAGGAGCCGGACCCCAACCCGGACCCGAAGTACATGCGGCTCACCGGCATCACCGCCGACGATTTGTCGCGGCACACCATTTACCGGCCGATCGGGTGCGACAAGTGCTCGGGCACGGGGTACCGCGGGCGACGCGGCATCTACGAGCTCATGGTGTTGAACTCCGAGATCCGCGAGTTCGCGTTCCGGTGCGAGCCGGTGTCCGTGATCCGGCAGGCGGCGCTGGCCGGCGGGATGCGTCCGCTCGTGTCGGACGGCAAGCTGAAGATTCTCAAGGGCATGACCACGCCGGCCGAGGTCGCACGAATCACCCAGGTCGAGGGCAGCGCCTAAGCCCCCCCCTGCCACTCCCGTACCCCTCCCTTCCCGGAGCGCACAGCCATGTCCTCCATGCAGATTGACCGACTTCTCGACACCGTGATCAAGCTCAAGGCGTCGGACATCCACCTGACGGTGGGGCGCAAGCCGACGCTCCGCCTGCACGGCGGGCTGCGCAACCTCGACACGAAGGTGCTCGAGGGCGACGACATGGTGACGCTGATGAAGGCGATCACGCCGGAGCGCAACCAGCAGGAGCTCCAGGAGGTCGGGACAACGGACTTCGGCTTTGCGTACGGCGACGCGGCCCGTTTCCGCGTGTCGGTGTTCCGTCAGCGCGGGGACCTGGCGATCGTCTGCCGACTGATCCCGAACAAGCTGCTGACCTTTGATCAGATCGGGTTGCCGGAGATCTGCCGCGAGTTGATCCGGCGTCCGCGCGGGCTGTTCCTGGTGACGGGGCCGACGGGGTCTGGCAAGACGACCTCGCTGGCGACGATGCTCGACTACATCAACATGAACTTCGAGCGTCACATCATCACGATGGAAGACCCGATCGAGTACTACCACTACCACAAGAAGTCGATCGTCAATCAGCGCGAGGTGGGGTCGGACGTGCCGTCGTTCTCCGAGGCCCTTCGGCGGGCGCTGCGTCAGGACCCCGATGTGATCCTGGTCGGTGAAATGCGGGACCTCGAGACGATCGAGTCGGCGATCCGGGCGGCCGAGACGGGCCACCTGGTGTTCGCGACCCTGCACACCACCGGGGCGGCCAAGACGATCGACCGCGTGGTGGACGCCTTCCCGGTGACCCAGCAGAACCAGATCCGGGTGCAGCTGTCGACCTCGCTGATCTGCGTGCTGTCGCAGGTGCTGCTGTCCCGGGTGGATGTGAAGGGGATGGTCGCGGGGTACGAGTTCCTGGTGGTCACCCCGGCGATCGCCAACCTGATCCGCGACAACAAGACCTTCCGCATCGACTCGGCGATCCAGACCGGCAAGCGGTTCGGGATGCAGCTCCTCGATGAGCACCTCTGGTCGCTCTACACCAAGGGGATGATCTCAGCGGAAGAGATGGTGGATAAGTCCAAGAACCCGGGCGACCTGACCGACCGTGTCCACCGCCTTGGCCGCCAGATCGGGCGGACGGACCTTGATACCGAGGATGTGAAGGAAGGCGACAAGGCACCCGCCTCAGGGGGGTGATGGCCTGCCCCGGGGAGGTGTCCTGGGGTGGAAAGCCGGCCGGACCCGGCCATTTGATCGGCATTTGATCGTATCAACTTTGTTGTGTCGCAACATTCCAATTGTTGAATTATCAAGAGTTTCCGGCTTCTACACCGGTCATCCATGCGGACAATAGTTCACGGACCCACGAGGGTCCCCAGCGGAGACGGCGCCGACCCATGACCCGAATCGATCCAACTGAACTGGCCAAGCGTAAGATCGGACGCGTGCTGACCAAGCTCGGGAAGGTCTCGCGGGAGACGGTCCACGAGGCGCTGGCGATCCAGAAGTCCGGACGCAAGCTCCCCCTCGGTCAGATCCTGATCGAGATGGGTCACATCACGGAACGCGATGTGCAGGAGGCGCTGGCGGGGCAGGCGGGGATGTCGTTCCTGAACCTCGATGAGGTGCAGTTCGACGAGTCGATCATCGCGGCGCTCCCCCCGGAAACGGTGATGGCGTATCAGGTCATCCCGACGGCGTACGACCCGAAGACGAAGAAGCTGCAGGTGGCGCTCAAGAGCCCGGACAACTTCCGAGCGGTGGACGACCTGCGTCTGCTGATGGGGTTCCGGGTCGAGGCGGTGTGCGCCCCGCCGGACCAGGTCGACGCGAAGATCAAGCAGCATTACGCGGGGCACCAGACCTCCTTGAAGGATGTGGTGGGCGACCTCTCGAAGGACGCCAAGCTGGGGAATCTGGCGTCGCGTCCGGTGGGCGCGGCCGCGTCGATCGACCTGGACGCGGTGCTGGAGGCGTCTGAGAACAACAAGGTCATCACGCTGCTGAACCTGGTGTTGCTGCAGGCGATCAAGGACAAGGCGTCGGATGTGCACTTCGAGCCGTTCGAGGCCGAGTTCAAGATGCGGTACCGGATCGACGGCGTGCTCTACGAGATGGTGCCCCCGCCGCCGCACCTGGGTCCGGCGATCACCTCGCGCATCAAGGTCATGTCGAATCTCGATATCGCCGAGCGGCGACTGCCTCAGGACGGCCGCATTGAGTTGCAGGTCGGCGGTCACCCGGTGGACCTGCGTGTGAGCGTGCTGCCGACGATGCACGGCGAGTCGGTCGTGATGCGCGTGCTTGACCGGACGAATGTCGAGCTGTCGCTGGACCGCGTGGGGCTGCTGCCGGAGTTACTGGAGCTGGTGCGGACGCTGATCCGGCGTCCGAACGGGATCGTGGTCGTGGCCGGCGCGACGGGCTCGGGCAAGACGACGACGCTGTACGCGGCCTTGCAGGAACTGAACGATGTGGACATCAAGATCCTGACGGCCGAGGACCCGGTGGAGTACGACATCGACGGTCTGGTGCAGTGCCAGGTGAACAACGATGTGGGCCTGACCTTCGCGCGGTGCCTGCGCTCGTTCCTGCGTCAGGACCCGGATGTGATTCTGGTCGGCGAGGTCCGCGACCTTGAGACCGCGCAGATCGCGGTGCAGGCGTCGCTGACGGGCCACCTGGTGTTCACGACGCTGCACACGAACGACGCCCCGAGCTCGATCGTGCGTCTGCTGGACCTCGGGCTCGAGGCGTTCCTCCTGACGGCGACGCTTGAGGCGATCGTGGCGCAGCGGCTGGTGCGGACGGTGTGCCCGCGCTGCAAGGAGCAGTACAAGCCGAGCGAGGAGCAGTTGATGGAGATCGGGCTGACGCCCGACGAGGTGGTGGGGCGGACCTTTTTCCGCGGCAAGGGCTGCGACAACTGCCACGGCTCGGGCTACAAGGGCCGGACGGCGCTGTTTGAAATTATGCAGATCGACGACGGTCTGCGGGACCTGATCATGAAGCAGGCGTCGCTGGGCGTGCTGCGGAGCGAGGCACGGCGGCGGGGCATGCGTTCGCTCCGCGAGTCCGGGCTGCTTGCGATCTTTGAAGGGCGGACCTCCATCGACGAGGTGGTCCGCGAAACCGTTCTCGAAGAATGACACGATCCTCGCCGCGCCATGACGGGCGGCGACTTACACCCGGAGTTCAGGAATGCCAACCTTCCTGTACGACGCCCTGGACAAGGGCGGCAACCGCCAACGCGGTCAGATCGACGCGAACACGAGCGAGGAAGCCATCCAGCGGATCAAGCTGCAGGGCTACTTCCCGACTTCCGTTCGCGAGCAGCGCGCCAAGAAGGCCAAGGGCGCCGCGCCCGACTCGGGCAAGCCGACGGCCGGGGCCAAGCGTGCGCGCCGGCGCGCCGGCGTGTTCAAGGTCAAGCAGAAGCACCTGACGACCTTCACGCGGCAGTTGTCGACGCTTCAGGACGCCGGCCTTCCGCTGCTGCGTTCGCTGCAGATTCTCGAGAGCCAGCAGAAGCCGGGGCTCATGAAGTCGGTGCTGCAGGGCGTTGTGGAAGAGGTCGAGGGCGGCTCGTCGCTCTCGGAGTCGATGAGCAAGTTCCCCAAGGCGTTCAACCCGCTGTACTGCAAGATGGTCGCTGCGGGCGAGATCGGCGGCGTGCTGGATGTGATTCTCCAGCGCCTTGCGGAGTTCATGGAGAAGGCCGAGCGGCTCAAGCGGCGCGTCAAGGGCGCGCTGATCTACCCGATCACGGTCGTGATCGTGGCGATTCTGATCGTCACGGGCATGATGTACTTCATCATCCCGCAGTTCCAGCAGATCTTCAACGAGTTCGAAATCGAGCTGCCGGCGATCACCAACGGCCTGATCACGGTCTCGGCGTGGGTGGCGGGCAACTACCCGACCGAGGGCGCGATGGCGGTTCCGGGGTGGGTGTTCGTGCTGTTCTCGCCGCTGATCTTCTGGATTCTCTACAAGCTGGCGCGGAAGACGAAGCCGGGGCGTGCGGCGTTCGACCGGATGTTCCTGTTCGCGCCGCTGTTCGGGAACCTGGTGCGCAAGACCTCGGTGGCGCGGTTCACGCGGACGCTGGGGACGCTGATCTCCGCGGGTGTGCCGATTCTCGAGGCGATCACGATCACCAAGGAGACCTCGGGCAACTATGTGTTCGAGAAGGCGCTGGGCAAGGTCCACGACTCGATCCGCGAGGGCGAGTCATTCGCCGGGCCGCTGCGCGAGGCGAAGGTGTGCGACGCGCTGGTGGTGAACATGATCGATGTCGGTGAGGAGACCGGCGACATGGACACCATGCTGCTGAAGATCGCCGACAACTACGACGAGGAGGTCGATGTTGCGGTGGGCTCGCTGATCTCGCTGATCGAGCCGCTGCTGATCGTGTTCCTGGGCGGCATCGTCGGCACGATCGTCGTGGCGATGTTCATGCCGCTGGTCAAGATGATCGAGGACCTCCAGAAGCAATGAGCACCGTGTCGGTCGGCGGCGCGGGGCGTCCCGCGCCGGGCGGATCGCGGGAGTCGGAGCGGGAACTTTTCTTTCTTCAAGGATGCGCATGATCACGAGAACCCACACCAACCAGAAGCGTCGCGGCTTCACGCTCACCGAGCTGCTGGTGGTCATTGCGATCATCACGCTGCTGCTGGCGATCGGTTCGATCGGCATCACGGCGGGGCGGCGGGGCGCGCGGAAGGCCGCGGCTCTGCAGCACCTGACGCGGATCGAGCAGGCGTGCGAGGCGTTCAAGGGCGACTTCAATGATTACCCGCCGCTGG
>CAZSLT010000149.1:0-6891 GCA_964607595.1 uncultured Phycisphaeraceae bacterium
ATCTGGCTCAAGCGCGAGGACCTCGCCCACACCGGCGCGCACAAGATCAACAACACCGTCGGCCAGGGCCTCCTCACGAAGCGCATGGGCAAAAAGCGCGTCATCGCCGAGACCGGCGCGGGGCAGCACGGCGTCGCCACCGCTTCCGCGGCCGCGCACCTCGGACTGGCCTGCGAGGTCTACATGGGCGCCGAGGATGTCCGCCGGCAGCGCCTCAATGTCGTCCGCATGCAACTGCTCGGCGCCAAAGTCATCCCGGTCGACTCCGGCTCCCGCACGCTCAAGGACGCCACCAACGAAGCGATGCGCGACTGGATGGCCTCCGTCGAGACCACGCACTACATCCTCGGCTCCGTCGTCGGCCCGCACCCCTTCCCGATGATCGTCCGCGACTTCCAGTCCGTCATCGGGCGCGAGACGCGCGAGCAATCCCTCGCGCAGTTCGGCGCGCTGCCGGATGCGATCGTCGCCTGCGTCGGCGGCGGTTCGAACGCCGCGGGCATCTTCTACCCGTTCATCGAGGACGCCTCCGTGCGCCTCATCGGCGTCGAAGCCGGCGGCACGGGCAGCGCCCCCGGTCACCACGCCGCGCCGCTCTCTTTCGGCTCGCCCGGCGTGCTCCACGGATCGCTCAGTTATGTCCTGCAGGATGCCTGGGGCCAGACCGCGCCCGTCCACTCCTGCAGCGCCGGGCTCGACTACCCCGGCGTCGGCCCCGAGCACTCGTATTGGAAAGACGCCGGGCGCGTGCGCTACACGCACGCCACCGACAACGAAGCGCTCGACGCCTTCGCCGACCTCTCACGCGCCGAGGGCATCATCCCCGCGCTCGAGAGTGCGCACGCCATCGCCCACGCGCTCACCCTCGCGGCCTCCATGCCCAGCCACGCCAACCTCGTCGTCAACCTCTCGGGCCGGGGCGACAAGGATGTGGACGAGGCCGCCCGCCTGATGGCCGCCCGCCGCGCCTAACCCAAAACCTGCGAACACCTTGCAAACACCGTCTCTACCCACGGGTTTTGTCGTGACATTGCAAAGAAACTCGTTCATCCTTTGCGATTCCCGCCCCTCGTTCAAGGTGAGGCGGGGAGGCGGACCACGATTGTCCAAAGGCACTGATGAGGGGATGCCCCGAACCGGGCGTTCCGGCCCTCCGCATCCGCCAGGACAACGAACGAGGAGAAGCCCAATGAATCCCGCCAGGCAACGCCGCGCCCGCGGCTGGACGCGTCACGCGCGCGCCCTCACCGCCGCAACACTCGCACTCGCCGCCGCGCTCGCCGCCGACACGCGCACGCTCGCGTGCGGGGGCACGCCGCCGCCCACCTGCGGCATGACCTATGTCTTCACCAAGTCCGGGCAGTTCAATGTCGGGACCTCCGGCGGCACGCTCACCATCGACACCCTCCACTACCTCAACATCGTCGACATCCCGCCCCAGGCCGGCCTCTGCCCCCCCGGCCCCTACTCGGTCGAGATGACGGTCTCGCTGGATTGCACGCCCGATCCCGACGGCGCGGCGCTGTTCGGGCCGTTCGTCCTGACCAACGGCGGATTCACCGCCATCCCCATCGCGATGCCCATCCCCGCCGGCCCGCCGCGCATCTGCTCGCTGGCGATCACCGCGTTGATCACCCTCGCCGACGGCACGACAATCACGAAGTTCAACAAGCAGGAAGTCTGCATCGTCGAGGAGATCTCCCCCGGCGTGCCGCGACTCGAGCTCGAATTGCTCGGGCCGTCCGTCGCCGCCACTCACCCCGGCGATCAGGCCGCCAGTTCATTCCGGCTGACCAACAACGACCCGCTCCACGATTTCAACGGCATCGTCACCGGCGACATGACCACCGTCGCCGGGCTCCCCTCGGGCAGCAGCCCCTTCCTCTACGCCATCTCCGACCCCGGACCCGGTGACAACTACCCGCTGGCCTGGGGGGATGAGCTGCCGCCGGGCGGCTGCATCCCGCTCCCGCCGGATCCGCACAACATCCTGCCCCAGTCCATCACGCGCAGCGTCTCGCTCGCGCCCGGCGAGTTCATCGAGTTCGATCTCATCGCACGCCCGTGGGGCATGTGCGCCGATGGGTCGTGCGCCGAAGGTATGGTCGCGGCCGATGGGCTCTTCGACGACGGCGCCTCCGGCGTCGCGTGCGCCGGCGTCGCCGTGCGCGTCGACACCTCCGAGCCGCCGGATTTGCTCTGGGCGGACGCGGGCGTGGTGACCCTCGTCACGCCTCTCGGCCCGCCCGCGGGCGTGCTTTTCGATCCGGGATCGGAACCATTCCTCCCGCCGCCGTGGCCGTGGGGCGCCGTGCTCGACCCCGGCTCGCTCCAGCAGATCCAGGTCGACGGGATGCCCCAGCCGGTGCTCGTTCAGTCCTTCCCCATGCCCATCACGCCGCACTACGCGCGCATCGAGACGCAACTCTTCCCGACGGGCCCGCAGTGGCAGGTCGACTCCTTCTTCGACATCTTTTATGAGATCGACTTCGTCCCGCCCCCCGGCGACCCACAGATCATGATCGAACTCGTCGCGCTCCAGCTCGTCGGCGGCGCGCCCATCGGGTTTGAGAATGTCGCACCCATGGTCATGGGCACCGTCCGCGTTCACAACCGGGACTTCACCGTCGACTCCTTCTTCGACATCTTCTATCAGGTCTCGCTCGACGGCCTGCCCCCCGGCGAGCCCGTCATCGGACTCCACATGGAACTCATGAACCCGCAGGTCCAGTCCACGACGAACGGGTTCGCCCTCGGGTTCACCGCCCATGTCCAACCCGGCCTCAAACTCGGCGCGCCCGGCGCACCCCTGGCCTCGCTCCGCCTCCGCCAGGATTTCCGCGGCTTCGCGCGCCCAGTCCCCCCGCCCCTCTGCCCCGGCGATGTCTCCGGCCCCGGCGGCCTGCCCGATGGTCAGGTCGATGTCGACGACCTCAACGCCATCCTCTCCGTCTGGAACACCATCGTCCCGCTCGGCGACCCGCGCGATCTGGCCAACAACGACGGACTGATCAATGTCGACGACCTCAATGTCGTGCTATCCAACTGGTTATGCGGCTGAATCAAATCAGCTCCCGAGCAAACGCACATCCAGTTGACCAATTGAACACCCCCGGCCGAAAGACCGGGGGTGTTCCTTTCATCGCACCGTCACGAGTTCGTCCGCGCCGCTCAGCCGCAGCGGATCACCGCGATGTCGATCACATCGTTGTAGTACCGCACCACATCCAGCTCGTACCCCGCGCCCTCCCACTTCACCGGCGGGCAACCGTAGATCCGCACATAGGTCCGGCCCCGCGTCTTGACCAGCTTCGCCCGGTACCCCGCGGCGCATGCCGCCTTGCGGATCGACTCGATCACATCATCGCGGCAGATCTCGTAGCACTCGTTGCCGATGTGCAGCGTGCCCAGAGCGCTCCGCCGCGCCGGCGGGTCGCACCGATCGTGCTTGCCCTTCCC
Organism: uncultured Phycisphaeraceae bacterium; assembly: GCA_964607595.1. Classification (GTDB taxonomy): domain Bacteria; phylum Planctomycetota; class Phycisphaerae; order Phycisphaerales; family UBA1924; genus JACKHC01. The sequence continues at coordinate 3,460 of CAZSLT010000149.1, forward strand.
GCCGTGCCCGCCGTTCCACCCGCCGCCGCCGTGGCCGTGCCCGCCGCAGTTCCTGTCGTTGCAGCCGTCCTGGCCGCAGCCGCCGCGATCCGGCTTCCCGCACGCGCGGTGGTCGCACCCCGGCTTGCCGCAGCCGTCGCGCCCATCACGCCCCGGCTTCTCGCACTCATCATCGCGATCACGCCCGCGCCAGCGATCGTCATGGTCGCGCCCGCGGCCGCGATCGTCCCACCGGTCGCGCCCCCCGCCGCGCCAGCGGTCATCATCCCTTCCGCGTCCGCGATGCCCGCCGCCGAACTCGACGCTCACCGACCCACCGCCGAAGAGCGCCGAGAACCCGTGCGACTCCTGACCGGCATTCGCGCCGGTCGCCGCGGTCAGCGTCATCGCGCCCCCGAGGATCGCCATCGCCCCCAGCCGCGAGATCGTTCTGGTCATCATCGTGCTCTGTCCCATGTCCGACTCCTTTCGTCCTTCGCCCCCGGCGTCGCCGCGGGGCATCGTGTGGTCTCCGGGCATCTCCGTGGAGCATCCGCCCCGCGTGTGACGCGGTTTTCCCCGCGTCCCGGCGCGTCCCGCAAAGCCGCGCCGATGTGCGAGAATGCCCGTCACGCGCCCCGTTCACCTGTCACACTTCCCCAGTCACGCGCGCGCACGAGAACCACGCATGAGCCAGCCGGCCCCGCAACCCAACCCGCCCAAGGCGTCGCTCACCTTCGCCGCCTCGCAGCGATTCGTCCGCCCCATGCAGCGCGAGATCACCGCGCTCATCAACGCCTACCACTCCGCCGTTGCCGATCACGACGCCGAGGCCATGCGACGAATCCGCGTCAGCATCGACGACAAACTCGCCGAGTTCGACCGCACCGCCGGCGACGGCCATCAGTACCCCCAGTGGATCCGCCCCGTCATGCGCGCCAATGCTCACGCCGCGTTCGGCGAGCTCGACGAGGCCATCCGCCACGAACTCCGCGGCGCCGAGCACGCCGTGCTGGATATGCACAAGGCCATCAGCGCCAACAACCTCTCGGACCATTACCGCCGCAAGGGCGACCACGCCCGTGCAATCGACCACGCCCAGCGGGCGTTCGCCCTCTGGCCGGAGAACGAGGGCGTCATCGTGAACCTGGCCATGGCCCTCTACCACGCGGGACGAAAGCAAGACGCCGGCCGGATCGTCCAGAAACTCGCCGAACTCGGCGATGTCGCCGACCCCCGCAATGTCCTGGCCGCCCACCTCCGCTTCGAAGAGGAACTCCGCGAGATGGGCGACCTCCCCGAGGTTCGGGAATTGATCGGAAAACTCCGCACGGCGAGCCATCCCGGCGGAACCGGAACAACCGATCCCCAGTAAGAGTTAGCAGGCAGACAACAACCGGGCACAGGAGACCGCCCAATGACCGCCAAGAACCGCAGCCATGCACTCGACGACCGCCGCATCGCCTTCCTCGCCGCGTGCATGCCCGTCGCCCGTGAAGCCGCCTCCTGCTACACGACCCGGTTCAACCTCCGCAACGACGCCGACGACTTCGCCTCCGAAACCTCGGCGCGCGTCGTCTCTCTGATCGCCGCGGGCAAGGAGCCCTTCGACGCCGACCCCGCCGATGACTCGGCGCGTCAGCGCGCCGAGCGCTTCGTCTGGGGTGTCGCGGCCAATGTCGGGCGCGAATTCATCCGCCGCCAGCGCAAGGCCTCCGCCATCGCCGCCTTCGACGAGCGCGCCGCCCTCTGCGAGGGGCTCGAACTCGCCCCCGGCGAGTCCCATAAGCGCACCGAACTCAACAACTCCATCGCCGCCGCGCTTTCGGCGCTCCGCGCCGTCACGCCCGAGGTCCGCGAGACACTCATCGTGGAAGAGATCCGCCGCAACGAGTACGCGCCCGCCGAGTCGCAGCGGCTCTGCGACGGCGCCGGTCTCTCGTACGACGAGGTGTCGCAGGTGGTCGAGCAGCAGCGCAACGGCAAGTGGTCACCCGAGGCGTGGCGCCAGCGCGTCAAGCGCGCCCGCGACAAGGCCCGAGAAGCACTCGCCGGGCGCGCCGCTGAACTGGGCTTCGTCTCCCTGATCCTCGCCGCGGCCGTCTCCATCGGCGCCGCGGCCATGCCCGCCGCGCCGAGCAACGCCACGACCATCGCGCTGCCCGCCCCGACACCCCTCCACACCGAGATCAACCTCGCCGACTCCACCCAGAACGGCAACCCCAAGGGCGGCAAGGGACGCGCCAAGAACCAGTTCGCCTCCACGCAAAACGGCAACCCCAAGGGCGGCAAGGGCCGCTTGGCCTGACTCTTCCCAAAACCATACGAAGCGAGCACACACAACCACGCGGGCCGGCCCAAACGCCGGCCCGTGCCGTTTTTGCACGCCGACAACTCCCCGCCGCATGGGGAACCACGCCGCGGCACGCGCATCCAACCCCGCCAGAGAAACACGATCCGCCCGCCCGCCTCGTGGGGTAACGGACGCGGGCACAACAACCCGGGGAACACACCATGCGAAGCGCTCACATCACCGCCGCCGCGATCATCCTCTGCGCACACACCGCCGCGTCCGCCACGCCTGCGCCCGTCTTCTCGTTCACGCCCCTCGGCCACCTCCCGGGCGCCAAGGTGGACCCCTTCAGCATCGGCGAGGGGATCTCGCGCGACGGGACCGCCGTCGTCGGGTCCAGCCGCAACGCGTTCGGCGTGCAGGAGGCGTTCCTCTGGACACGCGAGCGCGGCATGATCGGCCTGGGCGATCTCCCGGGCGCCGAGTTCTCCAGCTCCGCGCGCGTCGTCTCCGCCGATGGTTCCGTCGTTTCCGGGCTGGGGAGAATCGGGCTCGAAGACAATGTCACCTCCACACGCGCCTTCCGCTGGACCGAGTCCACTTCCATCACCGACCTCGGCTCCATCCCGCCGACGAACGGCTTCTCCAACCCGTGGGGCATGTCCGGCGACGGCCGCTACATCATCGGCACCGCCCAGGGGCCCTCCGGCTTCGAGGCGTTCATCCATGACGGCAACACCGGCGTCATGTCCGGCATCGGCGGCTTCGAGGGGCGCGCGATCTCGGATGACGGCTCCATCGCCGCCACTTCGCTCTCCCTCGGCGGCGGCAAGATCGCGGCGGCGCGCTGGACCGCCGACACCGGCCACACCTCCATCGGCTTCCTCCTCGCGACGCACACCTTCTCCGACGCCGCGGCCATGACACCCGACGGCGCGGTCATTGTCGGCAGCTCCGCGCCAGTCGCAAATGGCTTCGTCGTCAACCCGCGCGCCTTCCGCTGGACCGAGTCCACCGGCATGACGCCGCTTCCCTCCGTCAACCCCCAAGCGGTTCTCTGGATCAACGAGGCCCGCGCCATCTCCGCCGACGGCTCGCTCATCGGCGGCTACGAACGCGCCATCGGCGACGACGAGCAGTTCGCCGTCATCTGGCACGAG
>CAZSLT010000150.1:0-6791 GCA_964607595.1 uncultured Phycisphaeraceae bacterium
CGTGCATAATCTTGCTGTGGCGGGCGACGGGCATCGCGTTGACCTGTCCCATGCACTGATGGCCGAGGCAGACGCCGAGCACCGGGACGACGCCCGCGAACGCGCGGATGATGTCGCTCGAGACGCCGGCCTCGTCGGGGGTGCAGGGGCCGGGGGAGATGATCACACCCTCGGGGCGCATGGCGGTCGCCTGATCGGCGGTGTTCTCGTCGTTGCGGACGACGCGCAGGTCGAGCGCGGGGTCGATCTCGCCGAGGCGCTGGACGAGGTTCCAGGTGAACGAGTCGTAGTTGTCGATGAGGAGGATCATCCGGGCCGGGATGGTACCCCGTTATGCCGCGCGGAGGTCGGTCCCGGCGACGCCGTCCCGGGTCACATAGAAGAGCCGGTTGGTGATGGGGTAGGGCAGGCGGTGGAAGTCCTCATCGACGCGCCGGCAGACGCGGCTGACAAAGGGCTCGGGGTTGGGGCTCATCGCCAGGAACATGTCGCGGGAGGGCGTGGCGACGAGGAAGTCGCCGCCGAGTTCCGGGGCCATGCGGGCGAAGAGGTCTTCCAGCAGCAGGCGCGAGGCGTCGTAACCGTCCTGAAGCGAGAGGACGAACGCGCGGCCGCCCTCGTCGCTCTCGAGCAGGCGAAACTCGAGCTCGGGCGTGTAGCGCCGGAGGTTCTCGCGGGCGACATGCTCGAGGTCTTCGGGCGTGAGGCGCCAGCGGACCATCTGCTCGGCGGTGACGGAAATGGTCATGTGCGGCATGTCGATGACGAAGACGACGACGGTGTCGTTGACGAAGGGGACATGGGCGACCATCTCGCGGGAGAGGTGATCGAAGATCGTCTCGGGCTGGATGCGGGGCATGATCTTGGCTTTGGCGACATCCCAGGGCATCGCGGTGATGTTCAGGGTGTCTTCGTCGAAGAGGTGGTCGAGGTACTGCTCGACGATCTCGACGCCGCGGTCCTCGTCGGCGGTGACCAGCCGGTGGAGGTTTTCGAGGTCGAGGCGACGGCCGTTGACGACCAGCTCGCGCGGTCCGGTGAGGCGGACCTCGAGTTCCGGGTGGAGCCGGCGCAGGATGATGGACACCTGCTCGGCGAACGGTTCCGGCTCTCTGGGCATCTTTGCCATTGCTGACTCCGGTCGGCGGTGCGGGCCGACGCTGATGGGAACCATAGCGCGGCACACGGCCTATCGACCGCCGGAATAGGCGGCTCAAGCGCCCGTCGGGGATTGGGGGCCCGCCAGGCGAGTTCGGGGGCCCGGAAGTCCGGGAACCGAGCGGGTACGCTTGGGGCCTATGGGCAGAATGTGCATCGTGACGGGTCCGGGGAGCGGGGCGACCGTCGAGATCGGGGCGGGTCGCCCGCTGGTGATCATCGCCGGGCCGTGCGTGCTCGAGAGCGTCGAGATGGCTCTTGAGGTGGGCCGGACGATGAAGCACTGCTGCGCCGAGGCGGGGCTGGGCTACATCTTCAAGGCGAGTTTCGACAAGGCGAACCGGACGAGCATGTCGTCTTCCCGCGGCCCGGGGCTGGAGCGCGGGCTCGGCCAACTGGCCACGGTGCGCGCCGAACTGGGCGTCCCGGTGACGACGGATCTGCACGATCCGGGGCAGGCGGAGGGCGTGGCGGGGGTCGCCGACCTGCTTCAGATTCCGGCTTTTCTGTGCCGGCAGACGGACCTGCTGGTGGCGGCGGGGCGTGCCGCGGCGGAGTCGGGGCGGGCGGTGAATGTCAAGAAGGGGCAGTTCCTGTCGCCGGAGGAGATGGCCGGGCCGGTGGGCAAGTTGGAGGCGTCGGGCTGCCGCAACATCATGCTGACGGAGCGCGGCACCTTTTTCGGCTATCACCGGCTGGTCAACGATTTCATCGGCATCGGCGACCTGATGGAACTCGAGGCGGGGCGGTCGTGCCCTGTGTGCTTCGACGCGACGCACTCGGCGCAGTTACCGGGTGCGACGACGACGACCGGGGGGCGGCGGGAGCGTGTGCCGCTGCTTGCGCGGGCGGCGGTGGCGGCCGGGGTCCACGCGGTGTTCCTGGAGTGCCACCCCGATCCGGGCCGGGCGCTGAGCGACGCCTCGACGATGCTGGCGTTGAAGGACGCCCCGGCGCTGATCCGGACATTGGCTTCGATTCGGAAGGCCGTCGAAGGTCGCTGAAGCGTGGGATTTGGTTGGCGTGGTGGGGGGCCCGGCGCTACACTGAAGCGCGATGGGCACAAAGTGCGACCGATGCGACCGGCCCGCGACCGTCCACGAGGTGACGGTGAAGTCCGGCGCCAAGATTGAGCGTCACCTCTGCGAGCAATGTGCTCGCGAGGAAGGCATCGTCGCCACGAATTTCGCGCCCATCAACGAACTCATCACGAAGTTTGTCATGTCGCACGGCGCGGGCATCAAGCAGTCCGGCGCGGGGGCCAAGCCCAAGTCCTGCGAGTCCTGCGGCACGACCTTCGCGGAGTTCAAGAAGCGCGGGCTGCTCGGCTGCGGCGCGTGCTACAAGGCGTTCGAGGAGGCCATCGGGCCGATCGTCGAGCGCATGCAGGAGGGCGCCACGCACCATGTGGGTAAGGTCCCGCGTCGGTGCGGCACCGACGCCGACCGGCAAGAACGCATCTCGCTGCTCCGCCGCCAGTTGAACGACGCGATCCGCGCCGAGCAGTACGAGCGGGCGGCGCTGCTCCGCGATCAGCTCATCCGCACCGAGACGACCCCGGGCGAGCGCTGCGACAAGGAGCCGACCCCGTGAACGCCGGCGCCGGCCCGACCATGGAGTGGCTCCGCTGCGACGGGCCGGATGTCGATGTCGTGCTTTCCTCGCGGGTGCGGATCGCGCGGAACTTCGCGGGTTTCCCGTTCACCGGCCACGCCGACTCGCATGAGCGGGCGCAGGTCGTGCGGATGGCGCAGACGCACATCCTCGAGGCGAACTTGGCCCAGAAGATGATGTGGATCGACATCTGCGAACTCGGCGACATCGAGCGGCGCGTGCTGGTGGAGCGGCACCTGATCTCATCGCATCACGCCGAGGGCGACCAGCCGAGGGCCGCGGCGATCTCCAGCCCGGACGAGCGTCTCTCGATCATGGTGAATGAGGAAGACCACCTGCGGATCCAGGTGATCCGCTCGGGGCTGGCGCTGTCCGAGGCGTTCGAGGAGACGGACGCGATTGATGACCGGATCGAGGCGCGTGTGGATTTCGCCTTCTCGCCGCGGTTCGGGTACATGACGGCGTGCCCGTCGAATGTGGGGACGGGGTTGCGGGTGAGCGTGATGCTGCACCTTCCGGCGCTGCGTCTGACGGGCGATCTGGAGAAGGTGAAACGGGCGGCGCAGGGGATGAACCTGGCGGTGCGCGGGTTTTACGGGGAGGGGTCCGAGGCCGCGGGCGACCTGTATCAGATCAGCAACCAGACGACGCTCGGCAAGGCGGAGCGCGACCTGCTGGCGCAGTTCGAGCGGATGATCGTGCCGAAGATCGTGGAGTACGAGCGGGTGGCGCGGCGGACGCTGGTGGAGAAGCGCCCGGCGTTCTTTGATGACCAGGTCCACCGGGCGCTGGGCGTGCTGCGGTCGGCGCGGCTCATGAAGGTCGAGGAGGCGATGTCGCTGCTGGGGATGGTGCGGCTGGGCGTGGTCGCGGGTCGGCTCGAAGAAGTCCCGCTGGACACGGTGCAGACGCTGATTCTCAATGTGCAGACGGCGCACCTGCAGCGGATGCACCGGCGCGAGATGGGCCAGAGCGAGCGGCGTGTCGAGCGCGCCACGCTGATCCGGCGGACGCTGGCGGGCCAGGCCAATGGCTGAGCAGGCCCCGCGCGCCGGTCGTCACCTTTCGACGGTCGCGCCGTTCGGATTCACATTCGACCCCGAGCGGTTCCTGCTGGCCTACAAGCGGCTCGGGTGCACGGGCGCGCAGTACTACCGCAACACGGCGTCGGAGCCGACCGTGGCGCAGGTGCTGGCGGTGATGGAGCGCGTGGGGATGCGGCTGGACTCCATTCACGGTGTCTTCGGATCGGACATCGATCCCTCGTCGTCCGACCCCGCCCACCGGGCGGCGTGCGTGGCGATCTATGAGCGCGAGGGGCGCATCGCGCTCGACCTGGGCGCGCCGGTGGTGGTGGTCCACCCCGCGGCCCACAGGCCGACCACGCCCGAGGCGCCTTATGACTTCCCCGAATACACGCCCGAGGAGGCGCGGCGCGCCCAGAGTGCCCGCGCGCCGCATCTTGTGGACTTTCTGCGCCGGCTCGCCGACGCCGGCGAGCGGCTCGGCGTGACCTATGTCATCGAGAACATGGGGCTGGTGGTGCCGATCGGCCACGATGCGGCCCTGCTGGGGTCGATGATCGCCTGCGTGGGCAGCCCGCGCGTGCGGCTCTGCTTCGACACCGGACATGCGCATTTCACCGGCGATGTCTACGAGTCGCTCCGGGAGTGTGCGCCGGTGATCGGGTACATCCACATGCACGACAACGACAAGCGCCACGACAACCACCGGATGCCCGGCGACGGCACGATCGACTGGGCGCGCCTCGCGGCGATGCTCGATGAATTCGACCTGCACCTGCCGTGCATGCTCGAGGTTTTCGAGAATGAGGCGGAGGTCGAGCGGCACGGGGCGGACGGCGCGTTGGCGCGTCTGCTCTCGCCCTTTGCGGGTGCGTGATGGACGCCGAGCGGACGCACGAGCGCGTGTTCACCTGGCCGCCGCGACCGGTTGACGGCGCGACGCCGGCGATCTCCGAACCCGAGGCGCCGCACTCCAACGGAGCGACGCCGACGGTTTCTCGGTGGGTGCGATGGGGCCGTCAGATCGAGGGTCACTGGCTTGTGCCGACGGCGCTGCCCTTGGCGCAGCGGATCGAGCAGATCGGGTGGTCGCCCGATGCGCCGGGCGACTACTGCGAGCGGTGCGGATCGACCATCGGGCCGCACGAGTCGGATGAGTTTGGTTGCGCCGAATGCCGCGGCACGCGCCCGCCGTGGGCGCGGTTCACTCGGCTGGGGTCCTATGACGGCGCACTGGCCGAGTGGGTGCGCGAGGTGAAGTTCCAGCGGAGTCGCTGGCTCGGGGCGTCTCTTGGGGAAGAACTCGCCCGGGCGCTGCGGCGGGCGGGGCTGGAGGGCGGAGAACTTTGGGTCGTGCCCGTGCCGACCTCGACGCGCCGGCGGCTCAGCCGCGGCATCGACCACACGCTGGCCATCGCCCGCGGGGTCGCCCGGGAACTGGACGCGGGGGTTGTGCGGGGGCTGAAGCGGGCCCACCGGCCGAGCCAGTTGTCGGTGGCGGTCAGCCAGAGGGCGGGGAATGTCTCGGGGGCGATTCGGCCGGCGGGCGGGCGGTCTCGACGGGGCATGGAGGGGGGATGGGTCATCCTGATCGATGATGTGACGACAACGGGGGCGACGCTGCGTGCCGCGGCCCGGGCCCTGAGGCGGGGCGGGGTGCCCTCTGGGCGCATCTGGGCGGGTGTTTTGGCGGTGACGCCGTCGTGGGGCCGGGCGGGGGCGGTGGGTGAGGAGCCGCGTGGATCGGGTGTGGACAAGGGGGTCGGGTGAGGTCGGGGGGCGTGGAATGGTGTGGAAGAAGTGAAGGCGGTTGCTGGTTGGCTTGACATCGCCGGGGGGTTTGATACTGTACGCGGCCCGTCGCAGCCAACCGGTTGCGGCAGGACCCGAGAGGCCCGGACGGGCTGATCGGGAGCCATCTTTGACAAGTGAACAGCTGGGAGCCGCGAGAATGTGCGGCGATGGCTAGGGCTGCGAGGCCCGAACTCTTAGCAAGTTGCTGTCGTCACAATGCTCCGTCGAGGATCACAGCTCCTCGATGGGTTCAAGATTCTCGTCGGCAATCATTCATTGATTGAATGCCCCTTGAACAAGTTTGAGACCACCGGCAATAGCCGGCCGGTGGCAGCGTCGCAAGATGCTGAAGACCTTTCGGTTCGAACGAACCGGAATGCTAGGCAAACCTTCTCTTTCGAAGCAATCATACGGGCAACCGTATGAGCAACGAATAACAACTGAAGAGTTTGATCCTGGCTCAGCCTGAACGCTGGCGGCATGGTTAAAGCATGCAAGTCGCGGGTGATCCCCTTCGGGGGTGAAACCGGCGAAAGGGTGAGTAATACATTCGAATGTACCCCGAGGTGAGGGATAGCTGGGGGAAACTCCAGGTAATACCTCATAAGCTCTACGGAGGAAAGCTTCGGCGCCTTGGGAGCAGCGAATGTCCTATCAGGTAGTTGGCGGGGTAATGGCCCACCAAGCCGAAGACGGGTAGCGGGTGTGAGAGCACGGCCCGCCACATCGGGACTGAGACACTGCCCGGACTCCTACGGGAGGCTGCAGCGACGAATCTTCCGCAATGCACGAAAGTGTGACGGAGCAATGCCGCGTGTGGGATGAATCGGCTTCGCCGTGTAAACCACTGTCAGAATCTAGGAAGAACTGACCAGATTCAAAGGAAGGGCCGGCTAATCTCGTGCCAGCAGCCGCGGTAATACGAGAGGCCCGAGCGTTAGGCGGAATCACTGGGCTTAAAGGGTGCGTAGGCGGATCGGCAGGCGTCTTGTGAAATCCCCGGGCTCAACCCGGGAATCGCAGGGCGAACCGCCGGTCTTGAGGCAGGTATGGGTCGCTGGAACGTTCGGTGGAGCGGTGAAATGCGTAGATATCGAACGGAACGCCAGAGGTGAAGACGAGCGACTGGGCCTGATCTGACGCTGAGGCACGAAAGCGTGGGGAGCAAACAGGATTAGATACCCTGGTAGTCCACGCCGT
>CAZSLT010000151.1:0-6727 GCA_964607595.1 uncultured Phycisphaeraceae bacterium
TCGATGTGGGCGCAGATTCCGATGTTGCGGATGTGAGAAAGGTCCATGGCTCAATGTCCCGGGCGAAACGCCCTTCTTGTGGGATGATCCCCGCGGCCCGGCCCGGCGGGCCGAACCTGCACGATTGCTGGTTCACGCCGTCCCGACGCCGGGGCGGCCGTGTGACTGATCAGTTTGTTCGATACCCCGCCAAGTTCGGCGGCACAGCGCAGCGACGCCCCCGCGTCACCCAACCCCGTTGTTATCGTCCGGATCGTCGCCTTCCATCGGCACGCCCCTGACACTTCGGCTCGCGCTGTTCAGGGTCGGCGCGGAACCACCCCGTGCCGACCGCCAAAATGCTAACAAACATCGGCGACTCGTCAACCCTCCCGAACCAGAAAAGGCAAAACTCGCCGACCACCGGCCCTTCGTCGGCGTTGCCGCCCGGTGGCCGAAGATCCGCCCCGGATCACTGACCGTTCCGGGCTTCCCACCGGTCGAACGCCGCCCGCATCGGCCCGGAGAGCCCCGCCAGCGGGTCCATCGCCCGCATCCGTGCATCCGCTTCCCGCAGCCGATCGGCCAGTTCCTGGGCTGCGAGGGCATCCCCTGTTGCGATCGCCAGCCGCCACCGCTCAAACAAGGGGGCCACCCCGCTGGGGTTGAGGGCTATGACCTGATCCCACGACGACGCGGCCTCGTCCACGAGATCGGGGCGCTCCGAACCCCTCCCAACGAATTCCTCAACCCTCGCCCGCAGCGCCCACGCCCCGGCCGAGCCGGGCCAATCCTCGCTGAGCCGAAGAGCCCGCGGAAGTGCGCCATCCGGGCCGGTCAGCAGGTCGTCCTCGAGTGCGCCAGGACCTCCCGCGGCCGTGCCTCCGCCGGCTCGGACCACCTGGAAGCGGATCGCGGCCTCGTCGGCGCCGGAGTCGGTCGGGATCCGTGCCGCGGCCCGGTCCAGCCGGGCCAGAGCGACTTCCGGTCGCCCACCCCCAGGAAGTGCGACCTCGTCGGCCGAGCGTGCCAACTGAGACTGCCAACCCCGCACCGGCCCGAGCGCGTACACCGCCGAGCCGATTGCTCCGACGCCCAGCGCCGACACGAGGGGCACGGCCCCGCCGACACGCTTGGGTTGCCCCAGCGATGCCGTGGCCGCGAGCCCGAGCATGCCCAATGCCAAGGCTGCCGTGCCGTCAATGGTCGGTGTGACCTCCATGTGCGCATGCAGGGCGACGACCATGGCCGCACCGAGCGCCGCGGTGTCGGTCCAGCGGCGTCCAACCGAAACCAGACCGCGCCGGACCGCCCGAGCCGCGATGATCCAGAGCAGGAATCCGACCAGGTGGGCCCCGGCGACGGGCTCAGACAGGGATGCCCACTCCGCCCACAGCGAGAGCGCTCCAGCGCCGCCGCAGACCGCGAGCGTGAGCACATCGGCACGGAACTCGTCGTGCAGGTCAACGGTTGGCGGTTCATCGGAGTCATCCAAAACGACCCGCACGGCGCGGCCGAGCCACGCGAACCACACGCCGGCCCACGCGACACCCGCGATTCCGAGCGCCGCGGCCCAGTCGAACAGGACCGAGTGCGGCGAGGAAACCTCCTCCGGCGCATCGGGAGGACGGACCAACAGGTAGGACGCCTTGAAGCCATCCGGCCCAGCGCCGAACCACGGGTGATCCGCGATGACGCGCGACGCACCAACGAGGTACTGCCATCGGAAGAGGAGCGAACGCTCGGCGAGCGACTCTCCGATGAGTCCGCGGGCCGAGATCGCGGCGAGCGGTGCGAGCGTGCAGATCACCGCGCCGGTGATCAGCACCCGACGCGGCACCCGGCCTCGCAGCACGGTGATGGCCGCGAGGATCGCCCCCGCGCCGGCGGTGGAAGCGATCGCGCCCTTCGAGCGGGTGAGCGCGAGCGTCGCAACGGCCGCGAGCACGACGGATGCGATGGCGAGCGCCGCGCGGCCGGGCCGGGAGCCGCGACCGGATCGAGTGACGCCGGCGAGAATTGCAACGAGCCCGAGTGCGAGCGCGCCGGCGACAGTGCCGAAGGCGTTGGACAGGCTGACCCAGCCCGTCGCCTCGGTCTGCCGGAGCCGGCGCTCGAAGACCTCGGCGGCGCGGGAGCCCGGCTCGATCCCCTGCCGTTCGAGAAACGCCGCCGGGTCGGCGGCGAAGTGATCCACAAGACCCTTGTGCTCGATCGTCGTGTTGAGCGCGGCTTTGACCGCCATCAACGCGGCCGCGCCGAGGACGATCGACACCAACGCACGCTTGATCGCGTGGTCGCGCGACACCAGCGAGAGCGCCCATGCCCCGAGCATGGCGCTGCACCACGCCGAGCCGAGCAGCAGCGAGCCGAAATGGCCTCGAACGCCGTAGGACCCGTCCGTTCCCGTGGCCTCTGGGGAGTGCAGCACGAAGCCGTGCAGCGCGATGACGATTGCTCCCAGAAGTATCGCGCCGGGAGCGAGCATCCTGACCGGGCGGCCCCGGCGACGCTCGCCGAACACCGCCGCGACCGCGCCGAGCCAGACCATCGCGTCCAGCAGCAGCGAGCCCATTGGCGTCAGCGTCGCCTCGCGGCTTCGGTCGATCCAGGGATCGGTGAACCAACCGGGCAGGCCCGCGGAGGCGACGGTTGTGAACCGGGCGAACGCGGCGAGCAGCACCAGCCCCGCCGCGACCCACGGCAGCGAGCACGGGCCGACCTGTGTGCGCGTCGGCTTCACCCTTGGTCCCCGCGCGGGCCCGGGACCAGGAACTCGAGCGCCGCGATGACGGCGAGCACGAGGCCGGTCTGCACGCCGACGAGCGCCGCGGTCCAATCATGCAACGATCGGAGCATCAGACCGCCCATGCCGGTGATCGCAGCGCAGGCGCAGATGACGCAGAGCGTCTGAAACACGCTCAGCCCGCGTGCGCGCAGCCGGTGGGAGAAATGCTGCTGATCTCCCTTGAACGGGCTTTTGCCCTGGGCGATGCGGATCAGGGTGACGGTGGTGAAGTCGTAGAGCGGGACCGCCAGCACGACAATCGGCATGAGCGCCGCGTGCCAAAGCGTGGGCGACGCGGCGGCGTCCGCGCTCTCGGGGAGGTAGGTCGCCTTGACGGTGAGGAACGCCAGCAGGAAGCCGATGACGAGCGAGCCGCCGTCCCCCATGTAGATCCGCGCCGAGCGGCCCCGGGGTCCCGGGGCGTTGAACACGAGAAACCCCAGACACGCGCCAATGAGCAGCGCCAATGCACACGCGATGAACCACTCGCCGCCCCGCCAGGCGCCGATGAGCAGACAGCCGGCGCACACCGCCGCGACCCCGGCGCACAGGCCGTCCATGTTGTCCATGAAGTTCATGGCGTTGGTCACCACAACGAGCCACAGCACGGTGAGCGTGAAGGAGAGTCCGGGGACGCCGGTCCATTCATCCAGCACGGTCAGGAGGCGCAGTTCCGGGAAGAGCGCCACGATCGCGCCAGAAACCGCCGTCATCACCCCGAGTTTGCTCCACGCGCCCAGCGCCCTGCGGTCGTCGATCAGACCGAGGGCGTGCAGAAGGGTGAGCGCCGCGACGAGCGCCAGACCCAGCGGCGTGACCTCGCGCACGCCTGGCAGGTGCTCGGCGAGCGCCGGGAAGAGGCCCGCGACGCCGTCGGGGTTGGGCAGATGGGCGATCCCCAGCGCGGCAAGGATCGGGGCGACGATGGCGAGATAGATCGCGATACCGCCGGTGTTGGGCACACGACCGACGGCGCGCTTGTGGTGACCGGGCGCCCCTGGCGTGTCCATCCATCCCAGCCGAGTGCTGAGAATGCGCACCAGCCCCGTGCCGATCAGCGAGATCAGGAACGCGCCGCCCAACGCCGCGAGGATGACGCTTGTCACGGGGGCACGATACCGCGCGGAGCGCAGGAAAAAGGCCGCGGCGGTTCGCTCGCGGCCCTAGGGGTTCACATCCGGAGTCTGGTTACGGTTTGTTGCCGGGCCAGTCGCCGGAGAGCGTCATCTTCAGATTCTCGGCCGCGAACGCGAAGATGTCGGACCACTCTTCGATGGATTTGGAGGTCGGCTTGCCGCCGCCGTGGCCGGCGCTGGTCTCGATGCGGATCAGAACCGGGCTGTCGCCGGCGTGTGCTTCCTGCAGCGCCGCGGCGAACTTGAAGGAGTGGCCGGGGACGACGCGGTCGTCGGTGTCGGCCGTGGTCACCATCGTCGCCGGGTACCGGATGCCCTTGTCCTTCTGGCGGAGCAACTGGTGGTAGGGCGAGTAGGCCAGCAGTGCCTCGAACTCTTCCTTGCTCGTCTCGGCGCAGCCATAGTCATCGACCCAGTAGCGGCCGGCGGTCCAGGTGTGGAACTTGAGCATGTCCATCACGCCGACGCCGGGCAGCGCGACGCCGAAGAGGTCGGGACGCTGGGTCATGACCGCGCCGACGAGCAGGCCGCCGTTGGACCGGCCGTGAATGGCGAGTTTTTCGGGGCTGGTGTGTCCGTTGTCGATGAGCCACTCGGCCGCGGCGATGAAGTCATCGAAGACATTCTGCTTCTTGGTCTTGATGCCGGCCTTGTGCCACGCCTCGCCGTACTCGCCGCCGCCGCGGATGTTGGCGACCGCCCAGATGCCGCCCATCTCCATCCACGCGGCGATCGCGGGTGAGAACGAGGGCGTGATGGGGATGTCGAATCCGCCGTAGCCGTAGAGCATGACGGGCGTGCCGGGGTTCTTGCGGAGGCCTTTCTTGTGCGCCAGGAACATGGGCACACGGGTGCCGTCCTTGCTCTCGTAGAAGACCTGCTCGACGGTGTAATCGTCGGCGTTGAAATCGACCTGGGCCCGGCGGAAGAGCGTGCTCTCGCCGGTGATCATGTCATAGCGGTAGATGCTCGGGGGCAGGTTGTACGAGGAGAATGAGTAAAAGGTTTCGGTGTCGGCGCGCCTGCCGCCGAAGCCGCCGCCGCTGCCCAGCCCGGGGAACTCGACATCGCGGACATGCGTGCCGTCGGTGCGGAACATGCGGACATTGGTGACCGCGTCCTTGAGGTAGGAGCATACGAACATGTTGCCGGTCAGGCCGACGCCCAGGAGCGTCTCGGGTGCCTCGGCGATGATCTGCCGCACGGTCGACGGGCCCTTGGTGATATCGAGGGCGACGACGCGGCGGTTGGGCGCGTGCAGATTCGTCTGGAAGTAGAAAGTCGTGCCGTCGTTGCCGATGTAGGACCACTCGTGCTGGAAGTTGTCGATGACCGTCCGCGGCATACCGAAGGGCTCGTTCAGGTCCTTGACGAACACCATGTTGCGGCTGTCCGTGCCGGTCTGGGCGCTCATGACAAGGTAGCGCCCGTCGTCGGTCACGCCGGCGCTGAATCCCCAGTCGGGATGATCCGGGCGCTCGTAGACCAAGACATCGTCCGCCTGATCGGTGCCGAGGCGGTGGTAATACACCTTGCTGTTGAGGTTGAGCGAGGTGAAGAGCTGATCCTTGGGCACCTCGGGGAATCGGGTGTAGAAGAAGCCGCGGTTGTCGTGCGTCCACGAGAGACCGCCGAACTTCGTCCACTCGATATGGTCGGAGAGGTCCTTGCCGGTGTGCAGGTCCTTGACGAACCACTCGCTCCAGTCCGAACCGGAAACGGCCTTGGCGTAGGCCAGGTAGCGGCCGTCTTCCGAGAACGACATCCCGGCGAGCGCGGCGGTCCCCTCGGCGGACCATGTGTTGGGATCGATCACGATCCGCGGCTCTCCGGCGAGCGTGTCGACGGCGTAGAGGACAGACTGGTTCTGGAGCCCGTCGTTCCTGAAGTAGTAGTACGTCCCGGCGACCTTGAACGGAGTCGAGAACTTCTCGTAGTTCCACAGATCGGTCAGCCGCTTCTTGATCGCCTCACGCTCGCCGATCGACTCGAGGTAGCCGAAGGTGACCTCGTTCTGGGCGTCGACCCAGTCATTGACCTCGGCGGACTCGCGGACATCGGTCTCGAGCCACTGGTAGGGGTCGGCGACTTCGATCCCGTGGTAGACATCGAGACGCTCGACCTCTCTGGCCTTGGGGTATTGGAGATCGTCCGCCAGAACGCAGGTCGTCACCGACGCCAGCGCCATCATGCTCATCGCCAAACGGAACGGTGCTTTCACGGCCATTGTCCTCCGAGTGTGTGGTCCCTCGATCCGGGGCAGCGCATGGTACAGGCTGACGGGGCCCCGGTTGCCGGTGACCGGGTACAGTGGCGGGCGGCCACTCGGAGACGCGACATGGTGATGTCGGAGAGTTGGGCGTCCTCGCTATTGCACGATGTCAGGCGTCAGCGTGTGATGTCACGGGCCGGCCTGCTCGCGATCGCGGGGCTCCTTCTGGGTGCTTCGCTGCTGCTGATGGCGGGGGCGGGAGTTGAATGGTCGTGGCTCCCAGTGCTCGGGCAAGAGTTAGTCGGGACAAGCCTGACATTCCTGTTCGTCATCGTGTTGATCCGACAGTTCATGCGTGATGCGACCGTCGACGACTTTCTCGCGCTTCGGTCAAAGCGATTCGATCAACTCACGGCGCGTGTTCGCTTGTCCCGAGACCTCAGTTTCTCTCCGAGTCAAGTCAGCGACGATATCGCAAAGCGTGTCGGCGCGGTTCCGAACTATCGCCCCACTCCGAGGCTGGCGGGGGCGAAGCCCGAGGAAATCCAGTCGTACCTCTACCAGTGGAAGTTCATGGTGAAGTTCATCAACAACTTCCTCGCCCAGTTCACG
>CAZSLT010000152.1:0-6718 GCA_964607595.1 uncultured Phycisphaeraceae bacterium
GCCTCGGCGGCGATGCGGTCCAGCGGTTTGGAGCGCATCTTGCCTCGGATCGAAGGGATGGTGCAGAACGCGCAGTTCTGGTTGCAGCCCTCGGAGACGCGGAGATAGGCGAAGTGTCGCGGCGTGAGGCGGAGGCGGGCGGAGTCGTCCTCGAAGT
Organism: uncultured Phycisphaeraceae bacterium; assembly: GCA_964607595.1. Lineage (GTDB taxonomy): Bacteria > Planctomycetota > Phycisphaerae > Phycisphaerales > UBA1924 > JACKHC01. Next base: position 158 of record CAZSLT010000152.1, read on the forward strand.
AGCCGAGGCCCTTGCCGTCCTTGCCGTTGACGGTCAGGCCGATGGTCTTGACGCCGCGTTCCTTGGCGGCCTGGAGCGCGTTGCCGGCGATCCAGTATGGCGGGCGGTCGGCGGCGTCGGGGAGCGACTCGCGGGTGGTGTGCGCGCCGCGGACGGCCTCGACGATGTGGTCGCGGTCGAAGACGCCGACGAGGGCGTCGATGCCGGGGGCCCACTCGAGGAGTTTGGCGCGGTGGCGCTGGACGAGGCATCCGGCGACGACGACGCGCTTGACCTCGCCGCGCTGCTTGCGCTCGATGGCCTCGCGGATGACGCCGAGGGACTCGTCCTTGGATGCTTCGAGGAAGCCGCAGGTGTTGATGACGATGGCGTCGGCGTCGTCGCCGTCCCCGGTGGGGTCATGCGCCACGGGGGTGAGCCCGTCGGTGGCGAGGAGGCCGAGCATCTTCTCGGAGTCCACGAGATTCTTGGGGCAGCCGAGACTGACAAATGAGACCGTGCGGACGGCCTGATCGGATTGAGTTGGGGGGCTGCTGGTCATGGGGAGGGTGTGATCGTAGCACCGCGGGGGGAATGGGATCGCCGAAGCGCGGATTGTTCGGTTCGGCTCGATCAGCGGCGCACGCCGTACAGCCCCCGTTCGGCGATGAAACCGAGAATCGGGCCGGGGACCATCGCGGCGAGTTCTGGGGCGGGCCGGGCGCTGCCGTTCCATGCGGCCAGAAGCTCGCGGACGCGGGTGGCGCTGGCGTTGACGGCGGGCAGCCGGAGGATGGACGCGGCCCAGCGGCGGGAGGCGTCGCCGGGCCAGTAGCGGGCGATGTCGTTGATGAGCGCGGCGTCGGTGTCGGCGGTGTGGGGGTCGTTGTCGGCGCGGCCCATGACCGCGGGGGGCGCGAGGCGCGTGATGGCCGCGGGTTCGCGCCAGAGGTGGAATGAGCGGGCCTGATCGGCGCCGATGAGGAGACGGAGTTGGAGGTCGGGTCGCTGACGGAGCGCGAGGCGGATGGTGTCGATGGTGTAACTCGGTCCGTCGCCGGTGTCGGCGCGTCGAATCTCGCAGTCCCAGACGGAGGCGCGGTCGATGCCGGAAAGACCGAGTTCCAGCATGCGGAGCCGGTCGTCACCGCTGGCGCCGGGGGAGTGCTGTTTGTGGGGCGAGCGCGCGGCGGGGACATAGACGAGCCAGTCGAGGCCGAGCGCCTCGCGCGCCTTGGGCGGGAGTTCGAGGTGGGCGCGGTGCGGGGGATCGAACGAACCGCCGAAGAGCAGGACGCGGCGCGCCGAGGCGGGGACGGGGATGGGGCTCGGCGAGTGCGGTGTTGTCATGGCGATTCGGCTCCGGCGTCGCGGGTGAGGCGATCGACCTCGGCGCGGAGGAGGATTTCGGCGGCGCGCAGCGCGCGGGAGGTGCGGCGGGCCAGGCGGATGGTCTCGCCGAGCAGCGCGGGGCGGCGGATGATCGACGCGATGACACGCCCGCCGAGTGTGCGGCCGTCGGGCGCGGCCCACGAAGGAATCTCGGCTGGGAGGGCGGTGTGGTCGTCGTCGGTGACGGCGCGGACGACGGACCATCGCCAGGCGCGGTCGGCGGCGATCGGCGCGAAGGCGTGGGACTCGCAATCGACGACGCCGGCACCGGTGCGGCGGCCGAGGTCCTGTTTCTGCGCCGGGGTGTGGACGGGGGCGTCAACGCCCAGGATGACCTCGCCGTAGGAGCCGCGGGTTTTTTCGGGGTCGGGCGGTTCGACGGTGGGTGTCCAGGCGCGGCCGGAGACATCGACGATGCGGGCGGCGCGGCAGGCGATCACCGGGGCACCGAGCCCGCCGGCGGTTCCGTAGAGCACGACGATGGAGCCGGGCGGTTCGAGGCGGTCGCGCAGGGCGCGTTCGATGGCCTTCGGGCCGGGGCCGGTGCGCAGGATGACGGCGGCGGCGCCAAGGGCGCGGCGGGCCGATCTTGCTTCGATCTGGAGGGGGCAGAGCACGAGCGGCTGCGGCATCGCGTCAGTCTAGGGTGACTTCCGCGACGCGGAGCGTTCGGCGATCAGTAGAGCCCGGGGTAGTCGTTGGTATCGACCTCGCCGATCTGATTGGCGCGGAGCGACTCGAGGTCCAGGTCGGGGGCGACGCGCTGGACATCTTCGGGGGTGGCGAGTTCGATCAGGACTTTGCCGGCATCGTCGATGACGGTGTAGCGGATGCCGCGGTCGGTGCCGTGGATCTCGACGGTGTAGATGGTGCCGAGCAGCGTGCCCAGGAGGGTGGTCTGCGCGTCGGGCTGATCGGAGTCGAGGTGGTGGGTGAAGCGCGGGCCGTTGTCGAGATCGGCGGGGTTGTTCCCGTCGGCGGCGCGTGACTTGTCGGGGTTGATGATGCTCGCCACGAGGAAGAACGCGCCGAGGAGCGCGACGGCGATGACTCCCCGGACGAGGGTCGTGGGGATGCGTGGCACGGCGTGATCGTGTGCGTCCATACGCGCTTATCATCGGCCGGATCGGTGGGCGAGTCCGGTGAAAGCGGTGAGAAAATCGGCGGGGTGGATGGGCTGACCGGGCCGGCCGGAGGCGTTACAATCGGCCGAGCCGAGGCCCCATCGTCTAGGCAGGTCCAGGACGCCAGGTTTTCATCCTGGAAACCGGGGTTCGAATCCCCGTGGGGTCATTATCGAGTCGAAGAAACGCCCTCGCGAGCGGGGGCGTTTTTCGCTTGAAATACGCGGGCCTGCTTCGACGATCATTTCGATGCGATACGCCGTGTATATCAATCAGACTCGAAAGCGCGCCTGCTGGCATCGGGAACGATGCGGGCACATCGAGAAGAACCGGGGTATCGCGGAACGCGCCGACCAAGAATGGATTTGGTGCGAGACCGCCGATGAAGTCCGGTCCATCCTCAAATCGAAGACGCGGGGGTTTCCCGCCGCTGAAGTGCGGGCGTGCGGCTCGTGCCGGCCTGAGTGAAGACCCACGAAAAAACGCCCCGTGCTGGGGCGTTCTCGTGGAGTCATTCAAAGCGGGTGATCGGATTCGAACCGACGACTTTCACGTTGGCAACGTGACGCTCTACCACTGAGCTACACCCGCGGATCGCCCACCGGGGCGGCGAGCCGCCAGCGGCAGGGCCACGAAACATACGGTCCGCCCCAGTGGGTGTCAACGCCTTTGAGCGACCTCACCCCCGGCCTGGGGGGCGGCGGCGGCGGTTCCGGCCCCTTGTGCGGCGGCGCGGTCGATCATCTCGACGACTGCCCCGGCCGGGGCGCTGTTGGAGAAGACGGGTCGGGCGCCCGGGCCGGGCCCGAGAACCGCCAGGAGCGGGATGCCGGTCTGGCCCCATTCGTCCATGAGGGCCTGGGCGGGGGAGCGCTTGCTGGTGACATCGCCCTCGAAGAAGACGACATCGCCCAGGGCCATGCGGTCCTTGACGGTCTGGGAGTCGAGGACGGCGCGCTTGTAGGCCTTGCAGTTGATGCACCACTCGGCGGTGAAGTCGATCAGGACGACCTTGCCGTCGGCGAGGGCGCGCTCGACGCGCTGGGGCGTGTAGTGGTTCCAAGCGTCGATCGCGTACTCACCCTCGGCGAGGGCGGAGGTGGCGCGCCACTCGGCGTGGGCGGTGCGGCTGAAGTCGGCGGCGACCCAGATGGATGCCGCGGCGAGGAGGCCGCCGAGGATGAGCGAGGAGACGATGGGGAAGGGTCGCTTGGCGAGTTTGAGTGTGCGCGCGACGAGCCATACAGAGGCGCCGATGACGAAGAGCGCGGGGACGATCCACTTGAAATTGGTGGCGATCCAGGGGTGATCAGAGGCGAGCTGGAAGACGCCGACACTGACGAAGTATGACGCCGCGGCGAGAAGGAGGAGTCCCATGACCTGCTTGATGAGGTCACCCGCGGGCCCGGCCTTGGGGAGTTTCTTGAGGAGTCCGGGGAAAGATGAGAGGACGAGATAGGGCACGGCCATGCCGACACCGATGCCGAGGAAGACGGTGAGGATGGCGGAGGTGGGCATCGCGGCCATGCCCGCGAGGAGTCCGCCTGCGGCGAAGCCGAAGCACGGGAGGCCGAGCAGGGCGGTCATGACGCCGAAGAGGAAGGAGCCCCACGGGCGGTTGGGGTCGGGGTTGAGCATGTAGGCGCCCTGGGGCAGTTTGAACTGGAAGGCGCCCATCGCGCCCAGGCCCAGCCCGACGAGGAGGAGGCCGATGCCGAGTGCGACCCACCAGTTGCCGAAGAGGAGGCGGGATGGGTCGCCGATGGTCTGGCGCAGCATGGCGACGGGGATTCCCAGGGCGGCCCAGAAGAAGACGACGCCGATGGAGGTCCAGAGCCCCAGGATGACGGCGCGGCGGCGGGAACCGGCGTGCTTGGTGAGCGTGAGAATCTTGATGGGGATGACGGGCAGGACGCAGGGCATGAGGTTGAGGATGAAGCCCCCAACTGCCGCGGCGAGGAAGAGGACCACGAGGGCGAACGCGCCGCTGGAGCCGGCGAGTTCGTAGCCGAAGATGTTGGGCGGCGGCGGCGCGGCGTCGGGTGGGGTGGGCGGCGCGGTGGTAGTCGCGGCGGCCCACGCGGTAGGCGCATCGGTGAAAGCGGCGAAATGCGCGGGGCGGTCGGAGATCGCGGCGGTGGCGGTGGCGGCGTCGATCGTGATCTTGATTGTGCGCGCGGTGTCCTCTGGCATGAGGCAGTGCTGGTCGTTGCACGCCTGCCATGAGGTGATGACGGAGATGGTGTGCTCGCCGGGAGGCGCATCTTCGGCGATGGTGACGGGGAGGTAGACGACAGCGCGACCGGAGAATGTGAGCGCGGTCTTCGTGCGTCCGGGGTTCAGAAGGTCGGGGACCTGCGCGTCATGAAGCTCCGGCCACTGGACGGCGCCGGCGGCGATCCACGATGCGGGGTCCTCGATCTCGATCGCGGTGCGGATGGCGAACTCGGCGATCTCCGGGGGCAGGACATCCATGCCGGCCGGCGGCCAGGTGTGGAAGCCGGCGTCGTGGTCGAGCGTGACGGCGATGATTGCGCGGCTACCGGGGGCGAGGCGCTGCGGCCAGATCTGTGCGCTGATCTCGACGGGGCTGCGGGTGGGCAGGCCGACGGTGCCGGGGGCGCCGGGGAACTGGGGCGCGCCCGGGGGTGCGGCGTGGGCGCGCGTCGATGCGGACCCGATGAGTGCCGCGATGGCGAGGAGGAGGAGGGAGAGCGGTCGGGTCATGCGGGTGCTCATGGTGGGAGTGTAAACGCGGGTGCGGCCCCGGATTGTTCCATCGGGAGGCGGTTGAGTTGCCGCGGTGGCCCCGGCGGGCTTCAAGCGGGCGTCGCCGGGGGGCCGATAGAGCATGGACCCGGCGTTTGCGGGGCGGAGGCGGAGTCGGCCTGATGGAATTGCTGGACCAATCCGAGGTTGACGCCCTGCTGGCCGCGGTGGACAGCGAGGTGGACGATACCCGTCACGATCACGGGGCGATCTTCTCGCGGGGTCGGCGGACGGACGATCGGGCGGAGGTCAAGCCGTACGACTTCAAGCGTCCGGAGCGGGTGTCGAAGGACCAGATGCGTTCGCTGCAGACGCTGCACGAGACCTTCTCGCGGAGTTTCGGGGCGTCGCTGTCGGGTTTCCTGCGGACGATCGTCGAGGTGAAGGTCGCGCATGTCGAGCAGATGACTTACTCGGAGTTCATCGGCTCGCTGCCGAACCCGACGAGTTTCAACCTGATCGAGTCCGACGAGTTCGAGGGTCGGATCTGCCTGGAGATCAGCCCGCTGATCATCTATCCGATCATCGACCGGCTGATGGGCGGGACGAACCGGGAGCTGTTCATCCCGCAGCGGCCGCAGACGATGATCGAGACGCGGCTGATCTCGAAGATCACGGACCGCGCGCTCGAGGCGCTGCGCGAGGCGTGGGCGGGCGTGCGGGACCTGCGCTTCCGGCTGACGGAGACGGAGTCGAACCCGCAGCTGGTGCAGATCGTGCCGCCGAACGAGGTGGTGGTGGTCGTGGGGTTTGAATTGAAGCTGGCGAACCGGGCCGGCACGATGAATCTGTGCATCCCCTACGCGGTGATCGAGCCGTTCATGGAGGACCTGGCCTCGCAGAGCTGGTTCAACACGGCGAAGGTTCGTGGGGCGTCGCAGAGCCAGGGACGGATGGGCTCGCACCTCTCGAACGCGTCGGTGGTCATCACCGGGCTGCTGGCCGAGACGACGATCACGCTGGGCGACCTGGTGGGGCTGTCGGTCGGGGACCTGATCGTGACGGAGAAGCCGGCGGTGCAGCCGGCGGTGCTGTGCGTCGAGGGCGAAAAGAAGATGTTCGTCGACCTCGGGCAGTTCAAGGGCTCGCGGGCGCTCAAGGTGGTGCGGCCGATCGGTCCGAAGGACCGGGCCTAGCCCCCACCCCCCCACCCCCCTCACCCCCCCCACCCCCCATTCATCAAGGGCCGCTCAGCGTCCGGCGACGAGCTGACCGACGGCCTCGTCGACATCCGCGGCACAGATGAATTTTTCGGTCAGGCGGAGCATGTGGAGCAGTTGCTCGATGGGCTCGATCA
>CAZSLT010000153.1:0-6703 GCA_964607595.1 uncultured Phycisphaeraceae bacterium
GGGCGTCACCGGCCTCGCCGCGGTGCACCTCGCCAAGCGGATCGGCGCGACGGTCACCGCAGGGCAGGCGCATGAGTCGAGGCACTTCGAGGCGGCGATGAGTACGGCGCGTCTGCAACGCCGACGACCGATCTGGGTCCTCGGCGACAAGGTGTATAGCTACCCGGGTATCAGGCGCTGGTGCGAGCTACGGGGTGTACTCGATGTGATCGCGCAGCGATCGGACCAGATGGCCAGGGAGGGGCATCGAGTGTTCAGCGACGCGATCTACAAAGGCCGCAATGTGGTGGAGCGGTGCGTCGGGTGGCTCAAGCACAACCGGCGTCTGAGCGCACGCTACGAGAAGCTCACCACGCGCTGAATGGCGATGATCAAACTCGCCTTCATCAGCAGGTTACCTCAGGATCCTGGAGCCGCAAGAAACGGCCTAGTAACAGAGGCCGAATACGCAACAGTGGTGCCGTCATGCAACAATGAATTCGGCAACCTAGTGTCGGAGCGCCCTTTGCCGTCACGCAGTTGTTTTCGAGAGAAGTGCCGGGCACTCATGCTTGTGGCTGCGCCATCAAGTAGCGCGTGAATTGTCCAGAGAGCTTGTCATCCTAGCATCGCGACAGAGGCGAGTGGCACCGCTTTCAATTGGTAGCTAAGACAGATTCGGGCACCTGCTCTGGTCCAAGGACCAGTCAGACCGATTTGCAGGTCGATACCCATCTCCCTGTTGGACCACGCGTATTTCACCGGCCGGAGGGGGAGCGAGCCGTCCGTGTCCGACACCGACAACGAACCCACGCCTAGTCCCGATGAGCGGCCACGGTTCGCCGGACTAGCGTAGCATGGTCGCGGTTGACAGCGGGGATGCCCCCCGTCCCCCCGCGCGGCCCCGGACGCGGCCGTCCCCGCACGCCATTGCATGGAGCCATGTCCACGGTGACTCTCGCGAGCGGCACGACTCTGAGCGAACTGATCCCCTCGCTGCCGGAGGGGGGCATCGAGTTCGCGCAGCCGGCGTGGCTCGTGTTGATCCCCGTGCTCTGGGCGGTGTTGTGGTGGATCGCCAGCGGGGCGATCGGCGGTTGGCGCGGCGGCCGGCAGTCGGTGTACCTGGTCCTTCGCGCCCTCGTCGTTGCGATGATCTGCGTGGCGATGGCCGAGCCGAGCGTCCGCTGGGCGGCGCGGGATGTGAGCGTGGTGGTCGTCCGGGATGTCAGCCGGTCCGTGCCGGATGATCAGCAGCGTGCCGCGGACGCCTTCATCGACGCCTCGCTGGCGCGGAAGCGGCCCGGCGACCGGATCGGTGTGCTGACGACGGCGCGGGAGGCGTTCGTGCAGTCATTGCCATCGCCGTTCGGGGGGCGGCCCGAGCACGGGTTTGTCGGGCGTACAGACGCCACCGATCTCCGCGAGGCGCTCATGCTCGCGCGCGGGCTGATCCCGGCGGACAGCGCCGGACGCATCCTGCTGGTGTCCGATGGCAACCCGACGCAGGGCGACATCAACGAGGCGGTTCGCGCGGCCGCCGCGGCGGCTATCCCCATCGATGTGGCGCCGGTGGAGTACGACCGTGGCGACATGATCTCGGTCGAGCGGGTCGTGACCCCTGAGTGGGCGCGCGAGAACGACGCCATCCTCGCCCGGGTCGTGATCCACGCGGGGTGGCCGGTGTCGGGTCGGATGAGCGTGTTTCACAACGGTCGTCCGGTCGATCTTCACCCCGATCCCGCCGAACGAGCCGCGGAGGTGGCGCTGGAGCCGGGTGTCAACACGCTCGATGTTCCTGTCACGCTGGCCGGTGCGAGTTCGCACCGGATCGAGGTGTACTTTGAGCCGGAGGATGGCGGCCCGCACGGGCGCGACCCGCCCGAGCTGCTCCGCGCGGCGGGCGTGACCTTCACGAGCGCGCGCGGGCGCGTGCTCGTGGTCACCGAGGACGAGGAGGCGCTGCGGGCCTTCCTCGACGCGATCGGATCGGAGGAAGTTGTCGTCGAGACGACGCGTGCGCTGTCGATGCCCCGTTCGCTGATCGAGCTGGCCGGGTACGACGCGGTGGTGCTGGCGGATCAGCCGGCGTCGAATTTCGATCAGGCGCAGCAGGAGGATCTGGTCCGGTATGTGCGGGACACGGGCGGCGGGCTGCTGGTGATCGGCGGGCCGCAGAGCTACGGGGCCGGCGCGTGGATCGGTTCGCGCGTGGCCGAGGCGCTGCCGGTGCTGCTCGATCCGCCGCAGAAACGGCAAATGCCCAAGGGGGCGCTGGCGATCGTGATCGACCGATCGGGCTCGATGAGCGCCCCCGTCTCGGGGACGGGGCTGAGCCAGCAGCGGGTCGCCAACGAGGCGGCGATCCTTGGCGTGCAGGCGTTGAGCCGATTCGACGAGGTCGCCGTGATCGCGTTCACGGGCGACTACGACATCGTGGTGCCGCTGACGGTGTGCAGCGATCCGGCGGACATCGCGCGGCGGATCCGCGCGATCGGCCCCGGCGGTGGGACGAATCTGTTCCCGGCGCTCGACGCCGCGGGCAAGGAACTCGCCAAGTCCGAGGGCGGTGTGAAGCACATCATCGTGCTCAGCGACGGCCAGACGATCGGTGAGCCGGGGGTCGGTCTCGGTCTGGCTCGGCAACTGCGGAGCGCGGGCGTCTCTGTTTCCACTGTGGCGATCGGCGACGGTCACAACGACACGCTGCTCAAGGGCATGGCGGCGCTGGGTGGCGGCAACGCGTACACCGTCAGCAGTTCCGCCAGCATGGCCCAGCTGCCGCAGATCTTCATCAAGGAAGCGCAGACCGTCCGGCGGTCGTTGATCTGGGAGGGCGAGGCGTTCAGCCCGAAGTTCGGGGCGCCGGGCGAGTCGATGCGCGGCCTTTCCGATGCGCTGCCGGGCGTCACGGGGTATGTCGTGACGGCCGATCGCGGCGGCCTGGCGACGGTGCTGCTGCGCGGGCCGGAGGAAGACCCCGTGCTGGCGCAGTGGCAGCACGGGTTGGGGCGCGTCACTGCGTTCATGAGCGACGCGTCGTCGCGATGGAACGCCGACTGGATCGGGTGGGGATCGTTCGCGGCGTTCTGGCGGCAGCAGATCGAGTGGACGATGCGCCCGGCGGGCGACCCGGGGGCGCGCGTCGTCGTCGAGCCGCAGAGCGACCGAACACGGGTTGTCGTCGAGTTGTTCGACGATGATGGCGAACGAGTCAGCTTCGCCGACCTCAGCGGGCGCGTCATGCGCGCCGACTCCACCGGCCTGCTTGATGACACGCCGCGGCCGATCGAGTGGCGGCAGGCCGGCCCCGGCCGGTACGAGGGCTTCGTCGAGACGCCCGAGGCCGGTGTGAACATGGTGTCCGTGGGCTACAGCGTTCCGGACGGTGGGGGCGGCGAGCGGCGCGGCACGGTGCGGGCGGCGATCGTCCGCAGCGCCGGCGATGAACTGCGGAGCGCTTCACCCGACACCGCGCTGTTGTGGGAGACGGCGCGTCAGACCCGCGGGCGGATCTACGCGCTGGACCCCGCCGGGGCCGACCTGTGGGGGCGCGAGCACCTGCGGATGCCGATGTTCAACCGGCCGATCTGGCTCGTGATTGCGCTGAGCGCGATCGGGCTGTTCCTGGTGGATGTGGCGGCGCGCAGGGTGTCGATCGATCTGCAGCGCGCCCGCGCGTGGGCGGTGGGGCTTGTCATTCCCGCGGCGGCGAAGCGGCGGCGGCCCGAGTCGCTGCGGACGCTGAGCGATGCCAAGGCGCGGGCCGTTCGCTCGATGGAGCGCCCGCCGATGGCGGCGCGGGACGCGGAGGGGGGCGCGCCGGCGCGGGTGACGGAGGATCTCCGCGCCTCAATGACGATCGTTGCGCCGGCCGCGGGTACGCGGGAGGACAAGGATCCGCGCTGGGCCGATCGGCCCGAAGCGGCGTCCGGTGATGACGGGAGCGACGCCGACACGATCTCGCGGCTGCGCGCCGCCAAACGGCGGGCTCGGGAGGAGTAGATTGTTCAAGCGATGACTTCAAATACCGTCAGAACAACGGTGACTCCGTTGGACGGTAACGATATCGACGCTGCGAGACGCCGAGAAGTAGTAATGAACCTGCCACGACAGCAATGAACATTGAGTAGCCAGTTTGAAAGGCATGTACTGCCGGTCCATGATGGTATCCCAGATAGAGGCATGCACCGAGCATTATCGCCACGCCAACCAGCACGGAAGCGACAGTCTCGCTCCCGGTCCGTCCGCCCACCGCCCTGCCCCTGCTCGGGTGCGAGGACTGGAAGGCCAACAATTCTTCGCCAGCGATCGTGTTGGCGAGGCTCTCGATTAACTCAATCCGCCGGAGGAGATCCTCGAAGGACCGGGCGTGAATGAGCGTTGTTCGGAGGAACCAGATCAACATCAGCGGTACGCCGATCAGGAAGATCGTTTTGGCCTCGGACGGAAGCACGGTCACCGAGCCAAGGAACGCCGCCAATGTCGCCCCGGCAATGGGAACCCGCCGCTCCAGCGATTGAAGCCGCAACGGCACGAGCCCGTACAAGGCCCGGTACTCTTCCATCAGCAATCCCAGGCGGGCGCTGCGGTCAAGGTGTGGTGTCGGTTGTCTGCATCTGGCCATCGGTCCCCCGCCCTCCGCATAGCACAGGACAAGGGGAAAGGTAAAGAAGATTCAGCCGACGCCCCGTCCGAGCGTGCGGTCGACCCTCGTGATGAAGGTCTGGAATCGCGTCCCGAGGGCACGGCACCATCGGCGCAGTTCGATCACATCGATGCGACGCTCGCCCCGCTCGCACTTGCTGATCGTAGACTGGTCGGTCCCGAGGCGTTCGGCGAGTTCCTGCTGCGTGACGCCGGCGTCCTCGCGTGCCTCGCGGAGCAGCGAGAGGAAACGGTCATAGTCCTCAGAAAACATCGACTTCCGCATGGACACCGCCTTGTTGCGGCGTAGACTCCATGCGAAAATCGAATAGGCGAAAATCGCCTATCTATAGTCGTGGGGGAGCTAGCATGAACAGGGTCTTGCAGCTAGATGACATCGTTGTTGGCGGCGATCTTAGCGGCTCCGTCAGCGGCCAGGTCGGGTTTCGTGGTCTGGCCGCGATGGCGGCGACGGCGTTGGACCGGTTCAAGGCGGAACTGGCGAAGCGGGATGGTGATGCCCGTGGGGCGGCGGTGGGGGCTGTGCGGGGTACAGGCCCCGGCGTTTCGTTCGGCGCTCTGGTCGCGGCACTAGAGCGGGAGGAGCCTCGGGTGATGCAGGCCCCGTTCGAGAACACGGCGTCGATCAGCGGCGCCGTGTGGGAGTCCGCGTCCTTGATCGGCCCCGACGACCGGTCCGCCCTCCTCAAACTCCGCTTCGAGAAGGGGACCGATGAGCTACCCCTCCATGCCCATCTCGCGTCCGATCGTGTCATCTTCGTCCTGGGCGGTCGCGGCTTCTTCCATGTGAGCCCGGAGCCGATCGAAGCCGGCTCGGATCGTTCGATCCAGTCGATCGCCGTCAGGCCGCGGGACGCACTCGTCTTCACGCGAGGTGTAGTCCACACCTTCTCGACGCCCACGGAGCCTCTTGAGCTCTTGTCCTTTCACGAGCCGTTCATCCCGCTCGACGATCCGGATCAGTACACGGTGGCCGCGGGAACGGACCTCAAGGAACTGCTCCGCAGGCAAGGCCCGCCCATGATCGCGTGCGTGCCCGCCTGGACGCTTCTCGTCGGGAATTAGCCGTCGTTCCTATAGCGCCTTTGATCGTCATCACATACGACTGTCTCACCCGTTGCGGTGGCGTGTTTGGCGTATTCCGCGGGCGGCAGGCCGATCGGTCGTGTGGTCGGCTGGGGACAGTCTTGATTCTCGTTTCCGTTTCTGGCTGGTTTGACCGTGACCATGCCTAGCGGTGTGCTCGGTGGCCGCAAGCCATCGTCCGGCTTCCGTGCTGCGCGTGTGCAGCCGGCAGACCCGGGCTTCGCCGAGGGGGCTCCGCTCCGGGCGATCAAGGCTTGCGTCCACCTGCGCTCCCCGCTCAAAGGTGGGCATGGTCAACCAGCAACAGAAAGGAGTCTGAACATGACCAAGTCAACACCCATCGACCACATCCGGCTCGGGGCCATCCAGGCCGCGATCTGGTCCAACGACACCGAGAACGGGCCACGCTTCAGCGTGACCTTCGAGCGGATGTACCGCGACCAAGAGAGCCAGTGGAAATACACCGGCAACTTCAACCGCGATGATCTGCTCCCCTTGGCCAAGGTCGCCGATCTTGCCCACACGCGGATCCACGAGATCCAGGGCAAACTCCGCGCCCGGGCCCGTGCCGCCGAGGAACATTCCTCGCCCGACGAGAACGGCTCCCCGCCCCCGGCGAATACCGCTGGGGGCGATCCCTCAGCCGCGTCCAATGCCGCCGACGGCAATCGTCAACGAGCCCGTGCCAAGGCCCGATGAGCCACGGTCCATCCCGTCGCCGCAGCGTGATCACGACAAGGTCTGATCGCGCCGCGGCCCGCCCGGCTCCGGATGAACCGCTCCGTTCCCGACGCTCGGCGGGGCGGCCATGACCGGGCCGGTCAACGCCGCCCCCGGCGCCGAGTCCGGCCCCGGCCCATCAAAGGGGGACCACGCCCGCACGCTGGTCGAGCGTTCGGTCGAGGAACTCGCCCGACAGCTCGAAGCCGGCAACAGCACACAGCTGGACGCCTTCCTGCGGACGATGGGC
>CAZSLT010000154.1:0-6541 GCA_964607595.1 uncultured Phycisphaeraceae bacterium
CATCGCGGTATTCCTCGCCTTCCGCGGCCAATACGACATCGTCCCCATGCTCATCGCGAAGGGAATGGCCGTAAACGCCGCGATTCTCGCCTCGAAATACATCGCCCACGCAAGGCGCCGCGATGTCCGCGAGGTCCGCGCCCAACTCAAGCGCAAAGGCCGTCTCACACCCGCCGGCTTCGGCTTCGTCCTCTTCATGCTGGCCGCGTCGCTACTCACAATCCACTCGCTGGCCGTCAGCCAGTTCCGCTGGCGCGGCAACGCCGAGTTCACACGCCTCCGCCCCAACGCCCAGATGCTGCTCAGCGACCTGGCCCGGAGTGTCCCCGACGCCGACGCGGCACGAGCCCGGCGCGGCGCCGCACTCCTCGAACGCTCCCTCATCCGCACCACCGGGGGAATCGGCCTCCTGGACAACTCCACCGCGCGCTGGCGTGCTGCCGTCCTCACGCTCATGTCCGGGGACGCCGACAAGGCCGCGACGATCCTGGACCGACTCACCCGCAACGACGCGACCCCGGCGTCATTCGTCGTCTTCCATTCGCAATTGCTCACCGCACTCGGACGGTCCGATGAGGCGCAGTCCCTTCTCACGCGACGACTCGCCCGGGTCCCGGGAGACTGGGAGGTCCGAGAGGCATGGGCCCCGACGATGCTGGCGCAGGGGCCGAGCGGTATCCAGGAGGTCATCCGCGAGGCCGGCGACGCGTTGCCCAGGATCCCCGCCAGCAAACACAAAGCGCGGGCAAGGACCACGCTGACCCTCGGCATGGCGACCCGCGCCTCCGGCGATGTTCAGGCGGCCCTGCCGATCATCAGGTCCGCCCATGAACTGGACCCGACGGATCGGACCTGCATGGAAACGCTCGCCGGCGCCCTTCTGATCGACGGCGGCGACCCCAACGGGGCCGCAGCGCTCTTCCGGCGCGTCTTCGACCTTGACAGGCGTCGCCTCGACGCCGCCATCGGTCTGGGCCGGGCCTTGGCGCTCTCTGGAGATTGGGAGTCGGTCAGGACCGTGTTCGACGAAGCGGAGAGCGCCGAAGCGCCGGCCGCCGATGTCGCGCTGGCACAAATGAGTCTCGGTGTTGAATTATTGCGGCTGGATGTGACGAGGGGCACGGACCTGATTCGTTCGGGTTGGGACCGGGCGCCCGAGGATGTAAAGGTCCGAGAATACGCCGCGCTCGTTCGGGATCGTATCGGGATCGACATCCGATCCGCCGTCCGAGATTGACATTCCATCAGGCCTCGGGCCCGGCCAGAGCGCCTCCGCGAGTTAATTCGGGAGGTTCAGGGGATTTACGCAAACAGGCCATCCTGTGCCCATCCGTCTCGTTTATACCGTCGGACGACTGAGGGGACGCCCGAATTTGTCCATCGGACGATCGGGAAAGGGTTTGACAGTCGGGGGCCACGAGGTACATTCGACCGTTGTGTCCGGCTCGTTGGAAGTCTCGAAGACAATTCTGGTCTCCCCAGGAGTTCGGATGGATCGATTGACGCCATTGATTTGGCGGTAAGTCGCCGTGCGTAAACGGCGCCTTAGGCCTAATTTCAGAGTGTGATGGAGGAATTCGCAATGGGATGTAGAACGATTCTCGCCGCCGGCGCTTCGCTGGCTTGTACGACCTTCGTGTTCGCCGACGGCGCCGTTCAGGTGAAGTCGGGCCTGACCACCGGCAAGTCTCAGACCATGCAGGGCATGAGCAAGGCCCGGAAGTTCCGCGCTAACCAGGGCGGCATCGCCGGCCAGGGCGCCACCGGCCTCGTCGACCGCGTCGCGGGCGACAGCCCGACCTCGGCCACCGCGATCGCCGCGGTGCCCTTCACCGACTCCGGCAGCACGGCCGCTCTCACGAACTCGTGGGACGAGTCCTGCCCGGACACCTCGCCCGGCGCGGCCCCCGGCGCGCTCGACGGCTTCTATGTCTGGTCGCCGGCCGCGGCCACGACTCTCGACATCACGCTGTGCGACGCCTTCTCGACCTATGACTCCAAGCTCTCCGTCTACGACGCGGGCCTGGGCATCGGCGTCGGCGCTTCGGTCGCCTGCGATGACGACACCTGCGTCGCCGGCCTCGGCCAGCCGTGGGTTTCCGAGATCACCGGGTTCGCCGCCGCCGCCGGAGGCACCTACTACATCATGGTTGACGGCTGGAGCGCCGCCGACTTCGGCAACTACCAGCTCGTTCTCGGCATGGCCGTCCCCTGCACCGTGGTGTGCCCGACCGGCTCGCTCGATCCCGACAACGGGATCTGCGGTTACACCGGCACCTTCAACAGCTCGTTCGCCCTCGACGGCAACAACGGCTGCTTCGAGAACCCGCCCGATGCCAACGCGACCAACCCGCTGAACTGCGGCGATGTCTACTGCGGCACGACCTTCCTCGACTCGCTGTTCCAGGTCCGCGACCTCGACTGGTACACCCTCTCGACCTCCACGACCGCTGACTTCGTTGTCTCGTTCGTGACGCAGGGCCCGGACGGGTTCCAGATGTTCGTGATCGACGCCGCCGCCGGCTGCGCCTCGCTCCCGGTCATCGGCACCGTCAGCGTCGGCGACAACTGCACGACCGTCACGGCGACCCTCGTCGGCTTCACCCCCGGCGACTACTTCGTGATCGTCGGCCCCTTCGGCACCAGCGCTGACTACGACTGCGCCGGCGCCCTGGGCGAGCAGCCCTACATCCTGTCGCTGCTCGACTGCGACTGCGGCCCCTACCTCGCCGGCAATATCAACGACGCCGGCTCCAGCAACGATGTCGTCGATGTCGACGACCTGAACGTCATCCTCGGCGCCTGGCAGACCACCTGCTCCGCCAACTGATGCCGCCCACGGGCTTCAGGGGAATCCATTGAGGAATTCCATGCACCGCCGGGCTTCATCGCCCGGCGGTGTTCTTTTTGCGCCGAAGATCCTGTCACAACCACCGTCGCGGCCCGCGCTGCAACGCATGGAGCAGGCGCTCCTGCGCGATGCGTGCGATCCGTCAGTGCCTGCAACCGCGCGCAATCACACGCGTCCCGGCGCTTCGATCATTCCGCCATATCGATCAGTGGAACAGGCCGTACATCGAGTCGGTCTCGAGCATCGCCTTGAGGTCATCGACCAGCGTGAACGGTGTATCCTCGCCCAGCCACTCCATCGCGTCCCCGTTCGGGAACACCGCCGGGACGCCGTTCATCACGACGAATGAATGCGGCGGGCCTTCCCACGCCCAGTCCTCGATGCCGCAGGCGTCAAACACCTCGTCCTTGGACCACACACGGACCCGCAGGCGTGGATTGTTCTCGGCGTCGAGTTGATCCCGCCACTGCTCCATCGTGTCCAGATACAACTCGCAGGTGTGGCAACCGATCTCGTGGATGAACACGAGGTACGCCGGCCCGCCCTCGGTCTTCATCTCGGCGCCCAGGTCGCACGCCAGCAGCCGCGCCTTGGCGTCCTGGCCGTCATACTTCGCCGTCGCTCCATCGGCCGAGCGATAGAACGACACATAATGGCCGACGAACGACGCCGAGAGCGCCGCGAACACGCCCGCGGCCAGCAGAGGCCGCGGAGCCCGCGACAGATACGCCAGCCCGACCGCCATCAGCACCGCCGCCAGATCAATGGCGAACATCACCGGGCTCGGCGGCGTCCACGCCCCCAGGCACCCGCACGAGCCGCCTGAGATCACATGGTAGAAGGTGTACCCCGAAAACCCCGCGAAAAGCACCGCGACGCCCACCCAGGTGAACCACTTGCGGTGCAGCGCCAGCACCAGCGCCAGGATCACAACCTCCGCGAGCAGTACCGCGTGCTCAAAGCCGAAAGTCGAAAACAGGTCCTTGCCCTTGGACAGCCCGTACGCCTTGGCGAACGCCGCGAACCCGAGCAGGCCCGCGGCCCCGACGGCCCCCACCATGCACAACGCCCGGACGGGTCCGCCGGGCCGGGCCGGCATGGGGCGAGAAGCGTCAGTCATGGGCGACCGGCTCCGCCGGGCGGATCGTGCCCACGAGATAGGTATGGATCGCCTGCGGCGTGTCGGGCGAACTGATCGTGACCGGGGCGTTGATCATCCCGCTGGCGCCGCGGTCCTGCACCGTGACCGCGATCCGGATATCGAACCAGCCGCGCTTGTCCGAGGTCTCGGTCTTGCCCAGGTACTGGACCGCCAGACGCTCATCCTCGGTCGCGATGACGGGGTCCTCGGTAGCGAGCGGGCCGGAGACCGGCACCACGAACTCCACGGTTTCGCCGGGGTACATGCGGTCCAGATTCACAAAGGTCCGCTCGGTCCGCCAACTCGTCCGGGTCGCGGCCTCACGCTTCATCACCGTCGGGTGGTCCATACGCATCACCAGCACCGCCCCCTCGGGGTGGTCGGTCTCGATGACCAGGAAGGTCGGGATCTCTTCCTCACCGAATGCATAGGCGATGTCGTGCTTCTCCGCGGCCTCACCGCTCGAAACCGGCTGGCCCTTGCCGTCCGTCTCCTTGCCGTTGACCCGCAACACCCGGAACGAGGCCCCATCCACCGCCTCGACCCAGAACGACGCCGTCGGCTCGCTCACGGAGAGTTTCAGGACCGGCTTCTCGGTCCGGACGGCGAAGGCGACCTCGCCCACCACCTGCAGCACCGCCGGCCTCTGGTAGCCCTCGGCGAAGACATTGACCAGCTTGCGCTGCTTGATCGGCAGCCAGCCCGGATCGAAGGCGACCGTGATCTTGGCGGTCTCGCCCGGGGGAATGACCTCACGGTCGATCGAGGGGACCGTGCAGGAGCACGACCCCTTCATCCGGATGATCTTGAGCGGGGTGGTCCCGGTGTTCCGGAGCGTGACCTCGCTCGTGAGCTTCTCACCCGGCTTCCCGACGCCCAGGTCGAGCTCGGTCGGCTCAAAGACGATCGGCGGGGCCGCCTGCGTGGCCTGTTGGCCCGCGCCGCCGCTGACCTTGGGCTGGGCCTCGCATCGGGCGGTGAAGACCCCCAGAGTGGTCGCCAAGCCCGCCGCGACCGCCAGAACCGTCAAAGTGCCGTGCTTCATTGCTATGAACTCCTGCCGGATGCCCCTCGCCGGAAACGGGCATCCTATCGGCCCCGCGAAGGGCCATACGCCATCATCGGACAAACTCCACAACCTGCGAGACACCCGCCGATCCGGACCATCGGCCGATTCGGTATACCACCGAAGGCGTCGCGGGTGGCCGCGGATCGCGGACGAGCCGAGCACCGCTTTTCGTGACCCCCTCGTTCTCGGGCGACGCTCGACGCGCCCCGTCCCCCCCACCGCCGCGGGTACGATCCCGCCCGTGAGCACCGGGAAGAAGATCATCATCGTCGGCGGCGGCGTGATCGGGGCCTGCTCGGGGCTGGAGCTGTCGCGGCGCGGCCACGAAGTCACCATCCTGGACCGGGGCGACCCCGGGTGCGGCGCCTCCTACGGCAACGCCGGGCTGATCTCGCCCGGCCACGCGCCCATCCCCAAGCCGGGGACCGTGCGCACCGGGCTGAAGTGGATGTTCGACCCCACCAGCCCGCTCTACATCGCCCCCCGCCTCAGCCCGTCGCTGCTCCGCTGGATGCTCGCCTTCGCCCGCGCCTGCCGCCCCGATGTCTACGAGCGGAACATGCGGGTCATCGCCGCGCTCAGCCACGAGACCGCCGCGGGCTTCCGCCGGATCGCCGAGCTCGGCATCGACTTCGAACTCCGCACCGGCGGCTACATGGATGTCTACGCGACGCCCGAGGCACTGGCGCACACGCGCGAGCACGCCGAGATGGTCCGCCCGCTCGGCATCAACGATGAGATCATCGACGGCGCGGAGGTCCACCGGCGCGAGCCGGCCCTGCGCCCTGGCCTGGCGGGCGCGGCATGGCACCACGACGGCGCCTTCGCCGATCCGTACCGCTTCACCACCGGCGTCATCGAGCACGCCGCGCGCGCGCACGGCCTCGTCTGCCGGCCGAACACGCCCGTCGAGGGCTTCATCATCCGCGACGGTGTCTGCGTCGGCGTGCGAACGGAGTCCGGAGAAACGCTCGAAGCGGACCGCGTGGTGCTGAGTGCCAGCATCTGGAGCGATGCGCTGGGGCGCACGATCGGCGTGCGCGTGCCGATGCAGGCGGCCAAGGGGTACCATGTCCACATCGCTCAGACCGATCCCGCGATGAAGATCGCCTCGGTGCTCGGCGAGACCTATGTCGCGGTCACGCCGATGGCGGGCATCATCCGGCTGGCGGGCACGCTCGAACTCTCGGGCGTGAACAGCACGATGCACCGGCGACGGCTCGACATGCTGACAAAGGGCGCCAGCAGGTACATCACGGGCGTGCGCGCCGATGCCCCGGTGACGGATGAGTGGGTCGGTATGCGCCCCTGCACGGCCGACGGGCTGCCGGTGATCGGCTGGTCGCCGCGTGTGAAGAATCTGCTGATCGCCACGGCGCACGCGATGATGGGGTTCTGGCTCGGCCCGGTGACGGGGCGACTGGTCGGCGAACTGATGGCGGGCGAAGCGCCCAGCATCGATCTGACGCACCTCAGCCCG
>CAZSLT010000155.1:0-6516 GCA_964607595.1 uncultured Phycisphaeraceae bacterium
GGGGGATGACGCACTACAACACCGAAGCGTGCTTCACGAACAACGGCGCGGGGTCCATGTCGAATGCGGGGCACCTGGGGATGCCGAACCCATCGAACATGGAGGGCATCGCCGCGGCGGATGTCAACGGCGACGGCTGGTGCGATGTGGTGGTGTTCGCCGAGAACGGGAATTGGATCGGACACCATCAGGCCGCCGAGCCGGTGGCCGTGGTGGGGACCATGGACTCGTCGTACGGGCTGAACGACGCCGGTGACCGCGGGAACGGTGATTACTGCTCGAGCGCGGATGTGAACAACGACGGGTTCATGGACTTCTTCTATCACTACAACGGCGGGAGGCTGTTCGTCTCGGACGGCGACGGCACCTACACCCAGAACAATTTCGGGATTTCGGTCTCGACGGGCAACGACGACAAGATCGGCTCGGCGTGGGGCGACTACGACAACGACGGCGATGTCGATCTGTGGGTGGGCCGCCACGACTCGGGCTCGACGGCGTACCTGTGGCGGAACGACCGCGACTGGGAGAATGGCGCTGGAGCGTTCACGAATGTCGCGTCAAGCGCGGGAATCACCAACACCGTGGGGACCCGCGGGTGCGCCTGGGGAGACTTTGACAACGACGGCGATCTGGACCTGTACCTGGCGACGATCGGCGCCGGCGCGGCGGACCTGCTGTACGCGAACAACGGCGACGGCACCTTTACCCCCGAGACACTGGGCTCGGGATCTCAGGGAGACAGCCAAGACGCGGCGTTCGTCGATTTCGACAACGACGGCGACCTGGACATTTCGGTGACGCGGACCGGGGCGGTGAACGCGCTGCTAAGGAACGACACCAACGGTGACTCGTATCTGAAGGTGCGTGTGCTGGGCGCTGGCAAGGGCAAGACGAACAAGGCCGCGATCGGCGTCCGGGTGGAACTGTGGTCGCAGGACGGCACGACCTATCTGGGCCGGCGCGAGATCGGTGTGGCGCGCGGGTTCGGCGGGACGGAGCCGATGTGGGCCCACTTCGGGGGCATGAATGTCAATGACACCGTGACGCTGAAGGTGTTCTTCACGGGTGGGTTCGTGCACGAGGTGCAAGTGACGCCTCGTGAGGTGAGCACGACGATCGGCGCGACGACGATCGATCAGATGGTGACGATCGACGAGGCCGAGGTGCGGTCGCGGGCGCGGGTGGTGCAGTGGGAAGAGGTCTCGCCGTATTGAGGGCGCTGGGTGCGTCAGCTCTCTCCGGCCCCTCCCTCGGGCAGAGGATGCGGAGTCGCGCCGGACGGAGGGATCACGCGCCCGTGGGGGTCGGTGTGGGCGTTGAGTGTCGGCGCGATGGGCGTGCTGTCCGCGGCACGGGCGTGTTCCAGCAACTCGGCGGGCTGGTGGGCGTGATCGGGTCGGAGGCCGGCGCGATCGACGAGGTAGGTCTCCCACAGTCTGTGACGACGGACGAGGTCCGCGGCAGCCGCGAGACCGGCTTCGGTGAGCCGGACGGTGTTGTTCTGGCGCGTGATCAGCGATTGGCGCTGCGCCGCGGCCAGCGCGGAGGGAGCGTACTTGTGGCCGATCGCCGCGGCGACGGACGCTTCGCGGGGCTCGTGATCGCCCGCTTCGTGGGCGCGGTAGAGCGCCGCCAGGAGGTCTTCCAGAATGATGCGCGCTGAGAGCGCGCGCCGGCGGAGCGTGCGGGCGACGACGCCGTGCGTCGGTGAGAACACCGCGGCGAGGGTGAAGACGAGCCCGGAGAGGACGGTGATCATGCCCGCGGCGTCGAGGGAGCGCCGGAAGCCGAGCGACTCGGCGTGCGCTGCGAGCATATACCCCCCTACGGACGCGCCGAGCGCGGCGATCATGCTGACAAGGATCTGCGGACCGAGGCGGTCCGTGAGCATGCGGGCGGTCGCGGCGGGGGCGATGAGCATGGCGATGACGAGGATCGAGCCGACGGCCTCGAAGGAGGCGACGGCCGCGCCGGCGACGAGAGCCATGAGGAGTGTGTGCATCAGCCCCGCATGGACGCCGACGCTCGTGGAGAGACCGGGGTCGAAAGCGCTGACTCGGAGTTCCTTATAGAGCGCGACGACGAAGAGGATCGAGACAAAGAGCGTGGCCGCGAGCGTGATGACCTGGTGAGGCACCTGCACGGCGTCGCCCGGAGCGGCGAAGGACGCCAGCGTCTCAAGCTGCCCGTAGAGAACGCAGTCGGCGTCGAGGTCCACGGAGCGGGCGGCGCGCTCGATGAGTACAACGCCCGCGGCGAACATGACGCTGAAGGTGACGCCCATGGCGGCGCCGGGCTCGACGCGCCCGAGACGCTTGACGATCTCGACGATCAACACCGTGAGCAGCGCGGCGGCGGCGGCGCCCAGGAGCATCGGCACGGGGTGTCGAGATTGCGTGATCACGAACGCGGCCGCGATGCCCGGCAGGACGGAGTGGGAGATCGCGTCGCCCATGAGCGAGAGACGGCGGAGGACAAGGAAGTTGCCGAGGAGCGCGCACGAGAGCGCCGCGAGCACCGCGGCCAGAAGCGGCATGAGGTCGAGTGTGAGGAAGCGGCTCATACGCCGGAGTCCGATGGGATGGCGACGCCGCGGCGAAGCAATGCTTGCTCGAGTTCGTCGATGAGGTCTTCCGAGAGCACATGCTCAACCTGATCGACGGAGAAATCGACATGCGAGGGCGCGATCTCGGCGTAAGTGATGAGGTACTGCGACCACAGCGCGTGGTTGCGGGCGATGCGCCGGCCCCGTGCGCGTCCCGCGTCGGTGAGTGAGAGCGCGGCGGGCGTGCCACGCACGAGCCCGGCGAGGCGGGCCGCGGCGACAATGAGCCGGGACTGCATGCGTGACCACCCGCGGTCGCGGGCGGCTTCGGCGAGGGGCGAGGGCGCGGCGGCGGCGTGGAGCCATTCGACAAGGTGATCCGAGGCGAAGCGGGCGCGGAGTCGGACGCGCCGGGCGAGTGTGCTCAGGACGCCGCGGGACGGAGCGGCGAGCATGCTGATCAGGAAGAACAACCCGGCGACCAGGACGATGACGGCGCCGGTCGGCTGGCGTGGGAGAAGCGCCGAGAGGGCGGATCCGGCGTAACCGCTGGCGCCTCCGATGCACGCCGAGAGCAGGACCATGCGCGAGAGGCGTTCGGTCCAGAAGCGTGCGGCCGCGGCCGGAATGATGAGCAACGCGACAACGAGAATGAGGCCGACGGCCTGGATCCCCGCGACGATCACCAGGACGACGAGCGCCATCAGTAGAAGATCGAGGAGCGAGACGGGCCAGCCGGTGGCGGCGGCGAACCCATCGTTGAAAGAGACAAGGGTGAGTTCCTTGAAGAGGAATGACGCGGCGAGGATGGCCAGCAGGGCGATCGCGCCCATGAGATAAACATCCGAGACCAGAAGCCCGGCCGTCTGCCCATAGATGAAGTGATGCAGCCCGGAGGCGGGGGTGTGGGCGTAGTCGGGCGCAGCGCGGAGGAGAACGACGCCGACGCCGAAGTAGACGGAGAGGACCAAGCCGATGGCCGCGTCTTCACGGAGGCGGGTGTGGCGCACGATGATCTGAATGGTGGCGACAGCCAGGACGCCTGTGGCCGCGGCCCCGAGGAGGAGGAGCGGGAGCGACTTAGCCGTGAGCCCGAGAGCGTCGGCGAGGAGGAAGGCGATGACGACGCCCGGGAGCGTGGCGTGGCTGAGCGCATCGGCGACGAGCGAGCGTTTGCGCAGAAGGAGGAAGGCGCCGACGAGTCCCGCGGCGACGCCCAGGAGCGTCGTTCCCATGATGACGACGGTGGTGTTGAAGCCGGCGCGGAGAGTGAGGGTGTCGAGCGCCTCGCGCAGGAAGGATGGATCGGCGGATGTCGCGGCGGCAAGGATCATGCCGAGCCGCGTTCGGCGCGGGCGACGGCCTCGGTCGCCTCGGTGAGGAGCGTGAGCTTGCCGCCGTAGGTGCGGTGGAGGGTCTCGCGCGTGAAGACCTCATTGACCGGCCCCGCGGCGACCACCCGCATGTTGAGCATGACGGCGTGGTCGAAGTACTCGGGGACAGTCTGGATGTCGTGGTGGACGCAGACGAGCGTGCGCCCCTGCTCGCGCATGCGTCGAAGGATGGCGACGATGGCGCGCTCGGTCGCGGCGTCGACGCCTGCGAACGGCTCATCCATGAAATAGAGATCGGCCTCCTGCGCCAGGGCGCGGGCGAGGAACACGCGCTGCTGCTGGCCGCCGGAGAGTTGGGAGATCTGGCGCTTGGCGAAATCGGCCATGCCGACCTCGGCCAGGCAATCGAGAGCGGCCTGCTTGTGCCGGCGCGAGACGGGCCGGAACCATCCGATGCTGCGGTAGCGGCCCATGCACACGACATCGAGCGCCGAGACGGGGAAGTCCCAGTCGACGCTCTCGCGCTGGGGGACATAACCGACGCGCGAGCGGACGCGCTCGAAGGGCTGTCCCCAGAACTCGACTCTTCCCGCGGCCATGGGCACGAGCCCGAGGCAGGCCTTGATGAGTGTTGACTTGCCGGCGCCGTTCGGGCCGACGACGGCGATGAGCGATCGGGCGGGCAGATCGAGATCGACATCCCACAGCACGGGTTTGCGGTGATACGCGACGGTCATCGCGTGAACGGAAAGCGGGCTGTCGGCCGAGTGTTCGGGCCGGGCCGAGAGGGGCGTCGGCTGTCGCGGGTTGGGTGTGGTGAGCGTGGTCATGGGTTGTCGCCGGCGGAGAGGCGCCCGTTCATGCCGCGTGCGGGGGCGTCGCCGCCCAGGGCGCGGGCGATGGTGGTGACATTGTGATCGATCATGCCGATATAGGTGCCCTCGTAGGAGTCGGCGGCGCCCATGGCGTCGGAGTAGAGCGAGCCGCCGATGAGGACGGCGTGGTTCTGTTGCTTGGCGCCGGCGATGAGGGCCTCGATGTTGCGCTGGGCGACGGTGGTCTCGACGAACACAGCGCCGATGCGGCGATCAACGAGCAGATCGATGATGGCCTCAATGTCGCGGACGCCGGCCTCGGACTCGGTGGAGATGCCCTGGATGCCGACGACCTCGAAGCCGTAACGGCGGCCGAAGTAGTTGAAGGCATCATGGGCGGTGACCAGGACGCGCGACGACTCGGGGACGGAGTTGAGGACTCGCTCGGCGTACTCGTGGAGCGCGGTCAGCTCGGCGAGGTAGGCCCCGGCGTTGGCGGTGTAGTGGTCGGCGTTGGCGGGGTCGTGTTCGATGAATTTGTCGCGGACGACTTCGACGGCGCGGGACCACGCGACGGGGTCCATCCAGACATGCGGATCGTAGTTGCCGTCGAAGCCGGGCGGTTCGAGGAGCACCGACTCGTCGAGCGACTCGGTGACGGCGTACACCTTGCGGCCCGAGGTGGCGGCGCGGACGAGGGCGTCGATCATCTTCCCTTCGAGGTGCAGTCCGTTGTAGAAGACGATGCCGGCCTCGGTGATCTGCGCCATGTCCGAGCGCGTGGGCTTGTAGAGGTGCGGATCGACGCCGGCGCCCATGAGCGCGGCGACCTCGGCCTTCTCACCGGCAACGGCGCGCGCGGCGTCAGCGATCATGCCGGTGGTGCAGACGATGCGGAGCGGCGCCGCGCCACCCGCCGGGTCGGCGGGTCGGCCGCACGAAGCGAGAGCGGCCAGGAAGACGAGCGCCATGAGCGCGAGGGGGGCGGGTCGGGTGAAATGTAGCATGGGCTACATTATCCCCGGCCGCGGCGCGATGGCAAGGCGTGCGGGGGCGGAGGGAGATTGTCCACCGCCGAATGGGGAACGCGGCACACGACCGGAACCCGACTTGGGGGGCGGACGCCGCGACAGGTCCCAAAAAGATCAGGATTCAGGATTGACGCCCTACGATCGATGTAGTAGGTTTGATTCGACATCTGTAGTAGGAAGGGCCATGGGCAAGAGAGACCGGGACATCAGCGCGGCGGAACTCGAGGTGCTCTCGGCCCTCTGGGATGGCGGGACGATGACCGTCCGCGAGGTCATGAACACGCTCCACACGCAAGGGCGCGAAGTGGCCTACACGACGGTGCTGACCTTCCTGGGGCGGCTGGAGCGCAAGGGTTTCGTCACCAGCGACAAAGAGGGAATGGCCTATGTCTACCGAGCGAAGGTCTCGCGGGACAAGGTCGCGCGTTCGCGGGTGAAGGACATCGTCGAACAGGTGTTCGACGGCGCGCCGGGGCCGCTGGTGCTGCACCTGATGAAGAACGAGCGGTTCACGAGCGATGAACTCGCGGAGATCCGGGCGCTCATCGAGCGGCTGGACAAGGGCGACGGCGGTCGGGCGTAACGGCTCGGGGAGCGGACGCGATGCTGGATCGGCACCTTGAATTGATGTGGGCTGGGGCGATCGGCGCGATCCCGATGGCGGTGGCGGTCGGGGTCGCGTGCCGCGTCTTGGTGACGCGTCCTGCGACGCGGCATGCGCTGTGGGTGATGGTGCTGGGGGTGATGTTCATGCCCGCGGGCTGGTGGGCGGCCACGGAAGCGATGCG
>CAZSLT010000156.1:0-6442 GCA_964607595.1 uncultured Phycisphaeraceae bacterium
ACATCATCGAGATCAAGAACCCCGACCTCGAGGCGCAGCTGGTGGCGGAGGGCGTGGCCGAGCAGCTCAAGAAGCGTTCGAGCTTCCGTCGCGTCGTGAAGATGCGTTCGGAGGCGACGATGCAGGCGGGCGGCAAGGGCGTCCGCATCCTGCTGGCCGGGCGTCTGGGCGGGGCCGAGATGAGCCGCACGCTGGATACACGGCTTGGTTCGATGCCGCTGAGTTCGCTTCAGGCGAATATTGATTACGGGTTCGCCGAGGCGTTCACGACTTACGGCGCGATCGGCGTCAAGGTGTGGATCTACAAGGGTCCGTACACGGGCCAGGAAGAGGACGCGACGCAGAGCCGGGCCGCCGGCGCCCGTCCGCGTGCCCGCGGCCGCCACTAAGGTTCGAGGTTGGATCGGGATCTACGAAGGAAAGTGACCCGCGGTTGAACGCGGTTTGAGGAAGGATGGGCCGACTCGATGCCCCGGATGCCCAAGAGAGTGAAGTACCGCAAGGAGTTCCGTCGCGTGCGCGACCGGAGCGCGACGAAGGGGAACTTTGTCGCGTTCGGCGAGTACGGGCTGCAGGCGCTCTCGGGGTGCTGGCTGACGGCGCGCCAGATCGAGGCGGGCCGAATCGCGGCTCAGCACTTCCTCAAGCGTCAGGGCCGGGTGTACATCCGGGTGTTCCCGGACAAGCCCGTGTCGAAGAAGCCGCTCGAGACCCGAATGGGAACGGGCAAGGCGGAAGTGGATTACTGGGCGGCACGCGTGCGACCGGGGACGATGCTCTTCGAGATCGCGGGCGTTCCGGAAGATGTGGCGCGCCAGGCGATGGTGCGCGTAGCGATGAAAATGCCCATCCGTTGCCGCTTCGTCGGCCGACGGCTGGAAGTGTGACGAGGAGCCGGGCATGAAGGCAGCAGAGGTCCGGAAGTTGACGGGTGAGGAGATCGATGTCGAGATCGGTCGGCTGCAGCACAAGCTGTACGACCTGCGTGTGCAGGCCGTGACCGAGAAGATCGAGGACCCGTCGCAGTTCGGAAAAGTTCGCAAAGACATCGCGCGGCTCAAGACAGAGCGTCACGCGCGACTCACGAAGAATCGGAAGGCCAAGGCATGAGCGCGACTCAGGCAGAGAATGCGATCAAGGGCACGCGGATCGGCGTGGTCGAGTCCGCCAAGACGGACAAGACCCGCAAGGTCGTGGTGTCCTACCGCGCCAAGCACCCGAAGTACGGCAAGTTCGTGAGCCAGCGGACGACGCTGGCGGTCCACGACGAGAACAACGAGTCGGGGCTCGGCGATCGCGTCGAGATCGTTCAGTGCCGCCCGATGAGCAAGACCAAGCGGTGGCGTCTGGTCCGGATCGTGCACCGCGCCCCGCGGGACAACGCATAATTGACGCGGGCGGAGGTCCGCCCGCGGAGGTACGCAAGGCCATGATTCAGCAGGAAACAAGGGTCGATGTCGCGGACAACTCCGGCGCCAAAGAGGCGATGGTGATCCGCGTGCTCGGCGGCTCGACTTCCAAGGGCCGGTTCACGCGGCGGACCGCGGGCGTCGGCGATAAGGTCGTCTGCGCCGTCAAGAAGGCGCTGCCCGGCGCCGAGGTGAAGTCGGGCGATGTGGTCAAGGGCGTGGTGGTCCGCACCTCGTTCGCGACCCGCCGCCAGGACGGTTCGTATGTCAAGTTCGATCGGAACGCGATCGTTCTGATCAATCCCGACGGGAATCCCCGCGGGACGCGCGTGTTCGGGGCCGTCGCCCGCGAGCTGCGCGACAAGGGCTACATGAAGATTGTGTCGCTCGCGACGGAGGTGGTGTGAGATGCCGAGGCATATCCGCAAAGGCGATGAGGTGGTGATCACCGCCGGCGATTTCAAGGGCAAGACCGGCACGGTCGTGCGCATCGACACGAAGAACGATCGCGTCGTCGTGCACGGCTCCGGGATCGAGGGCATCACCAAGAACATGCGCCCGACCCGCGCCAACCCCCAGGGCGGACGCGTCGAGCTCGATCGTTCGTTCCATCTCAGCAATGTCAGCCCGTCCGTGGACGGCAAGGCGACCCGTGTCCGCTTCCAGACCAAGAAGGACGGATCGAAGGTCCGCGTCGCGGCCAACGGCGGCAAGGAACTGAGCGTCGTCCGTTCGGCCGGCGCCAAGAGCAAGAAGAAGGGCTGACGCCCGGAGTTTCCAGAACACCCCGCGGGGCGTTGCCCCCGCGTCATGCAGCGAGCGTTGAATATGGCCAAGGACAAGAGCAAATCAAAGGGCGGAGAGGCGGCGGAGGCGTCGGGGCCCCCGGTCCCGCCGCGCCTGCGCGACCAGTACCGCGACGATATCTCGAAAAAGGTGGCGGAGAAGTTCGGGCTCGACAACCCGATGAGCCGCCCGACGATCGAGAAGATCATCGTCAATGTGAGCGTCGGCCGGCACCTCGAGGGCGGCAAGCTGCCCCAGCATGTGCGCGACACGGTCGTGGGCACGCTGACGAAGATCACGGGCCAGAAGCCGATCGTGATCAACGCCCGCAAGAGCGTGTCGAACTTCAAGCTGCGCGAGGGCATGCCCAACTCCGCGATGGTGACGATGCGCCGCGAGCGGATGTGGTACTTCCTCGATCGGCTCATCAATCTGGCCACGCCCCGCATCCGCGACTTCCGCGGCCTGAGCGACAAGTCGTTCGACAAGAGCGGCAGCTACTCGATGGGCCTGTCCGAGCAGGGCGTGTTCCCCGAGATCGACATGGCCGCCGCGAACTTCACCCACGGGATGAACATCAACATCGTCTTCCGCAACTCGAGCCCCGAGAAGAGCAAGTTCATCCTCGAGCAACTCGGGTTCCCATTCCGCAAGCCGGAGAAGAACTGAACATGGCAACCAAGGCACAAGTCGCCAAGAGCAACCGTCCCCCCAAGTTCAGCACCCGCGTCGTCCGCCGGTGCGAGTTGACGGGGCGGTCTCGCGGCGTGTACCGCAAGTTCCGCATCTCGCGGATCATGCTCCGCAAGCTCGCGCTCGAGGGCAAGATCCCGGGCATGCGCAAGGCGAGCTGGTAACTCATTCGAATCGAACGCACGGGCGGCGGCTCGCCCGACGAGAGCAGGAGACCCGCAAGGGCCATGGCAATCAACGACTCAATCGCCGACATGTTGACCCGCGTCCGCAACGCGGTCCGCAACCGCGCCAAGAGCGTCATCGTGCTCAACAGCAAGGTATGCCGAGGCATCGCCCAGATCCTCCAGGAGGAGGGCTACATCGAGGGCTACGATGTCATCGACGACGGACGCCAGGGGCAGATCCGTGTGCGACTCCGGTACGGCCCGACGGGCGAACCGGTGATCCACCAGATCAAGCGGGAGTCCAAGCCCGGCCGCCGCGACTATCGTCCGGTCACCGACCTTCCCTCGCCGCTGCAGGGGCTGGGGATCTCGATCATCTCGACCTCCAAGGGGGTCATGTCCGACCGGCGCTGCCGCGATGAGCGCGTCGGGGGCGAACTCCTGGCGACCGTCTACTAAGCCCTGGGCGCGCAACTACGCGAAGGATCAGTCCATGTCCCGACTCGGAAAAAAACCTGTCCCCGTCCCGGCGAATGTGAATGTCACCCTTTCGGGCCGGAAGGTGACGATCGCCAACGGCAGCAAGACGCTCTCGTTCGAGCACCGCCCCGAGGTAAAGGTCGCCTGGGAAGCGGGCGATCGGGTGCTGAATGTGTCGATCGACCCGAAGGACGCCGCGAACAAGACCGTCCGCGCGCTGTGGGGCACCACCCGCGCGCTGCTGTCGAACATGATCACCGGCGTGACCACCGGGTTCGAGAAGCAGCTCGAGGTCGTCGGCGTCGGCTACACGGCCGAGGTGACGGGCAAGAATCTGAAGGTCAAGGCGGGCTTCGCCAACTCGATTCTGGTCCCGATCCCGATGGGTGTCGAGGTGACCGTCGACAAGACAGTGGTCAAGGTCAAGGGGATCGACCGGCAGCAGGTGGGGCAGTTCGCCTCGGTGGTGCGTTCGATCCGCAAGCCCGAGCCGTACAACGGCAAGGGCATCAAGTATTCCGACGAAACCATCCGGCGCAAGCAGGGCAAGGCGTTCGGCGCGTAAGTTCCGGGTATTCCCGCAGGAGTTGGACGATGGATATTCAGAAAGCCAAAGCAGAGCGTCGCGTCCGGCGCCGTCGGCGCGTCCGCGGTTCGGTGCAGGGGACGCCCGAGCGTCCGCGCCTGAGCGTGTACCGCTCGTTGAATCACATGTATGTGCAGGTCATCGACGACATCGCCGGAAGGACGATCTGCTCGGCGTCGACGCGCGACAAGGGCGGCGCCGGGGACAAGACCGGCAACGCGGCGTCCGCCGCGGCCGTCGGCGAGGCGATCGCCAAGAAGGCCGCCAGCGCCGGCGTCACGCAGGTCGCGTTCGACCGCAACGGGTTCCGGTACCACGGCCGCATCAAAGCGCTGGCCGACGCGGCCCGCAAGGGCGGGCTCAAGTTCTGAGTGATCACACACGGCGGCGAACGCCGTTGAGGAAGACGCAGCTATGGCCGAGATGATGGAAGAACATTCTGGGATGGACTCGACGACGATCGGCGTGTTCCGCAGCGCCGCGACCGTCGCCGGCGGACGCCGATTCTCGTTCGGATCGATGGTCGTCATCGGCGACCGACGCGGGCAGGTCGGGCTCGGGTACGCCAAGGCGAACCAGGTGCCCACCGCGATCGAGAAGGCCGAAAAGGACGCCCGGAAGAACATCCAGCGCGTCACGCTCCACGGCTCCACGATTCCGCACGAGGTCGAGGGCCGCTTCGGGGCCACGACGGTGCGCCTGATCCCGGCCTCGCCCGGCACGGGCGTCGTCGCCGGCGGCACCATCCGCGCCGTGCTCGAGGCCGTCGGCGTCACCGACTGCCTGAGCAAGGCTTACGGCTCGACGAACAAGCGCAATGTCGCCAAGGCCACGCTCGAGGGGCTTTCGCGCCTCCGCACCGCCGAGCACTTCTCGAAGGCCCGCGGTGTGACGATCTCCAAGACCACCGTCGATGAAATGATCGCCCGTTCGGGCGTGTCCGCGTCGGCGCCGCGTCCGATGCCCAAGCCCCGTCCCGAGCAGCAGTCGCAGAAGCGCGGCGGCGGCGGCGGTGGTGGTGGCGGCGGAGGCCGGGGCGGCAGGAAGCAAGGTAACTAACCGGAGGCCCTCAACGGCCCCGCATCAACGAGCATCCCCGATCGGTTCAGACGAATCCGAGCGGCTAACGACGAGAGTAATACGCCATGATGATTCACGACATCACCGCGATGGCCGGCAAGTACAAGGCGCGCAAGCGCGTGGGCCGCGGCCCGGGCAGCGGTCACGGCAAGACCTCCGGTCGCGGCCACAAGGGCGCGCGGAGCCGCTCGGGCTATTCCTCTCGCCTGACCTTCGAGGGCGGCCAGATGCCGCTCTTCCGCCGCATCGCCAAGCGCGGGTTCACCAATGTCCAGTTCAAGACCAACTTCTGGATCGTGAATCTGTGCGACATCGTCGCGCATCCCTCCTTCGCCAAGGGCGGGGCCGTCAACGCCGAGAATCTGGCCGCGGCCGGGTTGATCCGCGACGCCTCGCTGCCGGTCAAGGTGCTGGGCGATCTGGGCGAGGCCAAGGCGCTCAAGGCGAAGTTGAATGTCTCCGTCGCCCGGGTCTCGGCGTCCGCCCGCAAGGCGATCACCGACGCGGGCGGCAGCGTTGAGGAGTCCGGCAGCCGGCGCGACAATGTCCGCGGGATCGACCGGAACTCCGACGACCAGACCCCCAAGAACCTGAACAAGAAGCCGAAGCGTCGCGCCGCCAAGAAGTTCGCCTGACCCGCCTACACTTCCGACCCAACACCCGAGCGGAGCGAACGACGCCACGATGATTCAGGCACTGATCAACATCTTCAAGATCGCCGATCTCCGCGGCAAGATTCTGTTCACGCTCGCGATGCTCGCCATTTACCGGATCGGCTTCTGGATTCCGATCCCCGGGATCGACCAGCAGGCCATCGCCGACAAGTTCACCTCGCAGGACGCCGGCAACGCGCTGCAGCGCTCGATGAGCTTCGTGGCCATCTTCACGGGCGGGAGTCTCCAGCAGTCCACGATCTTCGGCCTGGGCATCATGCCCTACATCTCGGCGGCGATTATTTTCCAGCTCTTGGCCTCGGCGTATGAGCCGCTCAAGAAGAAGCAGAACGAGGGCCCGTCCGGGCGCCAGCAGGTCATGGAGTGGACGCGCTACCTGACCGTGGCGCTGTGCATTCTTCAGGGCATCGGGTACCTCGCGCTGTTCCGCGGGCAGGGCTTCGTCTACGCCAACTGGGCGAACAATCCCATGTGGTGGATCATGGCGATCACCGCCATGACCGCCGGCACCATGTTCCTGATGTGGCTCGGCGAGCAGATCGATAAGTACGGCATCGGCAACGGCGT
>CAZSLT010000157.1:0-6414 GCA_964607595.1 uncultured Phycisphaeraceae bacterium
GAAGCGCACATTCTTGTCCGCGCCATTGTCGCGGATCAGCACGCGGGCCTCGCCCGCCAGCGAATAATCCGCGCCGAACCCGGCGCGGAAGATCTCCACGCCGTCGAGGCCCGCCGGATCGACGAGGCTGTTCGCGCCGCCAGTGACAAAATAGACCCCGCTGAAGGAGGTCGCGGTCATCGTCCATGGACCCGAGACCGGCTGCCCGTTCGCCGTGGGGCCGACTCCGCCCGGCAGATCCAACTCATCCGGCCCGCCCGACTCAACGAAGTCGCCGTACAACGCATCGCCGTTGCCGCCGGGGGGCCCGAAATCCACCGCTTGCGCTTTGAATGCCGCCCCGCAGGCATGACCCGTCAGGAGCAACAGGACGCCGCATCCAAGTCTCGCGTTCATGGCCGATCTCCTTCGTCTGTGCCCGATGAAGGGTACGCCACCGACCCCCGAGACGGACCAAAAAAAGAACCGACGGGCCGTGAAGCCCGTCGGTCGAGTGCACTCAGAAAAGTGCTGCTGCTGTCGGTCGTGACGGATTAGCGACGACGACGGGCAGCGGCGAGGCCGGCAACGCCGAAGAGAGCGGCGGCGCCGGGGGTCGGGACGACCTCGACCCACAGGCCGGTGCCGTACTGGGTCAGGTGGTAGGGCTGAGAGGTCGAGCCGCCACCGACAATGGTGCCGACCGTGTTGAGGCCGAGGAACTCAACGTTCACATCGACGCCGTTGTCACGGAGAAGGATCCGGACCTCGGGGGTCGAGTACGGGGCAGCGCTGGCGGCCTTGAAGATCTGCACGCCATCGAAACCACCGGGGCTGAGCCCGCTGTCGATGCCGCCGGCGACGAAGTAGATCGCCGAGAACGAGCCAGCCGTCACAGCGGGCGAGTTCGCGAAGTTCGGGGCGAGGTTCGCGCCGATCTGGGCGCCGACGCCGGCGGCAGCCACCGGAGCAAACGCCAGAATGCCGGTGAAGTCACCGGTGATCGCGGAGCCGTTGCCGCCCGCGCCACCCATGTCCACCGCGCCCTGAACCTTGAAAGCTGCGGCATTCGCAGCACCAGCGAAGGCCACAACAGCGGCCACGCTCAAAAGCTTTGCAACCATAGCAATAATCTCCATCTCTACCTCAAACTCTCAGAAAGAACGATCCGCCTCGTCCTCTTCCGGAGCCAGTTTCCATTCACGAAGATACCCCCACCATTGACCCCACACAAGCGGAAAACTCTCGTCGATACGCCCTTTCTTGAGTGTTTCACGCAGACTTCACCCATCTTCCCACCCCCCAGACCGCATTTCCGATGAGGTTTCACCGAACATCCGCCTCACAACCCCTACCCCTTGCGGGGTTTTCGGGCCTTGGGCTGTTACTCGTTGAATCACTGCGGGTTACGGGCAGACCAGGTTCCATGACCCCAGCACCTCGTTCAGGTCGTCGACATTGACCAGCCCGTCGCCGGTCAGGTCCGGGGCGATGCAGGCGCCGACCTTCTGGTTCCATGAGGACAGCACGGCGTTCAGATCATCCACATTCACAACCCCGTCCGGCACCCCCCCCGGCCCGGTGATATCCCCCGGGCAGGCGGTCACGGTCGCAGGGTCACGCGGCAGCAGGACATCGAACACCACCGGCCGATGATCCGACGCCGTGGAAGTCGCCGTCGCATTCCCGTTGGAAAGCATTCCCGCGTCATCGCCGGACCAGTAGACGAACCCCGCGCCGTTGGCCTCGTCCTGCGAGAACGAGCCGTTCGTGTTCGTGTCGAAGAACGCCGCGAGCTGCGAGTCGAGACAGACATAGTCGAGCCGCGCGTTGCTGCCGGGGAAGGTCGCGATCAGCGCCGGCCCGCCGACTCCCTGGCCGGCCAGCGCCTCGGGCGCGAGGTTGGTCAGCCCGGTGGGGACGGCGAGCGTGCTGTGTGTGAAGACCCCCGCCAACGAAGTGTCGATCGAGAACTGCGTGCTGTTGCCGTTGTAATCGCCGAGCGTCACGACATTCACACCGCCGCCCTGCAGATCGGTGTAGGCCCGCTGCCCGAGTTCATTCGCTTCGGCTGTGCGCGTGGCGACGGATCCGGCGTCGCCGAACGCCTTGAAGTGCGAGCAGTACAGCACCACCTCGTTCTCGGCGTCGGGCACCTGCACCCGCAGTTTGACCGCGTTCCGCGGGCCGGCGGTGCTGAGGTTCTGGTAATTCACGATCGAGATGCCCGGCCGCACCAGAATCGCGTTGAAGTTGAAGCCGTCGCCCGAGGCCGTGCGGATCTCGTACCCCGGCAGATAGGTGTCCCGGAACGAGGACAGGTGCGGGAAATTCGCCTGATCGCACTCCTGGAGCGCCACGATGTCCGGGCTCAGCCCGGAGTTCGGGCCGGCGCCGTCGACATCATTGACGGTGCAGAACGCGCCGATCGCCAGGTAGGTGCTCGAGCCGGGGGCGCCGATCCCCTCCTTGACATTGAGCGTCATGACCCGGAGCGGAATCGGCGTGTTCTCGCCGCCGCAGGGCGAACCGCCGAGCACCGGCGCGGCGATACCGAGGGCGGCCAGGAAGGTGATCAGGCGGTTGGAAAACATCGGGGGCTCTCCTTCTGCGATGCGGGGGGAACCGCGCTGCGGCGTTCGGGGGCGCCTGCCCCGGCGAGGGGGCGGGTCGTGCGGGTGTCATGGTCGGCGCCTTCCGGACACGGGTGGCGGCGCCGCGCCCAGTCTAGCGGTGGGGCCGCGCCCGCCGCGACAGGAAACCCACAAAAATAAAGCGGGCGGGGGCCGAAGCCCCCGCCCGGGGATGATCGTGTGATCAGGGTTGAGTACTCAGTTCGGGCAGTTCCAGGCCCCGAGGACGACATTCAGGTCGTCCACATTGATGAAGCCGTCGTTGTTGGCCAGGTCGCGTGGGTCGCCGATGCCGACATTCGTGTTCCAGGCGCCCAGGATCTGGTTGAGGTCATCGACATTGGTCATGCCGTCGCCGGTGATGTCGCCGGGGCAGGTCGGGACGGTGGTGAACTCGCCGAGTTCGATCGTCACGACGCCACGGACGCGCTGCTCGGCGCCGCCGGGGGCCAGGACGCCGCCGTTGTCGTCGAAGCCGTCGAAGTCCTCGTCGTTCATGCCGGTGTCGCCGCCCTCGCGGAAGGCGACGGCCATGAAGCCGCCGGTGTTGCTCATGCCCTGGGAGTTGAACTGATCAGAGGACTGATCGTTGGTGAAGCGGCCGAGCTGGATGCTGGGGCCCGCGACGATGTTCGGGATCGTCGTGCCGTTCTGGCCGCCTTGGACGATCTTGTGCGTCGAGCCGGTGGCCGAGTCGTACACGAACATCGCCGTGGTGCTGTTGACCAGCAGATCGCCGTTGGGGTCGCTGGTGTCGTAGAAGCCCTCGATGGCCGCGGCGTAGGCGACGCGCCCGTTGTCGTCGATCGACACGCCCGAGAAGGGGTTGATGAAGTCGGTGGCGAAGGTCCCCGGGGGGTTCTCGAAGGTGGTGAAAAGGGGTTCGATGGTCGTGATGCCGTCGGAGAAGGTCTGGCCCGACTCGGCGATGACGATCGGGGCCTCGTAGCCGGTGATCTGGCAGCCGCTGATGATCGGGTTGTACAGACGGACCTGATAGATATCGAGCGAGCCGGTGCGGTCCTCGTGAACCACCACGACCTGGCCCTTGGAATTGATGTCATAACCCTCGACATTACGGCTTCCGCTGCCGGTCGCCTGACCGCCCGAGACGAAGCGCTGGTCGTTGTTGGCCGTCGCGGGGTTGTTGTCGCCGTCGGCGTCGATGTAGACATGGCCGTCGGCGAAGCCGTTGGCGGCGCCGCCGACGGGCACGCGGTCAACGACAAGGTACAGCGGGTTGGCGGCGCTGCCGGTGAAGGGGGTCGAGCCCGAGTAACCAACCCCGAACAGGATGTAGCGGTCGGTCGTGACGCAGCCGAGGTCCGGATTCATGATGATCGGCTTGGCCTGGCGCGCATCGGCCGAGGACTCACCCGTCGGCGCCGGCGTGGCGAGCTGGTCCCAGATCCACTCCGGCGAGGTCTGGCCGGGGTCGGTGATGGGCGCGCCGGTGTAGCGCCAGACGCCGGTGCCGTTGAGGAACAGGCCGGGCCCGGCGGGGTTACCGCCGAAGGTGGTCATCGCCACCAGCAGGTCCGAGCCGTCCGTCAGCACGCTGCTGGGCACGGGCAGGAACGCGCCGGAGCCGACGCCGTTGATGCCGGCAACCGAGCCGTCGAACATCTGCGTTCCGTTCATGTTGAAGGTCACGCCCGCGGTCATCGCGGTGTTCGTGGGGGGCATGACATTCGAGGAGAACTCGATGTTGTTCTGGCCGAACGACGAGTTGAAGTTCGACGCGAACACCACCGTGCCGCCGCTCGTGATCGCGCCGGGGGTGTCGCTCAGGAAGAAGCCCAGGCCGTGCTGGATCGCGCGGCCCTCGTAGATGAACACATTGTTCGAGCCCACCGGGCCGCCCGCGGCGTCGGTCGTGCCCAGACCCGCCACCACCGCCGTCGCGTTGGCCGCGGGCGTGCCGGTGAGGAAGGTCGCCACCGCGGCCGCGAGGTTGCCGTTCACATTCGCCACCACGGCCGCGTTCTGCAGCGCGTCGGTCGAGTCGAGCACCCACGGCACATAGATGTTCACATTGTCGAACGAGCCGCCGGCGCCGTCGACAACCGTCGCGGCCGTCGTCAGCCGGAACTCGCCGGCTTCCTGCGCCGCGGCGCGGAGCGCCGTCGCGGCCGGGGTGAGTGTTGAGTAACCGGCGCCGAGCGCCGTGCCCGCGGCGGCGAGCAGACCCGCCGCCCCAAGACGAACCATAACCTTCGTCATCTCTTTGACCTCTCTCTGATGTTCGCGATTGTCGTCGTCACACATCCGGCGCCCGAGACCCGCCCCGAGCCGTGCCGAAGTCGCCACACGGTACCAAGCACCACCCGCCAAGGGGACCCGACCAGCGCCGTATTTGCGCATTATTCACCAGCCTTGACGCGACCCGAACGATCGCCCGGAGACGCGGCTGGCAACCTGGGGGAGATGGGCAAAAAGACAACCGGCGGCCACTGGGGCCGCCGGCTGCGGGTGTCTTGCGGAGTGTGGCCGAACGGTTACGGAACGCGGCGCATGCCCTGCTGGTCGAGCGTGGCGATGATCGAGTTCGCCTGTGTCGTCACCGAGTTCCCGAGAACCGATTCGTTCGGGTACCAGTAGATCGGGTTCTCGATGTCCCGGTCGGCGATGATGTCCACATGCCCGTCCCAGAAGCAGGCGTTCATGTTCTTGCCGTGGCGGATGCTCAGCTTGCGGTTGCCCGACGCGGAGTAGGCGCGGGAGTCCGGGAAGCACGGCGCGCGGACCGCGAAGGTGCCCAGCGGGTTGTCCTCGTTCTCGTTGACCCACAGACTCACATCGAACATCGGCGCGGGGTCGATGATGTCGACATACCCGTCGCAGACGCCGACCTTCTTGCTCGTGAGCTGCACCTGGTCGAGGCGGGGCACATACCCGGTGGGGATGGTGACCTCGTTGGTGATCGTATTGGGGGCGCCGTACTGCAGCGCCGTCACGCCGGTGCCGACCGTGCGCCCGGCCCACTGCCAGTACGCGGGCATGAAGAACGACGGGGCCGTGAGGCCGCCCTTCTTGTCGGCCTCGGCCTGGACCTCGGCGACATACGAGTCCGAACCCTGCAGCTGCGCCGAGGGGATCACCTCGCGGTTGGCCGGATCGGCGTACTTCTTCATGATCTGCACATAGCGGGCGGCGCGGTTGATGCTCAGGTCGTCCGCGTCGAGCGAGGGGGTCATCCAGTCCCACGACTGCACGGGCAGGTCGGCCTGATCCTGCAAGAGCGTCGCCGGGAGCGTGCCCGCGTCAATCTTCTGGTTGCGCCGGCCCGAGGTGTTCATCCCGGGGATGTAGTCCTTGTTCTGGCTGGCGTAGGTGAGGATGCCCCGCATGAGCTGCTGCTGGAGGGCCGCGCCCTTGCTCTGCCACGCGCTGCGCCGCGCGCCCGAGAGGGCCGGCAGCAACACGCCGATGAGCAGCGCGATGATCGCCACGACGACGAGGAGTTCGATCAGGGTGAAGCCGCGCTTGGCCCCGGCATGACGATCGTTCATTGGTCCATCCCTTTCTTCTGTCTCGGCCGGGCGGGGGTCCCGCCACGCCGTCGAGTCGCATCTAACCCATTCAACCCGGGCCTGCGTGGGCGTCCACGCGCCGCGGTCGGGCCGCGAAGGTTAAGCCCTTGTGAAGCCCGTGCCAAGCCGATCCGCTCCGGTCTCCCGGGTGCCCGCGTCCGGCGACGCCCATCATCGGCGCATCACCCCCCGCGTGTGCGGAGGGTCCACCGACTTTATCCCTTTCGTGCCGGTCTCCAAACCGGTTCCTCAAAAAAGGAATGGGCCGC
>CAZSLT010000158.1:0-6366 GCA_964607595.1 uncultured Phycisphaeraceae bacterium
CGCCCGCTCCCCCGCTCGGATCGGGGTCTGACGCGTCTCGAGATGTTCGTTGGCCATCGCTCGCTCCCTTCCGGATGCCCGTGTGCCCCGGCCACGCCCCAGTCGCTACGATGTGGGGCTATGACGGAGCAGGGAGTGTACCGGGAGCCGGCCACGACGGCCGAACAGCCGCCGCTCGAAGAGCGCTATCGCGCCGTGATGCAGCGCGTCGCCGATGCCGCGCGCCTCGCCGGACGCCGCCCGCAGGACATCTGCGTCGTCGCCGTCACCAAGACCGCCGGAATCGACGACATCCGCCGCCTCATCGAACTCGGCCACCGCGACTTCGGCGAAAACCGCGTCCAGCAACTCGAGCACCGCGCCGCCATGATCGCCGAGGCGCTCGAGCGCCAGTCACGCCTGCCCAGTCTCGCGCGGCCGGGCGCCCTCCGCGCCTCCGACATCCGCTGGCACATGATCGGCTGGCTCCAGCGCAACAAGATCAAGAAGATCCTCGGCGTCGCCCGCCTCATCCACTCCGTCGCCGACCTCCGCCTCGCCGAAGACCTCCACGCCGCGGCCATGAAGAAGGACATCGACCTCGATGTCCTCGTGCAGGTCAACTGCTCCGGCGAGGGCCAGAAGAACGGCTGCCCCCTGCCCGCCGCCCGCCATCTCTGCGACCAGATCGACACCATGGCCCACCTCCGCGTCCGTGGGCTGATGACCATGGCCGCGCTCGACGCCGACCCCACCGTCGCCCGCTTCGCCTTCGAGCGATGCGCCGAGATCTTCGACGATGTCCGCAAGACCGGCGTCGGCGACGGCAAGTTCAACATCCTCTCGATGGGAATGACCAACGATTTCGAGACCGCCATCGCGTGCGGCGCGAACATGGTCCGCATCGGCAGCGCGATCTTCGGCCCGCCCGCCCCCGGCTCACAGGACGATCCCGACAGCGACGACGCCGACGACCCGCACGACTGACCCCCCCACACCGCCCGCCCCGCTCCCCCCCAAAAATCCCCACGGAGTCATCCATGCTCGACGCCATCGCCGCGCCGCTCACGATGCTCGCCGCCGAAGCGGGCGCCGCCGGGCCGGCGGATTTCGAACTCTTCTCGGCGCAGGCCGCGATCGCGCTGCTCACCCTCACGGCCCTCGAGATCGTCCTGGGCATCGACAACATCATCTTCATCGCGATCCTGGCCGGAAAACTGCCCGAGGAGCAGCGCGCCCGCGCCCGCTTCATCGGTCTCGCCCTGGCGATGGTCCAGCGCATCCTGCTGCTGCTGCTCATCGGGTGGATCGTCCAGCTCGACAAGCCGCTCTTTTTCGTGGGTGAGCGCGGGTTCTCCGGCAAGCACATCATCCTGCTCATCGGCGGGCTGTTTCTCATCGCCAAGGCCGTCAAGGAGAT
This sequence comes from uncultured Phycisphaeraceae bacterium, assembly GCA_964607595.1. Lineage (GTDB taxonomy): Bacteria > Planctomycetota > Phycisphaerae > Phycisphaerales > UBA1924 > JACKHC01. The sequence continues at coordinate 1,400 of CAZSLT010000158.1, forward strand.
TCACGAGAAGGTCGAGGGCGATCCGCACCACATCGTTAAATCCACCGCCCGCGCCTCCTTCCGATCCGTCATCATCCAGATCATCCTGATCGACGCCGTCTTCAGCGTCGACTCCATCCTCACCGCCGTCGGGCTGGTGCCGCCGAAGCATGTCGAGATCATGATCGCGGCCGTGATCATCAGCGTCATCGTCATGATGGTCGCCGCCGGCGCCATCTCACGCTTCGTCGACAAGCACCCCACCATCAAGATGCTCGCACTGGCCATCCTGGTCATGATCGGCGTGCTGCTCATCGCCGAGGGCTTCGGCCAGCACTTCCCCCGCGGGTATGTGTACTTCGCCATGGTCTTCGCCCTCGTCGTCGAGATGCTCAACATCCGGGCCACCGCCAACCGGCTCAAGAAGGCGAAGGCCGAGGGACACTGAGCCGGTACTCCCCACGATCCACATCGGGGGAGGGAGGGCATATTCAAAGCGATCGCTCCCGCCCGTACAGCAACGCCGCGCCCGTCAGGATGAATGGCAGCAGCACCTCGGCGTTCTCTTCGAAGGCCTTGGCCATCTCGAACGCAATCCGCGGCAGTTTCATGCCCATGTCCTCGAGCACGGCCGGAGCGCGGTCCACCGCTTTGCTCACCGCCGTCAGGATGAACGCGAACCCCACCAGCCGCGTCCACCGCGCCAGCAGCCAGCCGTCCCGGGCCGCGTGCATCCAGATCGCCCGCATCGCCACCGCCAGACTCACCGCGAACACGCCGACCAGCAACGCGGCGACCAGCCGGTGCAACAGCGGGAACTCTTCGCTCAGGTAGAACTTCGGTTTCAGCACGCTGTAGCCGGTGAACCGCTTGTGCCAGTCCACCTCGCGCGCCGCGCACGCCAGCAGCACGACCATCGCCGCACCAATGTTTACCGACACCCGGCGCAGGATCAGCGGCAGCGCCACCGCCAGCACCCCCCACTGCACGACCGACACCCACTCGACGATGCTCCCCTCGCCCGCGTACACCGCCTCGCGCTGCTCGTGGGTCAGCGCCAGCGCGATCAGCGGGAGCACAAGAAGCAACGCCAGCAGCCACAGCGCCGTGCGGATGAGCACACGCCGGGTCTCGGCCGAGATGGGACCAATCTTCGCCATCGGGCCTCCGACGCCGGATCGCGTCTTCACCGTTCCTTGACCGATTTTTCATCGGACGATTGGCCCTCTGCGCAACAGACGCGGCCCGAAACCATACCCGCCCCCCCCCGACGGCCCGGGCTCGCGCCGACCTACACTCGGCCCGGCGGCGGGGGCGAGCCGATCGGAGAGCCCCGCGATGACCACGGACAGCCGCAACACGCTCAGCAACAGGGTTGACCGCGCCGACGCCGCGATCTCCGGCTGGATGGACCGCCACGCGATGAAGCTCGTGCGCTTGTCGCTGGGGCTGGTGTTCATCTGGTTCGGGGCGCTCAAACCGCTGCGGATCAGCCCGGCGGACGACCTGATCGTCCGCACGGTCTACTGGTTCGACCCCGACATCTTCATCCCGATCCTGGGGGTGTGGGAGGTGGCGATCGGCGTCTGCCTGCTGGCGCGCCCGCTGATCCGGCTGGGAATCCTGCTGCTGTTCCTTCAGATGCCGGGGACCTTCCTGCCGCTGTTGCTGCTGCCGGAGGTGTGCTTCACGCACATCCCCTGGGCGCCGACGCTGGAGGGCCAGTACATCATCAAGAACCTCGTGCTCATCAGCGCGGCGATCGCCGTCGGCGGCGCGGTGCGCAGGGGACGCACACCGCCTGTGTGACGGCTGCCCCAGCAGCGCAGTCTCCGACACGATGGCTCACTCGGACGCGGCCGCCGCGCTCAGCGCCGCCAGCATCGCCGCCTGCTCCGCGCTGTCCATCCCGTTCAGATCCTCGCAAAACGACTCCACCGAGCCGTACCCCAGCGTCTCCATGAGCGCGCCGGCGCCGCCGAACGACGCAACGCTGAATGATGCCCCGCCCATCATCATGAGACTCTCCGAGCATCCGGCGCACCCGGACTCCTCCCAGTGCGAGAGCACGAAGTTGAGATCGTCGACGCCCACCACACCGTCGCCGTCGATGTCGCCGTACAGGTTCGGCCCGGTCTCCTCCCAGTCGCCCAGCACGGCGTTGAGGTCGTCCACCCCGACAAAGGAGTCGCCGTTGGTATCCCAAGGGCACTGCGAACCGACGGTGAACCATGCGTCGTCCGGGTAGGGCGCGACCGGAACGAGCAACGGAGGATCCGGCGTTTCCAGGAAGCAGTAGAGCGTATCGGTCCCTGTTGCTTCGCGGACAAATCGGTACTCAAAGCCGTTGCGATAGTGCGCTGGCTGGCTCGCTTGCAGGGCGACGATCGTCCCGGGCTGCGCGACGCTGGGGATGTCATACTCGAACCCCCACTCCTCGGTCACATCGAGCCACACCGAACCGATGCACCGCGCACGCCGCTCGAGGCGGATCGGCTCGGGGTCGGTCGCTTGGGGATCGCTCCACACCCAGCCGTAATGCCGGATCGCGTACCCGGGCGACACAGGATTCTCGCCGAAATCGAACGCGGCGCCGAAGGCCGGGACGGAGTCGGCGCCGTGCGTCTTGAACGGGACGGCGCCGACCACCCCGCCGCCGAGATCCGCCGACGCCTCGTCATACGCGCCGGTCAGTGTCAACGCGCCGATGTTCACCGCGCCCGTCCAGTCGCCCGGCTGTCCGTCGGCGCCGATGATGATGCGCCCGGCCAGGCCGTTCTCGGGCAGGTGAATCTCCGAGTCATCAAGCAGCAACTGCTTCTTGATGCCCACAACCCCCGTGGCCGCGATGCCCTGCGAGAAGGTGAGCGCCCCCGGCGCCCCGCCCGCGGGCTCGAGCTTGTTGATCCACAACTCGCCCGCGAAGACACCGTCCCCCGAAAGCGCGTCGTCGAAGATGATCTGCTGAACGGATGTCACGAACAGCGAGGTCCCGCCCTGAATCCACGATCCGCTCGCCAGTCCGCCCAGGTGCAGCGTTCCGATGTGATCGGTGTAAATGAATGATGTCAGCCCGCCGTCCCCGAGACTCTCTTCCAGTTCCACGCCGTCGATGCGGCTGTCCGCGAAAGGCATGAAGATCGCGCCGACCGCACCGCCGATCCTGGAGTTGAGCAGCGCCGGCGGCGCATAACCCGGGTACGAGGCGTGGTCCAGTTCGATGTAGAGCACCCGACCGCCTCCCACAATCAGGCCACTCACGCTGTTCATTCCGCCGATCGCGTCGACCGGGCCGACAATGTGGCACTCTCGGACCTCGATTTCGTTGGCGTTGTCCGATCCGTCGCCACCGATGATCTCGATGAGCGACGCGGGTCGTTTCGAGAAATCCCCGCCGGCGCCACGGATGGACACTTCGATGGGATGGGTTCCCGACTGGTTCTTGATCTCGATCGTTCCCAGCGGGTCGTTCGCCGTCGTCTCGATGAAGACGCTGCCCTTCGCCGTCGCGGTCGGGAGCTGCGTGATGAACACGCTCGTCGCGCCGCTCGGATGCACCCCCGTCGAGATCTGGACATGCGGGCTGGAGTTCAGCTCAAAGACATTGACGGCGCCCGCGGCGTCACATGTGAACGCCCCTGCCGCCACGATGACCCCCACGAGCTTCATCAGCATCTGTTCTTCCTTTTCTTCGCAGCGCATACAGACCGAAAGCCACGACAGCCGGAAGAACACTCGGCCCGGGCACAAGAGTCACGAGTCGGAACGCCTGGCCGATCGAGTCGGCGTGCCAGACCGCCGTGAAATCCAAACGATCCATCGAGAGCCCCCCGGCCCGCCCGGAGTCCGGGACATACAACAACCCGGGGAACGCCGACGATGTCGTCCACTCACGCTCGCCGCCGGATGAGTCCAGCAGACCCCACGGCGACGCGGCCCACGGGTACGACCCGACCTCCTGGAACAGGAACAAATAGTCGGGGTCTCCCGCGTCCGTCTCGCCGCCCTCGCTCGGCAGCCCCGGCACCGGCGGCGCATCGCTCGAATGCGGGTACAGCCAGTATCCGTCCTTGCCGTCGCCGTTCTTGCCGGGGTCGTAGTGGAACGCCTTGGTGTATTCATCGAGCGTCGGCATCCACACCGTCGCGCCCGGCGCGGGCGTCGTGTCGTGGTTGTACGACCCGTCCGGATTCTTGGTGAATGTCGCCGTGTCGTACACGCCGCCCTCGAACGCCCACGCCTCGTTCACCTTGCCGTTGTGCAGCCAGTTCACGAACCTCGCGGCGTACTCGAACGACGGTGTCGCCGGGTAATTCATCCACTGCGGTTGCGGCGGATGAAGATTGCCGACCAGATCGACCGACATCCAGTCGCCCGTGAAATCCACATTCACGCCGCGCGACTCGTAGAACGGCAGGTACGCCTGCACGAACTCGAAGTACTGCCCCACGGTCACCGGGACCTGCGCCATCTGGAACTCATAGCCCACCGAGCCGATGCCCGGCATCGCGGGGGCTTCCTGCGCCGTGGCCGCGCGGTTCCCCGCCGCCCCCACATGCCGCCATGTGTAGTCGGATTGCCAGGATTGCCCCGCGCTGGGCGCGGCGATCGCCGCCGCGATGATGAACGCGGCAACGGCGGGCGCTGAACTCTGTCTGCGGCTCATGGCGGCTCGCGGGTCTCCGGTCGGGTCCGTGTGCATCCTTACTTTGACCGGCGATGCCCGCGCGTCAATGTCGGACGCGCCAAAGCACAGGGAATCCCCCAAATTCACCGTGAGAGACGCCCCACAATTCTGTGGAGCACCCCCCACAACACTCGGGCCCGGCACCCCGCATGAACAGGGGATGAGGCGGTGTCATTCCGGGGAGCGCTTCGGAGTCGTGCGGCGGGTTGTCATGGGGTTCATGTGTCGTCGTGTGTCGGGTTCGTTATTCGGAAAAGAAATGGCCGGCCGGCCAATCGAGCAACCAACAAGAAACAAGAAA
>CAZSLT010000159.1:0-6029 GCA_964607595.1 uncultured Phycisphaeraceae bacterium
ACCGTCATCAGAGGGAATCGCAGCAGAAGGCCGCGGAGTAGCCACGGTGTCATCTCTCTCCGCCGCATCAAAAGCGTGGCATCAAACGCCTGATCTCCGCTCAGGCTGCGGAGACTCATGTGGACGAAGAGCTCGTCACTCGGTGGCGTGAACGCCCAGTCGTTCTCCATGTTCATGGGGAAGAACGGGGACACGTGAAATGTCTTCTCGAATCGCCAGCGTAGGGAACGCCTCGCCCCGCGGCGCCCGGTGGCGGCGTCGAGGGCGTAGACATGACGTTCGCGCCAGGGAGTATTGGTGATCTCTGCGACGATCGCCGCGACGCGATCGGCTTCATCGAAGCAGTAGTAGAACGTTACGGGGTTGAAGATGTGACCGTAATACCGCAGGTGCGTAAGCATCCGGATCGGACCGGTCGGGCTGAAGCCGAGTTGCTCTTGAACACAGGCGCGGACACTTTCGTCGAGTCCCCGCCCGCCCCGCGAGAGGTAGTCCTCACGCCGGAATCGTGCGAGGCAGAATCGCGACCGGCCCCACAGGCGCGTCAGCGAGAATACCGTGTCCAGCTCCGCCAAGTCGAGGTAGACCATGAACAACGGGAATGTGAACGCGTGCGCCGGCGACCGCCTCCGGTGACGGATATGGCCCACGTAGATCCCGCTCCGGAGGCTCACGGGCTCACCCCCAGTTGCTCGCAGACCCGCAGCGCACTGACGACGCCGTCTTCATGGAATCCATTGCCCCAGTAGGCCCCGCAATAGTATGTTCGGTTCACACCGCTGACCTCGTTCCACCGGGTGCGGGCGCGATCGCCGGCCAGTGAATAGAGCGGATGGTGGTAGGTGAATCGCGCAAGAATGAGCGCTGGATCGATGGCTTCGGTGTCGTTGAGCGAAACGCACAGGGGCGTGCGTGTGCGCAGCCCCTGCAGGATCGTCATATTGTACGTGACAGCCGAGGGGCGCACGGGGTCCCCGGTCAGCCGGTAGTTCCACGCGGCCCAGCAGCGACGACGACGCGGGAGCAGCCGCCGATCGGTGTGGAGGACGACCTCGTTCGATTGGTACGGCAGCAAACCCAGGATCTCCCTTTCCGCATCGCCGGCATCAGCGAGCATCGCCAGCGATTGATCGGCGTGAGATGCAAGAATGACCTGATCGAACGAGTCCTGGCTGCTCATTGTGTTCACGACCACACCGTCGGAGGTCCGGCGGATCGACACAACGCGCTCGGAAGTGCGCGCGGACCGGCCGATCACGCCCAGCATCGCTTCAATGTACTTCCGAGAGCCCCCATCGATAACCCGCCACTGCGGTCGTTGGCGCAGATCCAACATCCCGTGGTTGTCGAAGAACCGCAGGAAAAACCGGGCCGGGAACCGCAGAAGTGCCTCCCGCGGGACGGACCAGATCGCAGCGGCCATGGGCACGAGATAGTCGTCGAGAAATCCGCGTGTGAACCGGCCGGATTGATAGAGATCGCCGATCGTCGCTTCGGGGCCCAGATCGACGAGCAGCGCTTTGCCGTTTCGTCCGAGTCCCGCAACGCCACGCATCACCCGCCACCATCTCGGACGAAGCAGGTTCGACCAAGGCCCAATGATGCCGCCAATCGATGACCCCCCGTACTCGAAGCCGCTTCGATCATCGCTGATGCTGAAAGACATCGTGGTCGGGCGCGACGCAACACCCAGCCGCCGTAGCAAAGCGCAGAAGTTGGGATAGTTTCGCTCATTGAAGACGATGAAGCCGGTGTCCACCGGGATTGAACGGCCCTCGTGGGAGACAGTGACGGTGTTGGTATGACCGCCGAGGCTCTCTTCCTGCTCATACAGCACGATCTCGTACGCCCCGGCGAGCAAATAGGCGCAGACCAATCCGCTGATGCCGGCGCCGACGACAGCGATCCTCACGCCTCACCCCGGGCGTGGTGTCGATACACGCGCTCGGGGACCGGTCGGAGGTCCCAGACCAGCCCGATCCACGACATGGCCCGAAGCACCCAGTAGGACGGGTCAAACTCCCACCAGTAGAAGCCCTGGCGCACCGAGCCTGGGTGGAAGTGGTGGTTGTTATGCCACCCCTCGCCGAGGGTGAGCAGGGCGAGGAACCAGTTGTTTCGGCTGTCGTCGTTCGTATTGAAGCGCTGCGTTCCGATCGTATGCGCCAAGGAGTTGATCGTAAACGTCGCGTGATAGAGGACGGTCGTTGAAACACCGAAACCCCAAACAACGAGCTGCCCCGGGCCGGTCCCGAGCGAGGGAAAGCAGGTGGCGAGCACGGCCCCGGCCGCCGCAAGTCCGGCGATCAACAACGCCGGGCCGATCAGATGGTGCTTCTCGAGCCAGACCAACTCGGGATACCGACGCCAGTCGGGGATGGCCTTCCAGTTGGTCGAGCGGCCCCTCTCCGTCAGGAACCAGCCCGTGTGACTCCACAGGACACCGCGCCAACCCGGAGAGTGCGGGTCCGGCTCGTGGTCGGAGTGGCGGTGATGCTCCCGGTGATGCGCGGCCCACCAAAGCGGCCCACGCTGGGCCGCCGTGGTGCCGAGCAGCGCGAAGAAGAACTGTACGGGGCGATGAGTTTTGAAGGTACGGTGCGAGAAATAGCGGTGGTAAAACGCCGTGATCGCAAACATCCGGACCAGGTAGAGCGCGATCGCAACGCCCAGGGCCGTCAGGCTCCAGCCCGTCCAGTACATGCCGATGCAAATGGAATGAATGAAGACGATGGGAAGCGCATCCCGCACGCGGATCCGTCGATGGTCGAGCGACTCGATACCGCCCGGTCGAGGCAAGATCACGGGACGCGTGGCATGATCGCCGGGCGCCGTTGACATCACGGCGTTCTCCCGCGTTCTCGATTGCAGCCGCAGCCAACGCCGTGGGCCACGCCCTCAGCACATGAACCGAGCGAACACATCGAGGCGTGCGCGGCTCTTCGACGGAGAACCCTGGACGAAATCGACCTCGCCCGCTCCACATCGCGCCCTTGTTCCGGTAGGGCGCCCACGCTCGATTTGAGCCAGGTCGCGCGGTCACGCTTCGTCCCAAGCCCGACCATTCCGAGGGGTGGCGCAAGGCCCAGATTGCGTGACCGGTTCGCGCGCTTGTGCGGGGTGCCGGAAGCGAGCATGGGAGCCGGTAGGCACGGGTTGCCGGGAGTGGCCACAGTCATCGTGCTCTCACTTGGACCCCGTGCCCAACAGAGGAGTGGACCGCGCCAAGCCGACCGCAAAGCCAGCGGGTCGAGAGATGCGCTCGCTGGCCAGCCCGAAGCAACCGCGATCGAGAAAAGCTCAACATAGCCGTCTATCCGGACTCCTCAGCTCCAAGTCAACTCAGGTCTGTGGCGATGCAGCCTCTTCTCTGTCCTCCGGCTCGCTCGTGTTGACGGATTTCGCTCAGAACCCCGGAACAGATGCACGCCGATCATATCTTTTTTTGGGCGAGCATTGGGAGTTCGAATCGTCCACACCCACGATGCGCAGCCGTGGCCCGATGTTCCCCTCGGGCCATCCCGGTTGCACGCCGTCGGCGTCCGACAGGTATGTTCGGGCGGTCTTGCGCACAGACGGGCACTCATCGTCGCGCTTCAGCCGCTCGTGCGTGAGTCTCCAGGCCTTCCATGCGCGCCAGTGCAGCCGCATCGGTCACTACATCCACGCTTGATGTCCGACCGTCGAGGCACACCCATGTCCGTGGGCGCAGGAACGTGAAGACGGACAACCCGGCCTTGAACCGCACGCGTACGCTCAACCGAGCAGCAGGAGGGCGATGATGCCGCGAACCGTCCACGCGCGCGTCCTCATCCGGTTCGTGGCCACCAGCCGCTGACACACGATTCTGTTGAACCTCATCGCCAGCCCGGCGTGCAGTGGAACCTGCACGGAAAAGGTCGAGACCCAGATGAAAGCGAAAAGCCCCAACCCGATCCACCGCGTCGGCATGCCCACGACTTGTCCGTGAGGCACCAAGACCACCAACAGGGCCGAGCCGGCCTCCGGGAGCATCACGGGTCCCACGACCAAGGTTGTTCGACGCTGGTGAGCGGCGGCATACTCGGAGAAGCCGCTCGCGGACACCGCTCCCATCAGAAGATCGTTCACGACCGATAGACGAACCAGACAAGTCCGACCATGAACCATGGCGGGCCGGCATGGGCCATCGGGTTCGGGGTCATCGGGTGATCGGGCACGCCAACTCCCTGAGGTCCGGGCGATCGGCCGCGGTGGCATGGCGGTAGGCTCGAACCACGCGGCCACGATGGATCACGAACGCGCCCGGCATCTGAAAGCCATCGCCCTCGAGTTTGCCGATCCTATGACCACGCAGAGCGGCGAGCACACCCGAGACCCAGACACGCGGTCCGAACAGCTGAAGGAACGACCCACGCCCGAGTTGCAACGCTCGGTAGAGCAGGCGATCCGGGTCTGCGAACCACGCGGCCGATGTGAGTCCATATTGCTCACCGAATGACCGAAGACCTTCGGACGATGCCGTCATACCAACGACCGCAAGGCCCACGCCAGCCTTCTCGATGTCGGCTTGCTGCCTCGCGAGGTCCGAAAGCGTCTGCTTGCAGAATGTGCAGCCGGAATGCCGGAGCAGCACGACGAGTGTTGGCCGATCATCGGCCAATGAACGAAGCGTTCGGCCTTGGTCGTCGCGGAGAGCATCCATGGCGGCATCGAGCGTCACGACTCCGTCTGGCGGCGACGGCTGCGCGGCCCTCGCCGCGTGCCACAGGATCATCGAGAACGGAATCCACCAGAGCAGGTCGTTCGTGAGGATCGTCACACCCATCGACCAGGGGAGTTGGCCTCGCAACGCAGCGTCGACGAAGCCGATGGGCCCAAAGACCTTTCCGAGAAGGCCCACCAGCACGATCGGCCAGTGGCGCGCGGGATCGCGTGCGGCGATCATGTAGCCCAGCCCGTACACACCCACGATCATGCCAATGCACGCCCACAGCCGGGGCCACAGCTCCGTGGTTGGTGGCGAAACACCCAAGAGCTTCAGCGTCCAGATCGGCGCCAGCACCATCGCGGCCCCCCACACGATGTTGTACAGCCCGGCGGCCAGCAGCCAGCGTCGCATCCACGCCGGTGTCGGTGTCACGCGTGAGCTCTCACTGGCCATGGTTCATCCCCGCGGGCCGCAACGCCGAGATGGTCGCGGCATGCCGATAGTCAAACATCCGGGCCAGCTTCTTCCGAATGTGCCAACCCGAGAGAGTTTCACCCAGCCGCCCGAACGGAACGGCATACTCGATTCGATCCTCAAGCACGCAGCTCGTTGGTCCCGTGGCCCGCACGATGTGCCGATGGACCCACGACGCAAAGGGCCCTGAGACCTGCTCGTCCGTGAACTCGCCCCCTTGCTCGCCACGATCGATGAAGCCCCGATGCCGAGCGACCCATCGCAACTTGAACGGCCCGACGCGGAGCACCAGCACCGCCAACGCCCCGTCGGCCAGCGATTTCGGCGCCTGCTCAACGGTGACATTCTCCCATGGGGGAATCAGCGCTTCGAGCGCATTGGGCGTCTGATGCCAAGCGAACACGTCGCGCGCACTTGCTTGAATCTCCGAACTCTTGGCAAACACCGGGATAGTGGTACTCCGAAACGCCGGCCTGGTGCGATCGCATGGACGATCGAGAGCACACGAGTAGTCGTTAGTACGCTGTCTGGATCTTCTCGCGGGTTCCGCCCTTTGTTGCCGCCAATCGATTCTTTGAGCAGTACTCTACACGCTCACAGTCTCGCTCCCACTCGACGCAAACCTGCTACGCCGCAAGTTCGGCATTACGCCCGAGACCCGAAGCTAGGGCCGGACCAGGCAACGAAGAAATCCTGAAGCCGCAAGCACACCTGACCCGCCGAGAGGAAATCGGCAGGTCGATCGCGATGCGACTCAAAGCTCAAGCGTTCAGAGATGAACTTTGGATGGTGGCGTGGCAACGCATTGTCACAACGAGCCACAACGACTGCCACAACGGGACCGGCGCGTCACAGAAGCGCGCCG
>CAZSLT010000160.1:0-5866 GCA_964607595.1 uncultured Phycisphaeraceae bacterium
TCTGCCAGACGGCCTCGTAGGTGAGCGTGCCCGAGCGCGAGACGATGCCGACGCACTTGCCGGTCTTCGCCTCGGAGCGGTGCTTGTTGATGTAGCCGGGCATGATGCCGATCTTGCAGCCGCGACTGGTGAAGGGGTCCTTGGCGGAGTCGCCGGCGCCGGTCTTGGGTCCGGGGGTGATGACGCCGGGGCAGTTGGGGCCGACGAGGATCGTGCGCTGCTTCCAGTCCTTGCCGGCGTTCTTTTCGTCGAGGGCGGCGCGGACCTTGACCATGTCCTGCACGGGCACGCCCTCGGTGATGGCGACGATCACCTTGAGCCCGGCGTCGGCCGCTTCGAGAATCGCGTCACCGGTGAAGGGCGGGGGGACGAAGATCATGGTCGCGCCGGCGCCGGTCTCGCGGACGGCGCGGGCCACGGTGTCGAAGATCGGCAGGCCGTTGTCGTCCTTCGTGCCGCCCTTGCCGGGGGTGACACCACCGACCATCTTGGTGCCGTAGTGGTAGCAGCCGCGGGTGTGCAGTGCGCCGAACGAACCGGTGATGCCCTGGCAGATGACCTTGGTGTCGGCGTTGACGATGATCGACATGGGGGCGCTCTCTCCGTCCGTGGGCGTTGGGGCGGCCGAAGGTGCGGCCTAGCGTGCGAGAGGATAACAAAGCCCCCGCGCCGCTCGTTCCTGAGTGCGCGGGGGCGACAGACCTCGGGGGTTGCCCGACCGGCGGCGACGCGGGTTCACTTCTTCCGCTTGTACTCGATCTCGAACACCTTCCACGGGTCGCCGTACATCACTTCCCACGCCTCGAACACGAAGGTGTCGGCGTCCACGAAGCGGTAGACGAACTTGGCGATCTTGCCGTACTCGCCGGTCGCCGGCTCGTCCATCGCGCCGAAGAGCGTGAGTTGGTTCCCCTCGCGGTTGATGCTGCCGGTGGCGATGCTCGTGGAAGTGGACATCGTGTCCATCCACGAACTGGTGAACGCCCGGCGGCTCTTGTCGAAGCCGATGAAGCCCAGACCCTCGAGCGGCCGGCCCATGAACGCGGTCGCCAGCTCCTGCTGCATGTACCTCCCGCCCAGCACCGGCTTGATCCACGCCGTGCCTTTGGACTCGGTCGGCGGCGCATCCTGGCCGTCCGGCCCGGCCCACAGACGCACGGTGCAGGAATAGGTGCCCGCCATTTTGGCGATGAACGCGTGCGGCTCGCCGGGCTGCGCGTTGCTGGCCATCTTCGCGTAGCCCGCGGCGATGTCGTGATCGCCGATCACCATCTTGAACGCGCCGAACTCGGGCAATGCGGGCGGCTCGTGCCCGCCGTCCTGATGCTCGGCGAGCATGTCGGTGAGACTGTCCTGTCGGGCAACGGCGAACCCGGCAACGGCGACCGCCGCGATGATGCCGTGGGCGATGAGCGAACGCTTGAGTGTCATGGTGTCCCCTTTCGATTCAGTGAGCATGGGCGGGCGACCGATCGCCGGCCGGTGGGTCATGGTGTGGTTGGTCCTGATCCGCGTTGCGCTTCGACCTTCGCGGCCTCTTCCCGCGTCGGGGCGAGCGTGATCCCGTCCTCGGGACGGATCGAGGTGATCTTGTAACAGAGCTTTTCGCGGACGATCGCGCCGGGGATGTATTGCGGGGGGCCGCCGGCGCGCCGTTCGACGCGGGACATGACCTTGCGGAGCCAGCGCTTGTGCATCGTGCCCCAGCCGAACTTCATGGAGGAACGCATCCAGAACGGCAGGCGGTCCAGGCCGGTCTGCTCGAAGGTCAGACGCGTGCCGCGGCTTGTCGGTTCCAGCGTCCAGGACACCCGCAACGGCGGCGGCTCCTTCTTGCCGGGCTTCATGCGGATCGCCCACGACCAGACCATCCGTCGCGGCGGGTCGAGTTCGAGCACCTGGCAATCAGTGACGCCGGTCGTGCCGAAATAGCCATCGACCTTGAACATGAACCGATGGCCGAGGACGGGCTCGAAGTTGTTGGGCATGAGCCACTCGGCCAGCGCGCGGCGGTCAGTGAGCGCGTGCCACACGACCTCCGGCGGGTGGTCGTACTCGAAAACCTTGCGGAGCGATTTGCCTTGCTTGCCGCTCATCGCCCCGTCTCCTTCGGCCCGCCGTTCTTGTCTGAGCGGTCGAGATACGCGCCGAGGTTGCCGAGTTTCTCGTTCCAGAACGCCTCGTACTGATGCACCCAGTCCACGACTTCCTCCAGCGGCTCAAAGCGGAACGAGTAGAAGCGGTGCCTGCCCTCGCGTCGCACCGAGACCAGCCCCGCGCCGCGGAGCACGGCCAGGTGCTGGCTGAAGGCAGGCTGCGTCATCCGCCGGACCCGCTTGCGGATCGCCTTGAACATCTCGGTGACGGACTGCTCGCCGTCGCGCAGCAGGTCGAGAATCGCCCGACGCGTCGGGTCGGCGATGGCATGGAACACGGAAGCGTCCGCGGCGAGCCGGCTCATGATCCCGACAACATATCAGCGATTGCTTATCTGTCAAGCCGGATCTTGATCCCCGGCATCGAAGGCCATGTTCTTCGCGGATCGCGGGGGCTACTGCGCCTCCCGCTCCACCGTCCGCCGGCTCGGCTTGCCGCTGGGCGAAGGGAACTCGCCCAGCGCCTCGCGGATCATCAGCGGCGCGACGGCCAGCAGGTCGGGCTCGGTGCCCGTGTTCGTGGCGCGGCCTTCCCAGATCGGCACCGCGTCGAACGCGTCATCGCCCGCGTCCGAGAGCATCGCCGGGGCCGCGCCGCCCAGGGCCGCGTCGAGCAGGCGGATCGTGATGCTCCGGGTGAAGACCGTGCGCTCGTAGCCGGGCGTGGTCTGGGGGACATACACCCAGTCCCCCGGGACGCGCACCTGCTTGCGCGTGCGCACGACCTGCCCGTTGATGCGCCGCTTGCTCGTGACGGTGAACGAGTCGCCGGGGTCGTAGTACGGCGTGTAGGTCGTGTCCGGCGGGACATACTCCCGGCGCGCCTGCACATCGCCCAGCACCGCCAGCAGGACATCGGGGGACGCCGCGTCACGGGTGTAACCGCGGGCCTCCATCTCGCGCATCGCCATGCGGAGCAGGTTTTTCTCGACCAGCGGGTCGTTGCCGGTGGTCTGGGCGAGGTCGAAGGTGCGGACGGCACCGAGGTCCGCGTCGGGATCGGCGATGGAGGTGACGACCACGCCGAGCCCGGAGGAGCAGCCGGTCAACGATGCCGCGATGATGAGCGCGCCGAACGCCAGAGAGATGAGCCGTCGCATGGCTCATGGTATGCGCGTCAGTGCCCCCTTCGGCGGCGCGACCAGGCCAGCACGCCCACCCCCAGCAGCGCGGGAACGCCGGGCGATGGGACGGTGAACAGCTCGAACGCGGTGTCGAACGCCGGCCCGAAGGGTCGCCAGCCGCCGCCGTCGTAGTTGTCGAAGACGAGGTCGCCGTCGCCGCCGTTGCCCTTCTGCCAGTACCAGATCGCGCCCTGGTTATCGATGTAGCCCGACGCCGTGACGGAGATGAAGTACGCGCCGGCGTTCAGGAAGAGCGGTGCTTCGAATTCCAGCTCCTGCCGGTACACATCCGTCCCGGCGAAGGAGGTCAGCCCGGTATCCACCGGGTTGGTCTGCGCGGTCGTCAGCGTCTGCGACATGACGGTCCCGCCGGGCAGACCGCCGTCATCGGCGAAGAGCCGCACGGTGAAGTGCGTGAAGTTCTCCAGCCCCGGCAGGTTGAACTCGTCGCTGTTGCCCCACCAGTGAATCTTGGTGATCAGCGTGTCCTGCGCGACCGCGAAGTTATCCGCGGCCTGGAACGCGAAGATCGCCGTCGGGTCCGAGGTGGAAGCGAACGCGTCCGCCGCGTTCGGCCCCTGGGCGTAGAACGACACATCCCCCGCCAGCGCCGGCGCCGCCGCGCCGGCGGCCGCCACGACCCAGATCATGCATCGGCGCATTGCGAAACTCCTCAAGATGGCGGACGGGCCGCCCGTGCGTGATGACTTGAAGACGGCTCAACGACGCCGGCGACGACCCGCCGCGAGCGCTCCCAACGCCAGCACTCCGGCGCCCGGGGAGGGGATCGTGATGAGGTATGCCTCGGGGATGCCCGACGGTGAGATGGCGACGCCGGCGATGCGTGTGCCATCGTCCGAGATCGCCGAGGCGAACACCGGCGTATAGCCCATCATGTCCACGCCGACACCGGCCAGGTATGCATCCAGCGCCAACAGCCCGGACTCGGGCGTCCACAGGAACGGCACGAACGCGCCCTCATCGGTGAGGAACGAGCCGACGATCGCCTGCCCGTCGGCGCTGACATCCATCGGCCCGCTCACGAACGACGCGCCCGGCAGGTGTCCCAGCACCTCCGCGCCCCCGGTGGGCGTCCATCGGAAGAGGTCCTGCCCGGTGGCGCCGACGATCGTCACGCCGTCGGCCGAGACGTCGAACGCCTCGGAGGGCTGATCGGACGCCAGCCCGGAGATCGCTTCCATACCGGAGGACTCGGTCCAGCGCCACGCCTGGATGAACCCCGCGCTGCTGTCGCCTGAACCGACCACGACCGAGCCATCGCCGGAGACCGAGTTGCCCAGCGAGTACGAGCCGCCCGGGAGCGTGCCGAGTTCGATGATGTCGTCGTTCTGCCAATCCCACATGAACGCCGAGTTCGGAATCGGGAACGGCACCCCGGCGACGCGCGTCGTGCCGACGATGACCTGGCCGTCGCGCGAGACATCGTTGCAGGTCCATACTTCCTCGACATGGCGCGCAATCGGCGTCGGCCCGGCCGCGTCCGTCCAGAACGCGCCGTTCCGCGCTTCGTAGTTCCCCTTGAGCGAGAAGCCCGATGAGCCCACGATGACCGAGCCATCGGCGCTGATCCTCGACGCGGCCGTCGCCCCGAGTTCCTGCAGCGGCGCCGGCAGGCCGAACATCAGACCGTCCGACGCCGTCCACCTGAACCCGCTGGCGTAGGACAACTCCGTGCCGACATTGTCAACGATCGTTCGGTTCGAGAACCCCACCACCGTCTGGCCGTCGGGCGTCATCCCGACCCCGAACGACTGCGGGTACTGGGTCGATCCGTCCAGCACCCCCAGCGGCAGGAATGAGCCCGATGCCCCGGCGGGCGACGCGGCGGCGACGACGGCGGAACCGGCCAAGGCGCACAGCACCGCCGGACGACAGAAACACACACAACCGATCATGGACATGCTCCTCCCGGCGCGCCCGGCTCTCGGGCGGCCTTCTCCGGAAATCAGACCCCGGCCGCTCGGCCGGGTTCCCCGCCTCCAAGATGTTCTGAGAACAATCTGATGTCAAACGATTCTCAGAAATTCTCAGAATAGACCGCCCGGCGGATGAAGTTGTGGCCAAGCCCCGCGGCGCTGGTACAACCCGGTCTGGGCGCGGGGGGTTAGACGAACGGGAGGACTCAGCCAGATGCGCGCGATCGTCACGGGCCAGGTGGGCGTCGATAAGAAGCAGTACCTGCAGGGCGCCGTGGACTTCGCCGGCGCACAGGGCGAGACACTGGCGATGTTCAATGTCGGGGACATGATGTACGCCGAGGGGCGGGACATCCGCCCGGGGCGCATCCTCGACCTGCCCTGGAGCCGCCTGAACTCGCTGCGCCGGGCCGCGTTCAAAGACATCATCTCCGAGAGCAAGGGCGTCGAGAACATGATCGTCAACACGCACGCCACTTTCCGGTGGCGGCACGGCCTGTTCTCCGCGTTCGACTTCGATCAGATCCGCATGCTCGACCCGGACCTGTTCATCTGCGTGGTGGACAACATCGAGGTCGTCCATCACCGGCTGCACCAGGACCACGAGATCGACGCGACGCTCAAGGACTGTATGGTCTGGCGCGAGGAA
>CAZSLT010000161.1:0-5807 GCA_964607595.1 uncultured Phycisphaeraceae bacterium
GTCATCGTGCAGTTCGTCGTGATCACCCAGGGCGCCACCCGCATCTCCGAGGTCGCCGCGAGATTCACCCTCGACGCGATGCCGGGCCGCCAGATGGCCATCGACGCCGACCTCAACGCGGGCATGATCGACGAGAAGGAGGCGCGCCGCCGGCGCGAGCGGATCTCGCAGGAGGCCGACTTCTTCGGCGCCATGGACGGCGCCAGCAAGTTCGTCCGGGGCGACGCCATCGCCGGCATCATCATCACCATCATCAATGTCATCGGCGGGTTCACGGTCGGCATGCTCGAGAAGGGCTGGACCTTCGCCGACACCGCCCGGAGCTTCACCATCCTGACCATGGGGGACGGATTGGCCGCGCAGATTCCCGGCTTCACGATCGCGCTGGCGTCGGCGCTGGTCGTCACCCGGTCCGGCTCCAAACAGTCGCTGGGCTCGGAGGTCACCGGTCAGCTCACCAGCCGGCCTACCGCGCTCTTCATCACCTCCGGGTTTGTGGCGCTCCTGGCCCTCACACCCCTGCCGGCGACCCCGATGCTGCTGATCTCGGGCGTCCTCTTCGCCATCGCGTTCTTCACCATCAAGCAGGCGAGGTTCGTGACCGCCGACGCCAAACGGACCGAGGTGCAGGAGCGCCAGGCCGAGACGGCCAAGGCCCCCCCGATCGAAGACCTCCTCAAGGTCGACACCCTCGAGCTCGAGGTCGGCTACGGCCTGGTCTCGCTCGTGGACACCACCCAGGGCGGCGACCTGCTCGAACGCATCGCCGCGATCCGCCGGCAGCTCGCCACAGAGATCGGCATGGTCCTGCCGCCCGTCCGCGTCCGCGACAATGTCCTACTCCAGCCCAACGATTACCGCATCAAGATCCGCGGCAACACCGTCGCCGAGGGCCAGACCATCCCCGGCCGGTTGCTGGCGATGGACTCGGGCATCGCCTCGGGGCGCATCCACGGCCAGCCCACGACCGAGCCCGCGTTCGGCCTCAAGGCGTGGTGGATCGAGCCCTCGCTCAAGACGCGGGCCGAGTCGATGAACTACACCGTGGTGGACCCCACCAGCGTGCTGACCACGCACCTGGGCGAACTCGTCAAGGCCCACGCCGACGAACTGCTCACCCGCGAGGAGGTCAGCAACCTCGTCGAGCAGCTCAAGCAGCAGGCCCCCAAGCTCGTCGAGCAGACCATCCCCGGCGTCGTCTCGCTCGGCGACCTCCAGAAGATCCTCCAGGGGCTGCTGCGTGAGCGCGTCCCGATCCGCGATCTCGAGACGATCGTCGAGGCGCTGGCCGAGTGGGCCCCGCGGACGAAGGACCACGATGTCCTCGTCGAATACGCAAGAAATGCGCTTCGCCGCACCATCTGCCAGACCCACGCGACTCCCATCGAGTCCGGCGGCGGGCCGGGCGGGGACCGTCGCGGCGGGTGGCGGATCGTCTGCGTCACGCTCGACCCGGCGTTCGAGGACCTCATCAACGGATTCGTCGACCGGTCCGGCGCGGGCACCACGCTGACGATGCCGGCGCGCATCGCCTCGGCCGTCGCGCGGACCATCCGCAAGTCGCTCGACCCCGTCCTGAGCGCGGGACATCAACCTGTTGTGATCGCCTCGCCCACGGTGCGATCCGTGGTGCGGCAGATCCTCGATCCGTACATCCAGGGCGTCGCCGTACTGGGATACAACGAGATCGTCTCGGGCGTCGAAGTCGAGTCGATGGCGCTCGTGACGCTGCCCGACGAACTCGCGCCGACCGCCGCCGGCGCGGGACTCGGATGAAACTTGCGCGTCGCCCTTGCATCGCGCGCGCGATCAGTGTACTTCTAGTGCGTTGGGTCACATCGGGCAGTCACGCCCGGGCACATTCGGCAGGATGCTGAACACGCCCGAAACGCCAGGAGGGCTCCGTGACCATCAAGACCTATCGCGCCAAATCTGTTTCCGATGCGCTCGCGCAGATCAAACGCGAACTCGGGCCTGACGCGGTCATCCTCCACACACGCAATTACAAGACCGGCGGCGTGCTCGGCGTGGGGTCTCACTCGGTCACCGAGATCACCGCGACCTCATCGATGACGCTGGCCGAGCGTCCGTGCCGCGCCAACGGCAGCGCCCGCCCGGGCCGGAAGCCGGCCGCGGCCCCGATGGCCGTCGCTTCGGTCTCGGATGTCGGCACGATCGGCGGCGGCGCGACCGCGACGCTTGACGCCCCGCCCGGTCCGCTCGGTGTCGGTGGTCGCCTCCCCGGTTACGGCATGGGGGCGGGCGGGGGGACCGCGGTGGGGGGGATCTCGATCGACCTGCGCCCAGACCAGCCCGGGCCGGCGCACACGCCGCCTTCGGCGCTGCGCGATGTCGCGCGGCTCGTGACACGCACGAGCGACCGTCACGACGACGGCGTCATGCATGTGCTGCGGGACGAACTCTCGGCGCTGCGGCGCATGGTCGGCCAGGTGCTGCGGTCGTCGGCCCCGTCGGGCGCCCAGCCTGGCACGCCCGAGACGCTCGTCAACGAATACACCAAGCTGATCGAGGCGGAGGTCGCCGCGGAGATCGCCGAGGGCGTGATCTGCGCCGTACGCGACGACCTCACTCCCGCCCAGCGCCAGGACCCCGCGCAGGTCCGCGAGGCCGTCATCCGCCGGCTCTCGGCGCACATCCCGGTGTGGGACTGCCCGCCCGCGCTCGACAAAGCCCCCGACGGCCGACCGCTCACGATCGCGCTTGTTGGGCCCACCGGGGTCGGCAAGACAACGACGATCGCCAAACTCGCGGCCACTTACAAACTCCGCCACGGCAAGCGCGTCGGCCTCGTCACCTGCGACACCTACCGTATCGCCGCCGTTGATCAACTGCGGACCTACGCGAACATCATCGGGCTGCCCCTGCGCGTGGCCCTGACCCCCGCGGAGGTCGCCCAGTCGATCGAGGCGCTCTCGGACTGCGACGCCGTGCTCATCGACACCGCCGGTCGCTCGCAGCACGACACCGAGCGCCTCGACGAGCTCCGCCGGTTCATCGAGGCCGCGTGCCCGGACCAGGTGCACCTCGTGCTCTCGGGCGCCTCGAGCCAGTCGGTGCTGCTGGAGGCGGCGCGTCGGTTCGCCCCGATCGGCGCCCAACATGTGATCTTCACCAAGCTCGACGAGGCCGTGAACTTCGGCGTGCTGATCAATGTCGCCCGCAAGGTCGACGCGACGCTCAGTTTCGTCACCACCGGACAGGAAGTGCCCGATCACATCGAGGTCGGACGCGCCGATCGACTCGCGCGCCTGGTGGTCGAGGGAGGGCTGCGGGCGTGACCGCGGGCATCGGCAGCGATCAGGCGGCCCGGCTCCGCGCCCTCGTGCGCGACCTCAACGGTCATACCGTCGAGACCGATCCCGCCCCGCCCCGACCCGTCCGCCCGGCGCCGCTCCTCTCCGACTCTGGGCTGACCGTGAGCGCCAAGCGGCAGACCCGCGCCCGTGTCGTCGCCATCGCCTCGGGCAAGGGCGGCGTCGGCAAGACCACGCTCGCGGTGAACCTCGCCGCGGCCATCGCCGGGCGGGGCAAACGCGTCACGCTCATCGACGGCGACCTCGGGCTCGCCAACGCCGATCTGCTCTGCGGGGTCCGTCCGACGCGGAACATCGGGGATGTGCTGGACGGCCGCTGCCCGCTCCACGACGCCATCGCCGACACGCCGCACGGCTTCCGGCTTCTCCCCGGCGCCTCCGGCCTGGCGCGGCTCGCCTCCCTCGGCGACAGCGAGGTCCGCGCCCTGGTCGGCCGGTTCGCCGCGATGGACACCATGAGCGATCTGGTCATCATCGACTGCGGTGCGGGGATCGGCGCGATCGTGCAGGCGTTCATGCTCGCGGCCGATCGCGCCCTGGTTGTCACCACGCCCGACCCGATGGCGGTGACCGACGCCTACGCGCTCATCAAGTGCCTGGGCACGCGCCGGTGCCTGACCTCGGGCCGCGCGGCGCGCGTGTCGCTGCTGGTCAATCAGGCGACGGACGCCGACGAAGCCCGCAGGATCTTTTTGCGCGTCGACGGCGTGTGCCGCCGGTTCCTCAATCTTGAGATCGGGGGCGGCGCGTGGGTGTTCGAAGACGAACGCGTTCGGCAGGAGGGCCGCGCGTGCCGTCCATTCGTGGAGTCCGCGCCGAGATGCGACGCCACGGGTTGTGTGAAACAGGTCGCGCGGCAACTGCTATGCGACCTTGACCTCGTGAAGACCGACGAGAACGAACCCGGTTTGATGGCCAAGATGGCCGCGATTGTTCGGATGTTGGGCGGGAAACGGGAAAGCCAGAAACCACAGGAAGTCACGGCGTGAAAGTCAACCCCGCGGCGTCACTCGCCGATAAGAACACCCTGCAGAAAACGCGCCGATCCTGCGCGTATAGAGGTGCTCCCGGATGACGAGCGGGTCTTCGGTCAAGTCAATTGCGGCCTGTTTCGGCTTTGCGGCCTTTTCGGTCGCGATCATGTCGGGCTTGGCGGCTGATCGAACATTGCCGGAGATTCTGGGCGGAGCGATTGCGAGTCTTCTGGCGTGCTTCGCCATCGGTGTTGTCATCGGGATCATCGCCGAACGCGCGATCGACGAGTCCGCGTCGTCGTACCGCGTCGGGCGGCCGGGACGCGATCCAGCAGGAACCAAGGACAAGACGACCGACCCCCACGCCGAGGGGACCCCGGCATGAGCATCGCTGTCGAGATTTTCACTGGCTTGACAGGCCGGTCGGCATGTATACTCCCCGCGTTCACTCAAGGATGAGTGGGCAAGGGCGCGCCAGCGCACTCCGCGGTCAAGGAGAGGACCCATGGCAGTAGTCGAGATTGCATCGGCGCCTCGCAAGGCGAAAACGAACGCAACCGAGGACAGCAAGCCGCGGACGAAGCCGCCCCGTGCGGGCAGCGCTTCTTACGGCAAGCGTGTCGATCAACTGCTCGAAGGCGCCAAGATCGATCCCGAGACGCGGGCGCGTCTTGAGGCGATGCCGATGAAGAAGGTGTGGAAGGAGTATCACAAGACCTGGGATGTGACGCTCCGCAACTTCCTCGTCGAGAAGTTCCTCCCGCTCGTGCGCTACAACGCCGAACGCGTCCACACGCGGCTGCCCGCCGAGGTGGACATCGACGACCTCATGTCCGCCGGCCTCTTCGGCCTGTTCCACGCGATCGACGACTTCGATCTGGCGCGTGAAGTCAAGTTTGAGACCTACAGCGCCACGCGCATCCGCGGGGCGATCCTCGACGAGCTCCGCCACCTCGACTGGGTGCCCCGACTCGTGCGCATCCGCCAGGGCGTGGTCGAGCGCACCCGCGCCAAGCTCGAGATGAAGATGGGCCGCCAGCCCACGCCCGAGGAGATCGCCGAGTCGATCGACGGCGACACCGAGAAGGTCGCCAAGGTCATGCGCGACGGCGGCAACGCCGTCGGCGTCACCTCGCTCGCCCGCATCTGCTACCAGACCGACGGCTCGCGCGAGGTCCGCGAGATCGATGTCATCAACGACAACTCGCAGATCAACCCCGCCCTCGAGGCCCAGCGCCGCGACCTCAAGGAACTGCTCTCCAAGGGGCTCACCCGCGCCGAGCGCCTCATCGTCACCCTCTATTACTACGAGGAGATGACCATGAAGGAGATCGGCGCCGTGCTCGACCTCTCCGAGTCACGCGTCTCGCAGATGCACTCCTCGATCCTCGCCCGCCTCAAGGCGCACATGCAGCACCGCGAGCGTGAGTTTGAGCCCGAGGAGTAGGACGCCCCCGGCCCGGCCGCCCCCCCGTCCCCCCCCGCGCGCTTGCGTCGC
>CAZSLT010000162.1:0-5773 GCA_964607595.1 uncultured Phycisphaeraceae bacterium
CCCCTCTGTGACTTCTGTGTGCTCTCGTGGTGAGTAGAAAGCACCTCACCCGGCGGCTTCGCCGCCACCCTCTCCCGCAGAGGGGAGAGGGAGCCGAACTGTCCGCTCACTCCCGTTCGCGGCTCTCAATCAATCCATTCCCTCCCCCCAACACCCCCTCTGTGACCTCTGTGCCTCTGTGGTGAGTCTTAATCCGTTCCCCAGAACCGTTCCCAGTTCCCATGCGCGAAGCCCGCGGCCTCTCCCTCGCTCCAGCCGCGTCGGCGGAGTTCGTCGAGCAACAGCGTCAGATCGGATGGCGTGTTGATCCCCTCGGGAAGATGGTTCGCGCTGAACCCGCCGTCGAGGTCGGAACCCAGGCCGACGCCGGTGCGCCTGCCCATCAACTCGCAGATGCGCTCGACATGATCGATCGCCGCGCTGATCGTCGGGCGCTCGCCGCGTGATTTGTCCAGGTCGTGCTTGATGAAACCCGCGCAGAGGTTCAAACCAATCACGCCGCCCCTCCGTCCGACTTCTTTGATGACTTCGTCCGAGATGTGGCGCTGCCACCAGTTGTTCGTTTCCCCGCCCAACAACGCCCGGCAGTTCGAGTGCGACGCGATCACCCTTCCACTGGCAAGTTCGAATAACTCATCCGTCGCGCGCTGCGACAGGTGCGACAGATCATGGACGACGCCGAAGTCGCCCATCGCGCGCACCATCTCGCGACCGAGGTCGGTCAATCCCTCGCCCTTCGCATTGCCCCCGGCGTAGCGCGAGCCGTTGCCCCAGGTCAGCCCGATGGCGACGACGCCTTTCTCAACCCACCACGCTAGTTCGTCCGGCGAACGAATCGGATCGGCGCACTCCATGAGGATGGCGATGGCGAGGGATGATCGATCGACCCCCTCCGTCACTCGCTCCGCTCGCGACACCTCCCCCGCCGGGGTCGGGGGAGGGAGCCGGCATCCCGCGCGGGCATCGGGGGGAGCGGGGGAGGGAGCGAACGCCGCGTGATGGGCGAGGCCACGGGAGAACCAATCCTCGTAGACCGCCAACTGCCGAAGCCCCGCCGCGTGCGCCGCTTCCCCATCCCCTTCCGGATACCCCTCGGGCCCTTTGCCGCCGGACTCGGTAAAGACCGTTGCCAGGCAGGTCCGCACCCCGCCCGCTTGTAGCGAGGGCAGCGTCACCGAGGGCGGTGGCCACGGGCCGCGGCACGCTTCCGTCAGGTCCGCCAGCGGTTTGGTCATGTCCCGGCCGTTCAGCGCCAGGCAGGCCAGATCGAGATGGGCGTCGAACCAGTGCATGGGCGACGAAGGTACCAGCCCCCTCCGTCGCGCTTTGCGCGACAGCTGCCCCGGAAGCCCGGGGGAGGAGGCAGGGAGACCATCCTCGGGTTATCGGACTCCGTTCGGTCTGTGACGCCCCCGACCGCGCCCGGAAACGGCCTTTCGCCGGGTTTTCGCAACTGCCGCACCGGGCGCGGGGTACACTTTCCCGTCATGGAGCGCCTCGAAGAGCAACGGCTGATCGAGCAGGCCGCCGCGGGCAACCGCAGCGCGGCGTCGCGGCTCATCCAGGGGCACCAGGCCTCCCTGTACGCCTACATGCTCCGCATGTCTGGCCGCCCCGAGGTCGCCGAGGACATCGTGCAGGACGCCTTCGTCCGCGTGCTGGCCAATCTCGACCGCTTCGACCCCCGCTTCCGCTTCTCCACCTGGCTGTTCACCATCGCCAAGCGGCTCTATGTGAACGCCTGCCAGAAGTACAAGCCCGTCTTCGACTCCGATGTCGTCGGCGCGTGGGAGGGCAAGGACGAGTCTCCGTCGGCCCCCACGATCGCGCACGAGCAGCAGACCCGCGCACGCAGCGCCATCGACCGCGCCTTGCAGGCGCTGTCGCACGAGCAGCGCGAGATCATCATCCTCTTCCACCAGCAAGAGTGGCCGATCACTCAGATCGCCGACTTCATGGGCATGCCCGAGGGCACCGTCAAGAGCCACCTCCACCGCGGGCGACGCAAGATGCGCCGCTTCTTCGAAGAGCACATGCTCGACGAGGTCGTGGCCCTTGAGATGGGGTTGGAGTCGGAGGCATGAGCCGCGGACCCATCGACGAATCCGTTTTCCACGGCCCGGACGACCACGGGCCGACCGGCGGAGTCCCCGATCACCTGATCGACTCGATTCTCGACGGCGACTTGCCGCGTGAGAAGATCCGGCGCGCGCTCGAGGCCCTCCGGCGCGACCAGCACACCGCCGATGACCTGGCCTGGACCGCCGACGCGCTGGACGCCCTCCGCGCCGACGCCTCGGCCCCGGACCTCAGCGACATCATCCTCGCGCGCACCGGCATGCACCGCTCGTGGCTCAGCGCCGTGATGCAGCGGCGCGTCCTCATCGGACGCATCACCGGCGTCGCGGCCGTCCTGACCATGGTCGCCGGCGCGTTCGTCATGCAGCGGATGTCCCCCGAGACCTTCGACCACGGACCCTCGCCCATCGCCGGGCTGGTGCGCGCCGTGCCCAGCGACGCGGCACGCGCCGCCGACGCCGTGCGCACGCCCGCCACCGAGCGCATGTCCATCGCGATCTTCGCGGCCGATGAGGGCCGCGCCTATGTCCTGGACGACAAGACCCCGATCTGGACCGACGGCGTGCCCACGCTGGCGGCGCTCCGCCAGTGGTGGACGCCCCGCGAGCAGTCGCCCGAGCCGGGTCCGCGCATGCTGAACGCCGGCTACACCGCCGGGATCGGCGGCATCCGCGCCGGTGGCGAGTTCGCGGTCCTCACCCCGACCGCGTCGGATCACGACGATCGCGAGTCGGCCGCGGCCATCGTGATCGATCGCCGGTAAAACAACAGTCCATGCGATCCACACTCGCCATGCTCGTTCTGACGGCGGCGGTGGCGTGCGCGGCGTTCATGCCGTTCCGCGTCGCCGCCCAGCCGGACCTCGACGCCGAGGTCGCCGCGCCGCGCACCCCCCGCGTGCTGCGCGAGGCGGCGTCGCGCGTCCCGGCGGATGTCTCGACGCTCATCGTCGCCGACGGGCTGGCCTCGGTCCGGCGCGAACCGGGCGGGAAGTCGGCGATGCGGTTGATCGAAACGCTCGACGCGTTCGGCGAGAGCCGCGCCGCGTGGAACCAACTGGCTCTTCAGATGGAGACGACGCCGGGCGAGGCGTTTGATGCGCTGCTGGGCACACACGCGATATTCATCACACGCGACACGGGCGTTGGAGCGGGCCGGAACGGGAACGAAGCCGGCGAGGCGTCGTGGGCGATGATGAGCCGCGTCAGCATCGGCGCGGCCAAGCGGCTGGGCGTGGCGCTCAAGGCGACCCCGCGCTCCGAGCAGGGCGGTCTGCCGGTCTTCGCGCTCGAGAACGGCGCCTATCTCCTGCATATCCGCGCCGAGTCGGACTCCCGCACCGCCTGGATCACCGTTGGCCCCGGCGATCGCCCGGAGCTGTTCCGGCTCATGACTTCCCCCCCGCCCGCCCCGCCCGCCCGCGACGGCGCCGGCGGGACGCTGATGGACCGGCCCGAGTTCATGCGCGCGATCGCGGCGTTGCCCGAGGCCGCGGACGCGTTCGTCTACCGCAGGCTCGGCCCGGCCGACGCCCCGGCGGAGTTCCTGGCCGGCGCGGTGCGCATCGCCGGGAATTCGGCGGTGATCTCGTACACCACGCACACCTCGATGGAGCGCGACGACGCAACTGGTTGGTCCCGCCCGTCGTTCGACGCCCTCAGCGGCGGCGGGCGGGCGCTCGTCGCGCTGGTCGCCTCGGGCTCGACCACGATGGGTGAACTCTTCGAGCGCCACCTCGAACCGCTGCGACCGCTCTTCGATCGGTTCGAGCACCCCGACCTGCTGGGCGCGCGCTCGGCGCTGAGCGTCATGCGGACGCCCGGCGGATCGCTCGGCGTCGCGTTCGCCGTCGAGACCCCCGACACCCGCGCCCTGACCGACGAGGCCGACCGCTACATGGCGCGCTTCCTGGCGCGGCTCTTCCCGCCCAAGCTCAACGCCGAGCAGCGCCTCGATGTCACCGGGCTGGCGCCGAGCGCCATGCGCACCGTCAACATGCAGGGCACCGCGCCCGCCTCCGTCCTGCGCGACCCGGACGGCCCGGTCTGTGCATGGGTCGTCGCCGCGGGCGAGCGGGCCGACGGCGCGCCCGCCACCGACGGCGCGGACGCCCCGACGCCGGGGTGGTGGATCTCCGGCATCGACCCCCCCACCGTCGCCCGGAGCGTCGGCGTCCTGGCCCGCCCCGGCGAGCCCGGCGAGTGGTCGGCGCTCGGGCTGATCCGACCGGCCGAACTCGCGGCCACGGCGCGCTCCCTCGGCGGACTGCTCCTGCATGATCGGACCCTGGGCGCCATGGCCCTCATCGACCGCGTCGCCCTCGCCGAGCGTTGGATCGGGAACGGACGCGTCGTGGGATCGGTGAATGTCGATTTCGCCCCCCCCGCCCCCCCCACCCCCCCCGGTGCGGCCCCGCCGGCGCGGAACGATCCGGGCGGCTAAGATCATCACTCGCCCACATCCTCCAGCGCCCAAAGCCGACCCCGGCGGCCCACGCCCGCCCGCGACGCCATAGCACCGAAAGCGATCGACCCATGCAGATCAGGAATGTCGCCATCATTGCGCATGTCGACCACGGCAAGACCACACTCGTCGACCAGTTGCTCTACCAGTCGGGCATGTTCCGCTCCGAGCAGCTCGACAAGCTCGCCGGCGGTCAGCACGGGCTGATCATGGACTCCAACCCGCTGGAGCGCGAGCGCGGCATCACGATTCTCTCCAAGAACTGCGCCGTCACCTACGCGACCACCGCCGGCGAGCCGGTGCGAATCAACATCGTGGACACGCCGGGCCACGCCGACTTCGGCGGCGAGGTCGAGCGCGTGCTGCGGCTGGCCGACGGGTGCCTGGTGCTGGTCGATGCCGCGGAAGGCCCGCTGCCCCAGACGAAGTATGTGCTGAGCAAGGCGATCGCGGCGGGGCTCAAGCCGATCGTCGTGATCAACAAGTGCGACCGGCAGGATGCGCGCGCGGATGAGGTGCACGGCGAGATGTTCGACCTGCTGGTCGAGCTCGGCGCCGAGGACATCGCGCTGGACTTCCCGATTCTCTACGCCTCGGGCCGCTCGGGCTGGGCGACGCGCGACCTGACCAACCCCGGCGACGACCTGCGCCCGATCTTCGAGGCGATCGTCGAGCATGTGCCCCCGGCGGGCGGCGACGCGAGCGCGCCCCTGCAGATGCTCGTGACCACGCTGGATTACTCGGAGTATGTCGGGCGCATCGGCATCGGGCGCGTCTTCGCGGGCACGATTCGCTCGGGCCAGCAGATCGCCGTGATCTCGCGCGACGGCTCGCGCCGCAACGCCCGCGTGGCCAAGCTCGAGTCCTTCTCCGGGCTGGGGCGGCTCGAGGCCCGCGAGGTCCGCGCCGGCGACCTCTGCGCCGTCATCGGCGTCGACAAGATCGACATCGGCGACACGCTGGCCGACACCGAGAACCCCGTCGCCCTGCCGCCCGTCCGCATCGACGAGCCCACGCTCAAGATGGTCTTCCGCGTCAACGACGGCCCCTTCGCCGGGCGCGAGGGCAAGTATGTCACCAGCCGCCAGATCCGCGACCGGCTCATGAAGGAACTGGAGAGCAATGTCGCGCTGCGCGTCGAGTTCGGCGAGGCGGGCGACGAGTTCGTCGTCTCCGGGCGCGGGCTGCTGCACCTGGGCGTGCTGCTCGAGACGATGCGCCGCGAGGGCTT
>CAZSLT010000163.1:0-5768 GCA_964607595.1 uncultured Phycisphaeraceae bacterium
GGGGGCGGACGGCGGGCTGGTGGTGACGGCGAGCCATAACCCTGCGGAGTGGAACGGGCTGAAGCCGATCACGGCGGAGGGGCGTGCGCCGCTGGGGGATGAGGCGGCGGCGATCATCGCGCGATTCCGAAGTGGGCCGGTGCGCGTGGTGGGGCACGGTTCGTTCGGCGCGGTGGAGCGCGACATCACAGCGCGGGACCGGCATGTGGACCTGGTGCTGACCGCGCTGGGGCGTCTGTTGCCGCTGGATCGGATCCGGTCCGCGAGGTTCAAGGTTGTGGTGGACTCGGTGAACTGCTCGGGCGCCGGTGTGATGGCGGGGCTGCTGGAAGCGCTGGATTGCCGCGTGACGCATCTGCACAAGAGCGGCGATGGCGTCTTCCCGCACGCGCCGGAGCCGATCGCGGAGAACCTGAAGGAATTGTGCGAGAAGGTCGGCGCGGCGAAGGCGGATATCGGGCTGGCGCAGGACCCGGACGCGGACCGGCTGGCGATCGTGGACGCGGGCGGGCGGTATGTCGGCGAGGAGTACACGCTGGCGCTGTGCGCGATGTCGATGCTCGGGATGATGGGCGATTCGGCGCGCGGTGCTTTGCTTGCGGCGAATCTCTCGACGAGCAGGATGATCGACGATGTCGCCCGGGAGTTCGGGGCCGCGGGCGTGGTGCGGACGGCGGTGGGCGAGGCGAATGTGGTGCGCGCGATCGCGGAGCGCGGGTGCGTGCTGGGCGGGGAGGGCAACGGCGGCGTCGTCTGGCCGGAGGTGGTGCTGATCCGGGACAGCATCGGCGCGGCGGCGCTGGTCTTGGCGCTGATGGCGCGGACGGGGCTGGGCGTGGGTGAACTCTGCGACGGGTTGCCTTCGTACTCGATGATCAAGAGGAAGGTCGAGCTGCGGCCGGGGCTGGCCGACCGCGCGATGTCGCAGGTCGTGGACGCGTTCCCCGACGCTCGGCGGGACACGCAGGACGGTGTGCGGGTGGACTTCGACGCGGCCTCGGGGGCGGGGCCGGCCTGGCTCCATGTGCGGGCGAGCAACACCGAGCCGATCCTGCGGATGATCGTCGAGGCGCCGACTCGCGCGGACGCGGACGCGATCATCGACGAGGCGATGCACTCGATCGGGCAGGGTTAGGGTCTTAAGGCGCCGGTGATGCCGGACTTGCAACGGGTGACGGCGGTTTCCCTCTCAAATCGACCACAATTCTTTCCCGAGCGGTGTTGATTCCCTCGACAACCGGCGGGGTCGGGATATCTTCCTGTTGCACAGGGATGGAGGGCGACGCGGCGTCACTCGTGAGACGGCCATCGCCCCAATGGACATGGAGATTCAGAGATGTGCATGGGACTTTTGAGGGTGTCGTTGTCGTCGTGCGCGATCATGGCGCTGGCCGGAGCGGCGTTCGGCGATGTCGTGACGGACTGGCAGTCGGCGTACCAGGATGTGATCCGCGTCACGGGCGGCGCCCCGTGCCCGGTGTCCCGCGGCGGGCCAATGATGAGCCTGGCCATGTTCGACGCGATCAACTCGATCGATCAGGTCACGCAGTTCGGCCAGTCGTATCAGTCCTACACGCCCGGCCTGCCGGTGCCGGTGGGCAATGCATCGCGTGAAGCGGCCGCCGCCGCGGCGGCGTACCACTCGATGTACGCGCTGCACAACAGCAACCCCGCGGCGGCGACGATTATTGAGAACCAGTACGCGGCGAGTCTTGCGGCGATCCCGGACGGCCCGGCGAAGGCGGCGGGTATTGCGCACGGTATCGCCGTCGCCAACGCGATCGGGAACTACCGCGCCAACGACGGCTACGACGCTGATCCGTCGTACGCCTACGGCGGCGGCGCGGGCGACTTCGCGGTCACACCGGACGGGCCGAATGTTCCCGCGTTCAGCCCGCACTGGGGCAATGTGACGCCGTGGGGCATGCAGAGCAGCTCGCAGTACCGCCCGACGCGGCTGACCGATTACGGCTCCATGCAGAATCTGCTGCAGAGCGAGGAGTACACTCAGAACATCAACGGTGGGCCGGGCATCCCCGGCGTCAAGGACCTGGGCTCGCGCGACAGCGTGATGCGCACGGCCGAGCAGACGGAGATCGCCTGGTTCTGGGCCAACGACCGCGACGGCACCTCGAAGCCCCCGGGGCAGTTGGTCGAGATCAGCAAGGTCGTGTCGAACCAAGAGGGTTTGTCGCTCGGTGAGAACGCCCGGATGTTCGCGCTGGTGAACATGGCGATGGGCGACGCGTGCATCGCGGCGTGGGACGCCAAGTACAACACGCCGATCGACCTCTGGCGGCCGATCGACGCGATCCGCGAGACCGTCGATGACGGCAACGCGCAAACGACGCCGGTCGAGGACTGGCTGCCGCTGAACGACTTCACCCCGCCGTTCCCGGCGTATGTCTCGGGCCACGCGACGATGGGGGCGGCGCACGCGGGCATCATGGCAGCGCTGTTCGGGGACGAGTACGAGTTCACGATCGGCAGCGACGAGTTCGCGGTCAATCCCGGCCTGGGCTACGACGCGGACCTGACGCGGACCTTCGGGTCGTTCTCCGAGGCGGCGTGGGAGAACGCGCTGAGCCGCGTGTATCTCGGCGTCCACTTCTACTTCGACTCGCTGGACGGCAACACCCTCGGCTACCAGGTGGCGGACTGGGTGTTCGCGAACAACCTGCAGCCCGTGCCGGCTCCCGGGGCCGCGGCGTTGCTGGCGGTGGGCGGTCTGGCGGGCGTGACCCGTCGCCGTCGCTGAGTTGATCCATCCTATGACGATCGAAGGGGCGCTCCCGAGAGGGCGCCCCTTTTTCATGCGCCGGTCACGGGCAGGACTCGAGCCAGGCGCCAAGGATGACATTCAGGTCATCGACATTGATCACGCCGTCGTTGCCCGCGACATCGAGGCGGTTGCCGACCCCGACATTCTGCAGCCAGGAGCCGAGGATCGCGTTGAGGTCGTCGACATCCACGACGCCGTCCTCGGTGACATCGGCGACGAAAGTATCGACGACGGTGATGCGGGCGAGCGGGTCGCCGATGGGGACGGTGGTGATGCTCAGCGCGGGCATGGCGTTGTACGCGGCCTCGGCGAAGGTGCGTCCGGAGATCATCATCGCGCGGAACAGGTAGACGACATCGGCGACGAAGAAGGTCGTCGGCTCGGCGACATGCCCGATGGCGAATGATCCGCCGGCGGCGATGAAGTCGGAGACCTGCTCGTGATCGGATCCGGTCTGACCCGAGATGTCGTGCGCGTTGAAGGACTCGTACGAGACGAACATCGCCGCGGGGTCGAAGGTATAGGTGTCGAGGTAGGTCCCGTTGCCCGGCGGGTTCTCGCCGGGGGGCGCGAAGTCGTGGTTCTCGCCGTAGGTGCCCAAAATGATGAGCGGGCGGGCGTCGGGGAGTTCGGGGCCGGTGACGAAGTTGGTGGTCTCGTCGTGGAGGACGGACCAGCCCTGATTGTTCATCACCTGAGCGGACATCTCGAAATCTTCGCCGACAGGGAAGCGGGGAAGGAGGCTGTCGTCGTCGAACTGGTTGGCGGAGGCCTGGTACTCGTCAAGCAGGACCTGCACCTTGCACTTGGAAACGACCAGGTTCTGCGAACGCTCGATCATCGCTTCGATGTTCTCGACGGCGGTTCGCGGGTTGGCGCCGGTTGTGGGCGCCGCGTCGAGGCGGCAGACGAGATAGATGTCGCCGGGGGTGAGGTCGGTCGCCCACCAGTGCTCGCCGTTCGTTGGGCCGACGATCGTGAAGTTCTTGGGGGTCTTGATGTTGACGCGGGACCAGTTGTCGATGGGGAGCGTCGTCAACACATGGAAGGGGTTGTCGATGACGCCGCTGTAACGGAAAAGGAGCGGCGCGGTCCCGGCGACCTCGAGGTCCTGCTGGATGAGCGAGAGCTCAGACTCGACGCTGGCGTACGAGGTGCTGAGCATGAACTCGGCGCCGCCGTTGAGGCGGGTCGGCAGGCCGCGGGTCGTCACCATCACGACGACTTCCTGCGAGATGTCCTCGAACGGCGTCGAGACTCCGTTGATGAAGTTGAGGAGCGGCGCGCGGATCTTGACATTGAAGTCGAAGCGGTTGATGTTCTGGGTCGGGATGGTGGCGTTGTTGAAGTCGAACTGCCGCACGCCGGGATGGGCGGCGAGGTAGGCGTTGCGGACGGCCAGCGACTCGGCGTTCTGGGAGTTGTAGAGGAGCAGGACATTGGACTCGTCGTAGGCGAGCGTGGCGGCCGCCGGGATGCAGGCCGCGGCGAGCGCGGTGATCCGTGCGGCGAGTCGATTACAGTGCATGCTCATCTCCCTCCGAGGCGTCGGCGTTTCAATCGTGGAATCGGCACGCCGAGGCCCGGTATTTCGTCCGGTTGATCCAAGACCCAGAGTAACGCCCTGTCAACCCGAACAAGCACCATGCCGGACTCGATTCGCGTGACAGATGATGGTTCGGGGCACGCCGTGATCGGGGTGAAGGCGGTGCCGGGCGCGTCGCGTGATCAGATCTCCGGCGCGCTCGGCGATCGGCTCAAGGTCCGAGTTGCGGCGCCGCCGGAGGGCGGCAAGGCGAACAAGGCGATCTGCGCGCTGATCGCCGGAGCCCTGGGGGTGGGCAAACGGCAGGTGAGCGTGATCTCGGGGATGACCGCGGCCGAGAAGACCGTGCGCATCGAGGGGATGAGCGCGGCGGAGGTGCGGGCGCGGTTGCAGGATCTTTGAGCCGCGGGCAAGTCTTCGACGAGCCCGTGCCACCCGAGGCGCTTACGCGGGCGAGGGGAGCATGCCGGGGTCGATGCCCTTGTCGTCATCGGGGCGCGGGCGCGGGCGCGTCGGGGCGGCGCGGCGTGACTCGGCCTCGATGAGATCGCTGACGGTCGGCTTGTCGAGCGTCTCGCCGCGCATCAGCTTGCGGACCTCGTCGACGCTGAGGGTCTCGTGGCGGAGGAGTGTTTCGGCGACCTGCTCGACGCGGTCCCAGTTCTCGTCGATGAGCCGCTCGGCGTCGGCGAACGCCTCCATGACCAACGCCCGGATCTCTTCGTCGATGATTCGCGCGGTGTCGTCGGAATACTCGCGCTCGGGGAGGAAGGTCTCGCGGGTGTCGGAGCCGGAGTAACGGACGAAGCCGAGTTTGTCGCTCATGCCCCACTCGAGCACCATGTGGCGGGCGAGCTCGGTGGCCTGCTGGATATCCATGGCGGCGCCGGAGGAGATATCGCTGGTCTTGCGCTTCTCGGCGATGCGGCCGCCGCACATGACGCGCATGGTGGCCTTGAGCCAGCGCTGGCCGTAGCCGTAGCGGTCCTTCTCGGGCAGACTGAAGGTGGCGCCCATCGCCTGGCCGCGGGGGATGATGGTGACCTTGTGGAGCGGGTCGGCGTCGGGCAGGAGCATCTGGACGACGGCGTGGCCGGCCTCGTGATAAGCGGTGGCGATGCGCTCCTTCTCCTCGATGACGCGGCTCTTGCGCGAGCGGCCGTAGCGCACCTTGTCGCGGGCCTCTTCGAGGTCGGTGTGCTCGACAAAGTCTTTGTCGGCGAGGGTGGCGATGATCGCGGCCTCGTTGATGATCGCCTCGAGTTCGGCGCCGGAGAACATCGGCGTGCCGCGGGCGATCTTCAGCAGATCGACATCCGGCCCGAGGCGGACCTTGCGGGCGTGGACCTTGAGGATCTCGTATCGGCCCTGGACATCGGGGAGGGTGACGACGACCTGGCGGTCGAAGCGGCCGGGGCGCGTGAGCGCGGGGTCCAGCAC
>CAZSLT010000164.1:0-5719 GCA_964607595.1 uncultured Phycisphaeraceae bacterium
CCGAGCAGTGGATCTTGACCGGCGGCAGCGACAACTCCTCCACGATCTCCGTGTTGCGGATCTCGTGCCCCTCGTCCACCGTCTTGCCCTTGAGCCACTCGGTGGCAAGGGAGGACGAGGCGATCGCGCTGCCGCACCCGAAGGTCTTGAACTTGGCGTCCTCGATGACGCCCGTCTCGGGGTTGACGCGGATCTGGAGCTGCATCACATCGCCGCACTCGGGGGCGCCGACGACGCCGACGCCGACATCCTTCCGCTGCTTGACCTCCGCGGTCGTGCCGAAGGTCCCAACATTGCGGGGCTTCTCGTAGTGCTCGATCAGTTTGTCGCTGTACGCCATGGTGTCACCTCTCGGTGTGAAGTTCGGTGTCGTCTTAGTGGTGCGCCCACTCGATGGTGGAGATGTCGATGCCTTCCTTGTGCATGTCCCAGAGCGGGCTGAGCTCGCGCAGGTGATTGACGGCCCAGGTCAGCTTCTCGATCGCGAAATCGACCTGCTCCTTGGTCGTCCACCGCCCCAGCGAGAACCGCAGCGAGGAGTGCGCCAGGTCGTCGCCCACGCCGATGCCCTTGAGCACATACGACGGCTCAAGCGACGCGCTCGTGCAGGCGGAACCCGACGAGCAGGCGATGTCCTTGATCGCCATCATCAGCCCCTCGCCCTCGACGAACCCGTAGGACATGTTGGAAATATGCGCCAGCCGCTTCCGCGGCTCGCCGTTGATATGCACATGCTCGAGCGACGACCGCAGCTTTGACTCCATATGGTCGCGCAGCCCGCGCAGCCGCTCGCGCTCCGTCTCCATCTCGTTCGAGCAGAGCTCGCACGCCATGCCGAAGCCGACGATGCCCGGCACATTCAGCGTGCCCGAGCGGTAGCCGCGCTCCTGCCCGCCGCCCTCCTGCTGCGCCACCAGCCGGATGCGGGGCTTGCGCCGACGGATGTACAGCCCGCCCACGCCCTTGGGCCCGTAGATCTTGTGGCCCGACCAGGTCAGCAGGTCGATGTCGTCCTTCTCCACATCCGTCGGCATCTTCCCGACCCACTGCGTCGCGTCCGTGTGGAACACCACCTCGCGCTCGTGGCACAACTTCCCGATCTGCGGCACCTCGTTGATCGTGCCCATCTCATTGTTGGCCCACATGATGCTCACGAGGATCGTGTCCTCACGCATCGCGCTCCTGACCATCTCCGCCGTGACGATGCCGTCACGCGGCGGCTCGAGATAAGTCACATCGAAGCCGCGCTTCTGCAGCCGCTTGCACGGGTCGAGCACCGCCTTGTGCTCGATCGTGCTGGTGATGATGTGCCCCCGGCCCTCCTGCCCCTCGGGCTTGCGGGCGTACATCTCCGCGGCGCCCTTGATCGCCAGGTTGTTCCCCTCGGTCGATCCGGAGGTGAACACGATCTCCTTCGGCTGCGCACCGATGAGCGCCGCGCACCGCTCACGCGCCGTCTCCACGCCCTCCTCGGCCTCCCAGCCGAAGCGATGATTGCGGGAGCCGGGGTTGCCGAACTTCTCTGTGAAGTACGGCAGCATCGCCTCCACGACCCGGGGGTCGCACGGCGTGGTCGCGGCATGGTCCAGATACACCGGCAGTTTGAGCATGAGACATCGTCCCCGATGGACGCCCGTGCCGAAACACGGACGAGTTGGTCATAAATCTAGAAGCATTCCAGTATACGCCGAGACTCAGTCTCAGGCATGCCCCACCCCCCAATCAACCCCCGAATCGGTCCGCCTCCAACGGCCCCTGTGGCAGCGGGTTCCGCACCCCGTGCTCGGCGACCACCGGCAGCGACCCCCGGCTGGCGAACCGCCGGGCCGTCGGCAGGTCCGCCATCCGCCCCGGGGGCTGGCGGGTCGGGTGGTAGAGGTGCCACGCGATGATCCGCGAGACGGGGACCGCCACGGTCCCCCCCAGCCGTGCCGCCCGGTAGGCGAACTCGTCGTCCTTGAAGCCCCATCCCTGGTAATGCTCGTCGAACCCGTTGAGCCGCAGGTACAGCCCGAGGTCGCACGAGAAGTGCCCGCCCAGCAGTTTGGGCTTGTGACGAGCCCCCAGCCGCAGCCGGCGCAGCAGCAATTGCTTGCGGTATCGGCGCTCCCGCGCCAAAAGCTCCGCCAGCTGCTCGGGCGTCACCCCCAGCCGCTGCTCGCCCGAGAGCACCCGCCGCGGATCCAGCGCCGCCGTCGCCGTTTCATCCACATTCACCCGGTACGGGTACACCAGGTCCGCCCGTGCCCCCTGGCGCGCGTGCTCTTCGATCACCGTGTCCGAGCAGAGCATGTCGCCGTCGAGGATGAGCAGCCGACCGGCGCCGACGCCCATCGTCTCCACGAGGTGACGCACACCGTTGTTGCGGACCTGGCACAGCCGCTCGCCCCCCATCGACGCCCGCCGCACCCACCACACACCGCCCGGCGTGCCGATACGCGCCCCCCACCGCTCGATCACCGCGCCGATCGCCGAGTCATCCGTGTCGCACGAGACCACCACACTCGCCGGCGCGATCGTCTGCCGCGCCAGACCCACAAGCACCAAATCGAGGTGCCGCGCCACATGGGTCGGGATCACGACATGAACGGGCTGCCCGGGCGTGGTCATCGGCCGCCAGTGTAGCGCGGCACCCCCGCGCCCCGTCCGATTCCCCGGAATCCCCCCATCCCGGTACGATGCCCCCCGGAATCCGGGGCTTGTGTCCGACACGCCTCTCTGGATCAGCCGGGCAGCCGGCCCCACCACACAGGAGTCAACGCATGGGACTGCTCAAGGAATTCAAAGAATTCGCCATGAAGGGCAATGTCATGGACATGGCCGTCGGCATCATCATCGGCGGCGCCTTCGGTGTCATCGTCAAGTCGTTGATCGACGATGTCGTCATGCCCCTCGTCGGCATCTTCGGCAAGGCCGACTTCTCCAACATGTATTTCGGCCTGACCGAAGCGGTCCGCACCGCACGAGAAGCCAACCCCAATCTCACGCTCACCGACGCCCGCGGCATCGGGCCCGTCCTCGCATACGGCAACTTCATCACGGTCTTGATCAACTTCATCATCCTCGCCTTCGTCATTTTCATGATGATCAAGGTGATGAACAACATGCGGAAAAGGCAAGCCGCGGCCCCCGCCCCGCCCCCCGGCCCCACGCCCGATCAGAAGCTCCTCATGGAGATCCGCGACGCGATCCGCGCCAAGGGCTGATCGACGCACGGCGCCATCCCGAGAATTCCCGACGCCGCTCGAAAGAGCGGCGTTTTTCATCGAGCCATCCACCACGCGTCGGCCCCGGCACCCTCAGGCCCGGATCGCTATGCTCGGCGTCCCACCGAAAGGGCACCCCCGTTGACCGCCGGCCAGCTCGCCATCGAACTTCTGCACCTCGGCGTTGGGGTCCTCGGCGCGCCGGGCGACCCCTCGATCGGCGCCGCGATCGGCCAAGGGGCCGCGCCCGCCAGCGACGAGGGCTTCGGCACCGGCCGGCTCCTCCACGAGACCGCCTCCTGGAGGGGCGTGGCGTGCCTGGTCGTCTTCGTGCTCGCCTACATCGCGGTGATGACCGAGGAGTTCCACTCTGTCCGCAAGAGCAAGCCCGTGATCCTGGCCGCGGGCGTCATCTGGGCGATCATCGCCTCGGGCGCGGCGACCATGGGCATCGATCAGAAAGTCATCCACGACGCCGTGCTGCACGACCTGAAAGACTTCGCGCAGATGTTCCTGTTCCTGCTGGCGTCGATGACCTTCATCAACGCCATGAACGAGCGCCATGTCTTCGCGGCCCTGCGCGCGTGGCTCGTCGGACGCGGCTGGTCCTTCCGCCGGCTCTTCTGGGTCACCGGCGTCATGGCCTTCTTCCTCTCCGGCGTGCTCGACAACCTGATCACGGCGCTCCTCATGGGCGCGGTCGTCACCGCCGTCGGGCGCGGCTCGGCGCGCTTCGTGCCGCTGGCCTGCGTCAATGTCGTCTGCGCCGCCAACGCGGGTGGGGCGTTCTCGCCCTTCGGCGACATCACCACGCTCATGGTGTGGCAGTCCAAGAAACTCGATTTTCTCGAGTTCCTCCCCCTCTTCCTGCCCTGCGTCGTGACTTACCTCGTGCCGGCGTTCTTCATGAGCTTCTTCGTCCCCGACACCAGCCCCGATCCCGTCTCCGACACCACCGTCCTCAAGCGCGGCGCCATGCGCATCTGCGCGATCTTTTGCGGGTCGATTGTGCTAGCGGTCTGCTTCGAGCACTTCTGGGGCATCCCGCCCTTCCTGGGCATGATGACCGGGATGGGCGCGCTCATGGTCTTCACCCACATCATCACCATCACCTCGCCCGAGGACTCCGGCGACCGCATCGATATCTACAGAGAGGTCGGCCACGCCGAGTGGGACACGCTGCTCTTCTTCTTCGGCGTCATCTTCTCCGTCGGCGGGCTGCGCTTCCTGGGCTACCTCGACCTGGCCTCGCAGGCGCTCTACGGCGAACTGGGCTACTCGAAAGCCAACATCGCGATCGGGGCCGTCTCGGCCGTCGTGGACAACATCCCCGTCATGTTCTCGGTGCTGGCCATGAACCCCGACATGGACGATTTCCAGTGGCTGCTGGTGACACTGGCCGCGGGCGTCGGCGGGTCGATGCTCTCGATCGGCTCGGCCGCGGGCGTCGGGCTGATGGGCGTCGCCCACGGCCGGTACACCTTCCTCTCCCACCTCAAGTGGACGCCGGTCATCGCGCTCGGCTACGCCGCGGGCGTTGCCACCCACTTTCTCCTTGCCTGACTCCCCGGGCGGCTACACTTGGCCCAAGAGGACACAGGCCGCATGGGCGCTCACGCACAACCACAATCCGCACTCGGCTCGGTCGCCGTCACCAACGGCGTCCGCATCTCGGCGCGCCCACGGTACCTGCCCGATCACTCCGAGCCGGACGCGGCACGGTTCATCTTCAGGTACCGCATCCACATCGCCAACGAGAGCGACGGCGCCGTCACCCTCCTCCGCCGGCACTGGATCATCGTGGACGGCCAGGGCCAGCGCCGCGATGTCGAGGGCGAGGGCGTCATCGGCGCTCAACCCCGCATCGAGCCCGGCCACACCTATGAGTACGAGAGCTTCTGCCCGCTCACGACCGCCTGGGGAACGATGGAGGGCTCGTACGCCATGGCCCGCGACGACGGCTCGGAGTTCGCGGCCGAGGTGGCGCGGTTCTATCTCGTCGCCGATGAGTCGCCCGCCTGAGCGTCCCCACCACCCACGCCGCAGCGCCCACCCTCGCACCGCCCCGTGAGCCGGGTGCGATTCTTGGCGAACCAGCGGTAGGCCGCGTCGGCGAGAGGCCGGAGCAGCGGCCAGCCGGTCGGTGCCAGAAGCCACCCCAACCCGACGGCCTTGTACGCCCGCCGGAAGACCGCCATCCCGGTCAGGATGGTCCCGTCCGGCAGCACGCCGTGGATCTGGCCCATGAGTTCATCCATCGACCTGC
Organism: uncultured Phycisphaeraceae bacterium; assembly: GCA_964607595.1. GTDB lineage: Bacteria > Planctomycetota > Phycisphaerae > Phycisphaerales > UBA1924 > JACKHC01. Next base: position 5,473 of record CAZSLT010000164.1, read on the forward strand.
CGTAGCGGGCCGGCTCGAACCCCGGTGCGGTGATGTCGGTTGTCACCAGCCGCCCGCGTCCTTTGTCGCGCCGCTCCAAAAACGCGGCCTCCCGCTTGCACAGCGGGCACAAACCATCGACGAGCAGGCAAATCTCGGGTGCGGCCATCGGTCCGCAACAGTAGGCGAGATCCCGATCCTTGGGCGGTGACCGACGGCTCGATGTTCGGATTTCATCCGGATATGTCCGGGCTTCCCCGCTGCATCA
>CAZSLT010000165.1:0-5609 GCA_964607595.1 uncultured Phycisphaeraceae bacterium
ACCGTCTGAGCGCGATCCCGAACATCGGTCGGGTGCGGTCGAACTTCTGCCTGGGGACGATCAAGGACACCACCTATGTGCCGCTGGACTCGGTGGCCAACGGGCACACGGACTGACCGATTCCGGGGGTGCGGCATCCGGGGCTGAGAGAGTGGGAGGGGTTCCTGGCGGGGGGCGGGCCCAATCTCCCCCGATCGGAGGAGTTTTAGAATGGCTCTACGGAGATTTGGGGGTTAGAGTCTGGGTCTCGTGACAGGGCTGCCGGCCTGGCCGCTGGGCCAGGCGGCGGCCGAGGACAAGACTTGAAACCCCGTGCGCGCCGGAGCGATGGCGTCCGCGATCGGGAGCGATATGGCCACCTTTCGCAAGGCGATCTCCATCGGGGCCGCGGCTTGGATCGTCGCGATCTCGGCGGCTCACCTGTGGTCCAACCACCCCGAAAAGGTGCAGCGCTGGCTGCATCCCTCGGATGAGGCCAAGGCCACGACATTTCGGGTTGGGTTCCTGCCGGTGACCTGCCACCTGACCTGCCCGGTGACGCACTTCATCAACAAGAGCATGACGGGCGAGAGTATGTTCGAGCCGATCCGTTTCAACGGGTGGCCCGAACTCAAGGAGGCGTACCTCTCGGGGTACACGCAGGCAACCTTCATTCTCGCGCCGATGGCGATGAAGCTCCGCGAGGAGGGTGTGCCGATCAAAATCGTGTACCTCGGTCACCGCGACGGCACGGCGCTGATGGTCCACAAGGACTCGGACATCTACCGCATCGAGGACCTCGTCGGCAAGACGGTTGCGGTGCCGAACCGCTACTCGAACCAGCGGCTGCTGATCTTCAAGGCGCTGCGCGACCGCGGCATCCCGCTGGACGCCGTCAAACTCGTCGAGATGCCCCCGCCCGACATGCCCGCCGCGCTCTACGCCAAGGCGGTGGACGGCATCACCTCCGGCGAGCCCTTCATGGGCCAGACGGAACTGGACGGGTACGGGCGTGTGCTCTACCTGACCAAGGACATCTGGCCCGAGTTCATCTCGTGCGTACTGGCTGTAAGCGAGGACGCGATCGCGAACGATCGCGAGACAGTGCAGAGGCTCGTGGACGGGATCGCGAAGTCCGGAAAGTGGATCGACACGAGCATGGACCACCGGATGGAGACCGCTCAGTTCGTGAGCAAGTACTACTACAACCAGGACCCGCGCCTGCTGGAGTTCGTCCTGAGCAAGCCGCCGGACCGCGTGAAGTACACAAACCTGGCGGTGCTGAAGCCGGACTTCGAGGAGATCGAGGAGCTTGGCGTGATCAGCGGCATCCTGGCCGGCACGGCGCATTTCGAGGACTACTGCGATCCGTCCTTTGTCAAGGACGACGGCGCGGTCGAGGCCTACCAGTGGGAGCCGACGCCGTGACGCAAGTCTCGACCAAGCCGTCGCCGCGCGTGCGGTTGATGTGCGACCGCCCCGGCGTGGTGGGCGCGGTCGGCAAACGCCCGCCCCTGTGGCCGTTCTGTGCGCTGGCGGCGCCGACGCTCGTGATTGTCGGTTTGCTGGTGGCGTGGCACTTCACGATCGTGCTGACGAAAAACGACCTGCTGCCGACGCCGTGGCAGGTTGTGCTGGGCGTCGTCGAACTGGCGAACAAGGGCCTGCTCTTCAAGTACATCGTGGCGTCGCTGTTCCGCGTCACATGGGGCTTCGCGCTGGCGGTGATCGTGGGGATTCCGCTGGGGTTGGCGCTGGGCTGGTTCCCGACGGCCTCGCGGGCCTTCAACCCGGTCGTCCAGATTCTGCGGCCGATCTCGCCGATCGCGTGGATCCCGCTGGCGATTCTGTGGTTCGGGATCACGGACGCGGCCCCGATCTTCCTGATCTTCCTGGCCAGCGTGTTCCCGATCACGGTCTCGGTGATGGCCGCGGTCTCGAACATCCAGCCGGTGTATGTCCGCGCGGCGCGGAACTTCGGCATCTCGGGGATGGCGCTGTTCCGGCGGGTGATTCTGCCGGCGACGCTGCCGCAGATCATCACATCGCTGCGGATCGCGCTGGGCATCGCGTGGCTGGTCGTGGTCGCGGCCGAGATGATCGCCGTGACGAGCGGGCTGGGCTTCCTCATCATCGACGCCCGCAACGCCGGCAAGCGGTACGACCTCGTGGTCGCGGGCATGGCGATGATCGGCGTCATCGGCCTTCTGCTGGACATGATGCTGCGACGCCTCGAGCGATTCGACGAGGTCCGCTGGGGGTACTCCAACCGATGAGCGGCGCGGCGTCCATCACCACCAACGGCGCCCCGGGGCACGGCTCCCCCCCCGCCCCCCTCGCACCCGAACCGATCATCAGCGTGCGCGATGTGTGGATGTCGTTCCCCGGCAAGAAGATGGGCGAGCCGGTCCATGTGCTCGAGCGCGTCAACCTGACGGTGGACGAGGGCGAGTTCGTCGTCATTGTCGGGCCGTCGGGCTGCGGCAAGTCCACGCTGCTCAACGCGATCGGCGGGTTCATCAAGCCGACCTCGGGCGAGGTGCTCGTCGAGGGCGCGCCCGTGAGCGGCCCGGATCGGCGGCGGATCTTCGTGTTTCAGGAAAACGGCGTGTTCCCGTGGCTGACGGTGGAGCAGAACATCGCCTTCGGGCTCGACGAGCACCCGCCGGAGAAGCGGCGCGAGATCGTGCACCATTACATCGAGATGGTTGGCCTCACGGGGTTCGAGCGGTCGTACCCGCGCGAGTTGTCGGGCGGGATGCGGCAGCGTGTGGAGATCGCCCGCGCGATGGCCGCGGACCCGCACATCATCTACATGGACGAGCCCTTCGGCGCGCTGGACTTCATCACGCGGCTGAAGATGCGCAGTGATCTGGTCTCGCTGTGGCAGCGTGAGAAGAAGACGATTCTCTTCGTGACGCACGACATTGAAGAAGCGGTGCAGCTCGCCGACCGGGTGCTGGTGATGAGCCGCCGCCCCGCGACGGTGTCGGTGGACATCCGTATCGACCTGGAGCGCCCGCGCGACCTGGACTCACCGGGGTACATCGAGGCGCGCGACAAGATCTTCCACACGATGGGGATGAGTCTGCGCGTGGGGTCGGAAGTCAAGAGTGACGGGGGCGCGGCCGAGAGCGCGGTCGGCGGCGGGCGGCCGCGGGTCTAGAATGCGCCGATGCGCGATGTGACGCGGCTGATCGATGCGAACGCCAACCGCGCCCGCGAGGCCCTGCGGGTGATGGAGGACGGTGCGCGCTTTCTGCTGGACGATGCGCCGCTCTCAGGGTCGATCAAATCGATCCGCCACGACCTGGCCGATGTCATGCGATCCTTTGCGCCAGACTGCGTGCTGTTTCGGGATACGCCCGCCGATGTCGGGACCGCGATCACGACCGATGCGGAGATGCAGCGCACCACCGCGCGGGATGTCGTCGTGGCCGCGGGCAAGCGGCTGAGCGAGGCGCTGCGGTCGCTGGAGGAGTACGCCAAGCCGCTCGATGCCGGCGCCGCTCGGGGGTTCGAGGCGCTCCGCTACCGCGGCTACGAGGCGGAGCGGGCGCTCGTCAGCGCGATGGGCCGCCCGGGGCGCCGGCAATGGACGCTCTGCGTGATCATCACCGAGGCGCTGTGCGCACGGCCGTGGCCGGAGGTGGCGAGCGCGAGTATCGACGGTGGTGCGGACTGCATCCAGTTGCGGGAGAAGTCGCTGCCGGACGGTGAACTGCTGGCGCGTGCGAAGTTGCTGGTGGAAGTGTGTCGGCAAGGAGGCGTGAGCGTGATCGTGAATGACCGCGTGGACATCGCGCTGGCGTCGGGCGCGGACGGGGTCCACCTGGGCCAGGACGACCTGCCCGTGCGCGAGGCGCGGCGGATGGTTGGGAACAGACTGTTGATCGGCGTGTCGACGGCGAACATCGGGCAGGCGGAGCGGGCACGCAGAGACGGCGCCGACTACTGCGGCGTGGGTCCGATGTTCGAGACGATGACGAAGAAGAAGGATGTGATCGCGGGCGTGGAGTACCTGCGAGAGTACCTCGCCCATGACCCGCCGCTGCCGCCTCACCTGGCCATCGGGGGCATCACGCCGGGGAATGTGGGCCAACTCGCCGCGGCGGGGGTGAGAGGCGTGGCGGTGAGTTCGTGTGTGTGCGGGAGTGAGGACCCTGCAAGCGTGTGCGGGGCGTTGGCTGAGCGTGTGAGCCGCGAACGGAAGTGAGCGGACAGATCGTCGCACAACTGTCCGCTCGGTTCCCCTCGCGGCTCTAACAAGTGACCCCCTCCGCCTCACCCCTGCGGGGTTCGGCACCTCCCCCGCCGGGGTCGGGGGAGGGAGCAAGGCGTCACACCTCCAGCACCAGCCGATACCGCGGCGAACCGTTCAGCAGTTTTTCGAACGCATCGTTGATCGACTTCATCGGGTAGCGCTCGGTCACGGGCGCGATCTGGTGGCGGGCGCAGAAATCGAGCATGTCCGCCGTCGTCGCCGGTGAGCCCAGCGGCGAGCCGGAGAAGGACTTCTGCCCGCCGATCATCGGGAAGACATGCGTGGGGCCGAAGGTGTTGCCGACGACGCCCACGGTGTGCAGCACGCCGCGCGGCGCCAGGGCGCCCATGTAGGCGTCCCAGTCCAGCGAGGCGTTGGCGGTGTTGAGGATCATGTCGAAGCGGCCGGCGACCTTCTCGAGCGCGCCCTTGTCCTTGGTGTTGATGAAGTGGTGCGCGCCCAGGCCGCGTGCTTCCTTCTCCTTATCGGCGGAGGTCGAGAAGGCCGTGACCTCGCAGCCCCACTTGTTGAGGAACATCAGGGCCAGGTGCCCCAGCCCGCCGATGCCGATGACGCCGACGCGCTGCGTGGGGCGGATGTCGTGCTGAACGATCGGGTTGAACACGGTGATGCCGCCGCAGAACAGCGGGCCCGCGCTGGCGGGGTCCACGCCCTTGGGCAGGACGGTCGCCCACGACCAATGGCCGCGGACCGTGTCGGCGAATCCGCCGTGGCGGTTGACGATGGTGGCTTCGGCGGTCTGGCAGAGGTTGTGGTCGCCGTGCATGCAGTGCCGGCAGTGCATGCAGGACGCGGCGTACCACCCGAGCCCCACCGTGTCGCCGACCTTGACCTTGCCCGCCGGGACGCGCTCGCCGACGGCCCGCACCGTCCCGACGACCTCGTGGCCGCCGACGAAGGGATAGGCGGTGATGCCCCACTCGTTGTCGAGCATGGAAAGATCGGAGTGGCAGATGCCGCAGTACTTGACGGCGATGTCCACCTGCTCGGGCCCGATCGCGGGCAGGTCGTACTCGAAGGGCTTGAACGGTGCCTTGGGGCCGGACGCGGCATGGGCGTGGACTTTCATGGGGGAACCTCCGATGAGTGAGTCGGGATGATAGAACACGAGGTCGCGAGGCGTGCCGCGGGGGTGTCAGAAGACGGTGAATCCGCCGGGCGGGGTGGAGCCGTAGAGAGTGGAGATGGCGCGACCGCTCAATCTCGAATGCATCCGGTGCCGCTACGACCTGACAGGTCTACCGAGCGAAGGGGTATGCCCGGAATGCGGCCTCGACGCGGCCAGATCAACGCGATTCGATCGGCCCGGCACGCCATGGCAGCGATTGGGCGGGATGAGGGGGTG